>CAXUFG010000088.1:0-19869 GCA_964250265.1 uncultured Pseudonocardiaceae bacterium | reverse complement strand
AGGTGGCTTTCTGCGGCGTCGAATTGGGTGGGATGGTCGGCATCTGGCTCGCGGCGCACGCCCCGGAGCGGTTGTCGTCCCTCGTGCTGTGCAGCACCAGCGCCCGTTACGACGACCACGGCCCCTGGGCTGAGCGGGCGGGGTCAGTCCGGTTTGCGGGCACCGGTGGTATCGCTGCCGACGTGGTAGCCGGCTGGTTCAGCCCGGAGTGGGCGGCGGCGCACCCGGAGGCTGTGGAGCAGGCGATCCAGATGGTCACCAAGACCACGGACGGCGGTTTCGCCGAACTCTGTACCGCCTTCGCTGGCTGGGACGCACGCAAGCTGCTTGGCCGGATCTTGACACCCACGCTGGTGCTCACGCCTGCCCCGGAGGCTGGGAAGCCGGTGGATCCCCAGGCCAAGATCCTGGCCACCGCCATTTATCGGGCGAAGCTCGAAGTTCTCAACGGTGCGGAGCTAGGGGTTGTCGAGCAGGCAGACCGGGCCAAGTGGCTGATCTCCCTGCACACCAAAAACTCACGCTGATGTCGTGGGCTACTTGTTGCCCGATACCCACTGCCCCCATGGCACCTGCCAGTCACCGAACCCATCGTATGGCTTGAGCTCAGGTCCTCCGGTGTTGGTGTTGATGACCACGTCACCCTTTTTCACGTGATCAAAGAACCATTTGGCGTTGTCCGGCGAGAGATTGATGCAGCCGTGGCTGACGTTGCTGTTGCCCTGCTGGGCGACTGACCACGGCGCGGCGTGCACGAACTCCCCGCTGTTAGAGATGCGGGTAGCCCACTGCACCTTGGCGATATAGCCACCGGCATCGAGGGCCAGACCGAAGGTGGTCGAGTCCATGACCTTGACCGCATTGCGCTCGGTGACCACATGCACGCCCTTGGCGCTGGGGGTGTTCTGCTTTCCCATCGAGATCGGCATCGTCCGCACCATCCGACCATTGATCTCAACGGTCATCTGGTGGCTCGCGCCGTCGGCCCGGGCGATGAAGGCGTCACCGATCGTAAACTCCGAGCGCCGGTCCTCCTGGCCGTACACTCCGTTCCCGAAATCCTTGCCGTAATCGTGGATCTCCACGGTGACGTGGGTCCCGGGCTCCCAGAACTCCTGCGGGCGCCAGTGCAGCTCCTTCTTGGAGAACCAGTAGAAGGCGCCCTCGACGTGCGGGCTGGTGGTAACGGTGATGGTGCTCTCGGCTGCTTGCCTGTCCGTGATCGGCTCATCGAAGTACACCGAGAGCGGCTGACCCACCCCCACCGTCTCGCCGTTGAGCGGGTTGATCGACGGGTAGGTGAGGGTCCGCGGCTGGATGGTAGTGAAGGTGAACGTGCGATTCACGGCCCGGTTGTCGTTGCCGACCGCGTTAGCGTTGATCGTGTAAGTCTTGCCATAACCCAGTGGCTGGCTGGTCTTCCACGTCGTTCCGTCCGCGTCAGGTTGGCCGGCAACCGGCTCGCCCTGCGGGTTGGTCAGCGACACCTGGCCCAGCTTGCCCTTCGCGACGGTGACGGTGACGGGCGTCACCGGTGAGACGTCGGCTGCGCGATCCGGTGGATCTGTGGTGATGACCGCGACCGGTGGTGGCGGCGCCGGAGTGGCCTGGCGCGCGGCGGGACTCGGCGCAGCGGTGTGGCGCGCGCTGCACCCCGCCAACAGCGCTCCGAGCACACCGGCGACCAGCAAGAACGTGATGACGGCGACCCGCCTGACGCGTACTGACCTTGTGTTCCGACCCCCGGTCGCCGGACACGACATACTCACCCGCACGAGAACCATCCGTTTCCATGACCTGCTACCGAGAGATTCGGCCTGCCGCCCCCGGACCGGCAGACTTCGTGAGCATGCGCCCTTGTGTACCGACGCACGGCGGCATCGCCCGGTTGCTTGTAGCCTGGATCGGACTGTCCGGCGCCGCCGTGCTAGCGTGCTTGCCGTCGCGCCGGGTAGGCCGACGCCAGCGCCGCTAGCTCAACTGGCAGAGCAGCTGACTCTTAATCAGCGGGTTCGGGGTTCGAGTCCCTGGCGGCGCACCATCTACGCAGGTCAGGCTAGGTTCTGACTCTCGTTACGAAGATCCACCCATGGTTTACCCATGGGAATCAGTTTGGCCAGCCCCTCCTCCAGGGCTGCGGCCACCTGCCCGTCCACCATCCCGCGGCCCATGTAGACGTCCTGCGTCAGGGAGATCCGGGAGTGCCCGAGCTGGTTTGCGATCTGCCTGGCCGTCAGCCCGGACTGATCCAACAAGGTCGCTGCGGTCTTGCGGAAGCTGTGACTGGTGAGCCAGGAGAACTCTTTGGTGCCCCTCGCGCTGCGGAGGTCCCGGCGAGTGTTAGCGGGGTCTCTCCATCCACCGCGGGTGTCGGGGAACACGGGGCTCCCGGCGAGGTGGGCTACGACCGCGGCCAGGTCCACGGCGGGCTCACATTTTTCTACCTCTGATGCATGGACAGAATGGACAAAATCTCCGGGCGCGGTGTTTGCGCTGGTCACTGCATCCCCGCGGTGCTCGCGCTCCGGTACCTCCGCATGGACAGAATGGACAAAACCCTGCCCAGATGGCCTCTGACCTGCACTGATGGGCTCAGTAGCCACATGGACAAAACCTCCCGGCAAGACTCCGGTGGCGAGCACGTACCGCTCCACCGCCCGCCGGCGCAGCATCGTCACCGCGAACTCCGGGAGCCGCAGCGTCCGCAGACCCGCGGTGGTCTTCACCTTCTTGCGCAGCAATCCCTTGCCGGTGATCCGGATGATCGTCCAGTCGACTTTCACGGTGCACACCTGCCGGATCGCGCCGTTGACAACCATCTGCTGCCCGATGAGGTCGACGTCTTCCCAGGACACGGCCAATGCCTCGCCGCTCCTCACGCCGGTGGCGAGCAGCCATGCGGTGAGGTCGAGCATGTCGTGCCGGATGGCCGTCTCGTCTTGGGAGAGCTGCTGCAGCCAGCGGGCCACCTCCTCGACGGTGAGTGCTCTGGGCTCGCGCTTGGGTTTGGTGGGAATCGGGCTGGTGTTGCGGGTGGCGACGGCGCTGATTGCGTCTTGCCGCGCGGCGTAGCTCAGGACCCCGCTCAGCACTGTGCGACAACTCTTCGCGGTGGGCGCCCCGGATTTCTCCCTGATCGTGAGGAGTACCCGGTCCACCTTCCCGGTGGTGGCTTCCCGGAGGCGCCACTCCCCCGCGGAGGGCAGGATGTGCCGGTCGAGCAGGCCGCGGTATGCAGCGGCGGTGGACGGGGAGCGTTCGCCGGCTTCGGCAGCGGCAGTGATGGTGGCGTACCAGCGCTCGGCGGCAACCCGGAGCCGGGTGTCGCCGGTGATGTCGTCGGCGGCCGGCGCCGCTCGGTCGGCCAGCCTCTTCTTCAGCTCCCGCTCGGCCGCGGGTTCGGTCTTCCCGGTGGCCTCCACTTGGCGGGTTCGGCCATCGGAGTCTCTGTACTGACAGCGCGCGATGATCCTGCCGGGACCGGCTTCGCTGAATCGGACTTTGCCGTGGCCACCGATCGGCAGTGGGGGGCGAGCCATCAGTGGTCTGCTTCGGCGTGGGTGACGGTGACGACGGATTCCGCTGCGACGCGCCAGCGCAGCATCTCCACAAGGCTGGTTATGGCGGCCTGGGCCTCGGGTGTCCGCGGGAGCGAGTGCAGTTCGGCCAGCGCGCCGAGGAGTTGCTGCCCGGTGGGTGTCTGGAAGTCGGCATCGTGGATGCGGTTCCAGATGTTCTCGGTGATGCTCACGGTGACCGTGCCCTCGGCCATCTCTATCTCTGCGCTGCGAATGAGGTCGCGCAGTGTGCTGGTGGACGCTGCGAGCTGGCTCACCAGCTTCAGTAGTTCACTGATGTGATCAGGGTTCAGAGGGTCGCCCGGCATCGTCTTGCGCGCGGACAAAAGTAATTCCGGATTGCCGACCTGCGATGACCCCGGCGCGCCGGCTGGCGTCACCCCTGCGGTGACCGTATCCACGGCCGGCGCCGAGTCGACGAGGTGCCGTTCGGGCAGGGCCCACTCATCGGGGTCGTCTCCAGCGGTGCCGTTGATGATCGCTGTGCAGGTGCCTGGTTTCCATCTGAGCGCCTTCTCCAGCTTGCGTAGCGTCCCGAGCCGGGGCGGGCCTTCGAGTTGGTCTTTCTCGATCTTCCGGATCGTGAGCTCACTCGGACCGTAGGGCTGCTCGACCTCGGCCTGGCTGAGTCCCAGCTGTGTCCGCCGAGCCCGGACGGCCATGCCTAACTTCCGGTAGTTCGGAACCATGCCGTCAAGTGTGGCACAACTGCCGCTCTCTGCACCCCGCGACTCGTAACTTAGGTCCGACACGCCACGTTCGGAGCAACCACTACTCGTCAGGCTTCGCCCCAACCTGTGTATAGTCTGCCTCGCACCGATAGTTATGGGTCAGCTAACGGCAGCGAGAGGAGGACCGATGACGGATCACAGTGTCACCGCCGCATGGCACCCGGACCAGCTGCTCAGTCCGCAGCAGTTCTGCGACTGGGCGCAGGTCAGCGTGCGTACGTATCGCCAGTGGTGCACCGACGGGACCGCGCCTCGCCGACTGCGGGTCGGCAGACACACCCGGATTCTCGTGCGCGACGCGATGGCCTGGGCCGAGTCGCGCCGCGTCGACTGATTCCCCAGGCCGCCCCGCGCACAAAAGAAGAGTCCCACGCCACTCCAAAAGATGGTCCCCAGGTGTTGGGAGCACCCAGGGACCGTGATCAAGGAGGCATCGCTCCATGACCGGCACGGATCCTAGTCCGACCCCCCTGACAGTCCGCGAACTGCTTGACCTCGACCGGGAGCACTTCGGCGCCTCGCTGGCGTTGGCCGCGATGGACATCGGCCGGTTGATGTCGCTTGAAGACCTGCTCGTTACGGCGATCGACCAGATGGCCGGCCTTCCCGATTTCGCGCAGAAGCGTATCCGGATCGACCACTTGCGCCAGCGGGTCAACCTGATGATCCGCAGCCGCCTGGCGAAGTCCGCCTACTCGCACCTGCTGGACCAGGCGGTCTGACTCACGTGGCCGACACCGCACTGAAGCGAGTGCTCAGCACTGGACCGCCTGGTGGTGCGCGCCGGTGAACCTGCTCGACGCCGCGCTGCGGTACGCCAGCCATGGGGTGTATGTGTTCCCGCTCGACGTAAAGATCGTCAGTGGGGATGACGGGGAGCGGGAGAAGAAGTGCTATCCGCTCCCTGACTGGGACGCGCACTCCACCATCGATCCGGCACGTATCCGTGATTGGTTCGGACCCAGCGGGCGATATCGCAACGCCAGCATCGCGATGGACTGCGACAAGAGCCACAAGGTCGTGGTGGACGCCGACAGCAAGGACAAGAAGCCCGACGCCCCGGATGGCGTCGGCAACTGGGAAACCTTCCTAGCCGAGCACAACATCGGCGCCACCTGGTGCGCGGCCACGCCCAGCAGCGGGCTGCACTCGTTCTACCAGGCTGATCCGCAGCACCCGGTCCACAACAGCGCGAGCCTGCTCGCCCCCGGTATTGACATCCGTGGTGTTCGCAGCGGGGACGGCAAGACCGGTGGCTTCATCATCCTGCCGCCGTCCCGTGACGAGCGGGGCAAGTACCACTGGCTGGAGGGTGAGCCCGAGTGGGATCAGCTACCGGTGGTGCCGCTGGCATTGGTCAAGACCATCGACGCGGTCCGCGCCGCGAAACGTGAGTCGCGCAAGTCGAAGCAGGGCAGCGCTACCAGCTCGACCGGCCGGCCTCGGGGGGCCGCTCGCCGCTTCACCCAAGAGCAGGCAGTGGAGTTCTGCCGCCCGGCGATGGACGACCTCAAAGCTGCCGCTAAGGGCGCCCGCAACGAAATGTTGAACACCGCGGCCAAGACGCTCTCGCACTTCGTGCCCGCGTTCTGGTCGCAGGCAGAGGCTGAGACCTGGCTCTACAAGGCTCTAGATCCCACGTATCCGCGTGATGAGGCCGCAGGCACCATCGATTCCGCGTTCGGCAGCGCAGCGGGCGACTGGGTGGCCGAGAAGGTGACTCCGGCATCCGCACCGGAGGACTGGGACACACCGATGCCCCTCGGGCACCAGCCCGGACTGCTGCCGGTGGACGCGCTGGGTCCGGTCGCGGGGCCGATGGTCGACGCCGTGGCCCGCTCATATCAGGTGCCCGTCGATCTCGCGATCACCATGGTCCTGCCGCTGGTCACCACGGCGGCGCGCGGGCAGTGGAAGGTCCGTGTCAGTACCGACTGGGTGGAATCGCTCACCCTGTGCACCGTCGCTGTCGCGCCCAGCGGTGAGCGCAAGTCCCCGGTGAACCGGGCACTGGCCGCAGCTCTCCACCAGTATGAGCAGGTTGCTCAGGCCGACGCGGCTCCCCGTATCGCCCGCCAGAAGGCCCGTCATGACCTCAAGGCCAAGCAGCTCGACAAGCTCCGGAACACGGCCGCCCATTCCGGCAGCGTGATCGACGAGGGCCACTACCTCGACGCTGCGGAGCGGCTCGCCGAGGACGTCGTCGAGCACCCGCCCCGCTGGGTGACCGACGACGCCACCCCCGAGGCTATCGTCCGGCTGCTGTCCGAGCAGGGTGGTGCGATCGGCGCGATCTCCGCCGAGGCCGGGCTGTTCGGCATCATGGCGGGCCGCTACTCCAGCGGAAACCCGAACCTCGAAGTGGTGCTACAGGCCACCGCTGGTGACCGGATCACGGTGGACCGTAAGGGCTCTGAGCCGATCAACATCCCGAACCCGGCGTTGAGCCTGGGACTGGCATTGCAGCCCGGCTTGCTCCCTGACCTGGCCAAGGCGAGTTTCCGGCACTCGGGTCTGCTCGCCCGGTTCCTGTGGGCGCTGCCGGAGCCTCGCGTGGGGACTCGCACCACCGAGGAGAGCCCCGTTCCCGACGAGGTCGCGATGTGCTGGAACAAGCACCTGGTGGGATTGGCCGCAACCGCTCACAAGCGCTGGACCACCGGTCGCGATCAACCCGCCGGGCAGTCATTCGCGCAGCCCCGGTCTCCCGGCCCGGCGATGCTCACGCTGACCGCCGCTGCGCGGTGCACCCTGGACGAGTTCCGCGCCGAGCTGGAGCCGAGACTGCACCCCAAGACCGGGGATCTCGCCGGCATCGGCGACTGGGGTTCGAAGCTGCCCGGTCAGGTGGTCCGGATCGCCGCGGCCCTGACGCTGCTCGGTGATCCCGAGGCCACCGTGGTGGAGGCCCCCACCCTGGCCGACGCGGCACGCCTGGGCAGGGCCTACATCGGTCACGCGATGGCGACGCTGGCTCAGATCCACAACAACGCGGGCAGCGCCCAGCCGGCCATCGAGGTGCTGGGCTGGGTCACCCAGCAGAAGGCCCCGACGTTCAGCCTGCGCGACGTTCACCGGGCGCTGCGGGGCCGGTCGTGGGCCACCGACGCCGACGCCGTCCGGGATGCCCTGGCGACGCTCGTCGACTACGGCCACGTCCGCGCGGTCGAGGAACCCCGCGAGGGCAAGGCCGGTCGACCCAGCCAGCGCTACGAGCTGCACCCCTGTCACCTGGTCGAAGCCGAGCGGCGCGCGGCCTGAGCAAAGGAAATTCACATGGACAACCAGATGCCAATGCCGACCCGTGAAGAGATCCTTGCGGCCATCGAGGAAGGCGTCTACCGCGCGTTTCGCGACCCGATGCCGCTTCACGAAGAGATCCTCATAGAGATCTTTGACGCAGCCAAGTTGGCAATGGCGGACCACGTGAAGGCCAGGAGGTCGAGGTGACCGCCATGCAGAGAGTCGTCGGCCTGGACTTGTCCTTGACCTGCACCGGCATCGCCGTGATCACCCGCCGGGTGGACGGCAGCACCATCGCCAACGCGACCAGCATCACGAGCCGCGGGAAGCGCGACGACGGATTGATCGAGCGCGCAGCGCGGATCGCCGACCTCGCTTCGGCCATCGACCGCAGCACGAGCGTGGCCGTCCTCGCGGTGATCGAAGCCCCGGTCTACAACGCGAAGGGCGGCAGTCCGCTCGACCGGAGTTTCTTGTGGTGGTCGGTTGTCTCCGAGCTGATCCACCGAGGTATTCCGGTTGCGCCGGTCGCCCCGACCAAGCTCAAGAAAGCCGTCACCGGTTCCGGCGCTGCCGATAAGGCCGCGGTCGCCGCGGCGGTCACCAGACTTTGGCCGGATGTCGAGCTCGGCAACAGCGACCAGGGCGACGCGTTGGCCCTGGCTCACCTCGGAGCAGTCCATCTCGGCTGGTCCGTGGAAACGCTTCAACGGCACAGAGATGCCGTTGGGGGAATCGCATTCCCACCCGCACAACCGACAGGAATACCAGCATGAACCTCCCGGCGCGGCGGGCTGCGTCAGTAACCCGACGGCGACGCGGTCGCGGACCCTTCCTACCGGGGCTGACTGGTGATCCGCTCATCGACTTCGCGAACGAGTTGGTTCGGGACTTTGGTCACACCCCCGCTGAGACCATTGGCGAGCTGCTGAGCGACACCGACCGCGCCGAGTTCGTCGCGTACCTGAAGGCCACCAGCACCCGGATCCCGACCATGCGGGCGCTGGCCACCGCGTGGCACCGCTTCGAGTGCTCCCGTGCCTCCTCCGCCGCGCTGGCGCGCCTGGACGCCGAGATCGCTGGCGAAATCGGATCACCCACACAACCGCAAGGAGAAATCAAATGACCGCCTTCTGGACAGCAATTGCCGCCCTCGGTGGCGCAGGCCTCGGTGGCTTCGCTCTCGGCACTGTCGTCACCGAGCGGTACTGGACACGGAATCTCAACCAGGTACAGGCCGCACTGCGCGAGTGGGGCGCCCAGCTGGGCGAGCCCAAGGAAGAGCCCCCGTCCGTCGCCGCGTCTCGGGAGTGGTGATGACTCCCACGCAACCCCGGGTGCCACCGGAGTGGACGGTGGCCATCGACCTGGCCCGCCGCTCACTCCGCCTCGAACCGGACGCGGTGCGGGTCAGCACCGAAGGCGCAGTGGTTCTGCCCGCCACGGCCAGCAAGGTCGCCAGCCGGATCACCGCGGTGTTCGGCGAGCTGGCCGGATCCACTCACCTGGCGCCCCCGGCGTTCGCGACTCGAGTCAGCGAGGACGGAACCGACGAGCGGTACGTCGTGACCTCCACGGCTACGCCTGAGGACCTGATCGCCTGCCTGGCGCATTCGATCGTCGAGTGCGCGCTATACGAGCGGGCCGCTGTCGAGGCCGGACGCCGGGCACTGGCGCTGGCCATCCAACTGGAATCACACAAGGCAGGAGCAGCAGCGTGACCACTACTGAGATCGACCGAGGCTACATCCTCGCCAGCACCGTCCATGCTCACGCGGCGAGGGGTTGGCGCGTCGAGTCCCAAACCAACGCCAGCGCCCTGCTGGTCAAGGGCAAGCAGGTACACAACGGTGCGCACGCGGTGATGACGCTGCTCACCGGCGGCCTGTGGCTTGCCGTGTGGCTGCCGAGCATGCTGATTAATCGCCGTCGCTGCCTGGCCATCACCGTGGACGCCTACGGCAACACCTTGGTCAGCAAGCTGTGACCAGGATCTTCTTCTGGACCGGCGGCCAGGCTGACGGCTGTTCGTACTACCGATGCAGCCTGCCCGCCGGGGCGCTCGCCGAGCGGGGCCACGACACGATGTCCTCTCCGGTGATGCCGAACGAATGGCGGGATACCGCGGACGTCATCGTCGGCCAGCGGGTCTGCCAGCCAGGCCCGAGCACCACCTGGCAAGCGCTGGCCAAGCAGGGCCGGGTCAAGTTGGTGCTGGAGCTCGACGACGACTTGCTCGACATCGACCCCAGCAACGAGCCGGCGTGGGATTTCTTCACCAGGCCCGAGATCCGGGCCAGCCTGCTGCGCAACATCCAGGTAGCCGATCTGGTCACGGTGTCCACTGAGCCGTTGGCCGAGGTGATGCGGCAGCACAACAACAACGTCGTGGTGTTGCCCAACACCGTCCCTGCGTCGTTACTCGATCTGCCCAGTCCGAACGTGCCGCGCAAGCCGCTGGTCATCGGCTGGTCCGGTGGTGCGTCCCATCGACTAGACCTGGCCGAGATCCGCAGTGAGCTGGCCCGGTTCGCCCGCCGCCACGGGCTCGGCATCGAGGTGCACTTCATGGGTGCCCCGGACGCCGAGACGGTGCGGGCCGTCCCCTACCACCATGTCACCGACTGGATCCCCGGCGTAGAGGACTTCTACCGGGCCGTGGACTTCAACATCGCGCTGGCGCCGCTGAGGCCCTCGGTGTTCAACCGGTCCAAGTCCGCGATCCGCTGTCTCGAGTCAGCGGCGCTCGGCATCCCCGTCGTGGCCAGCGACGTCGGCCCGTACGCCGAGTTCGTCCGGCACGGCGAGACCGGTTACCTCGCTAAGCAGCCGCACGAGTGGTCCCGCTACCTGCGAGAGCTGCTCGACCCCGTGGTGCGGCAGGAGATGGGCGCCAAGGCTCGCAGCCTCTCCGAGCAGCACACCATCGAAAACAACATCCATCTGTGGGAGGCAGTGCTATGTCAGTGAAGGACCAGCCGTCGCAGAAGTCGCCATCGCTCGGCCAAAACGTCGCAGCCGTCGTGCTCTACCTGCTGCTGTTCTCCGTGCTGCTGTTCGCCGGACTGATGTTCTTCCTGGCGTTCGCGGCATGAGAATCAGCGTGCTCCTGCCGTCCCGAGGCCGCCCCGAGTCGCTGGCCCGGTCGATCCGCTCCCTGCTGGAGAAGGCCACGGTGCCGGGCAGGGTGCACATCCTGGTGGGTTTCGACGTCGACGACCCGACCACCGGCCGGACCGCGCTGGGCTGCGGTGCGCACCCGGTGCAGTTCGAGCACCGCCACGGGTACCACCAGCTGCACCGGTACGTGAACCGACTAGCTGAGCACGCCACCGGCGACTGGCTGTTGTTGTGGAATGACGACGCGACGATGACCACCGAGGGCTGGGATTCGGCGATCATCGCCCACGACGAGACGGTGCCGCTCGTGCTCAGCCTGTCGAGCACCGGCTACGGCCACCGGTTGTGCTGCTTCCCTGCCATCTCCCGAGCCCTGCACGAGCGCCTGGGGCACCTGAGCTGCTCCCCGCACATCGACACGTGGATCCAGGATCTCGGCCGCGCGACCGGGTGCCTGCGGGACATCCAGGTGCACGTTCACCACGACCGCCATGACCTGACCGGCGGGCACGACGACCAGACCCGCGCCGAGGCGTTGGCCGGCTACCGGACGGACGAGTTCTACGGACCGGTCATGCAATCGCTGCTACGCGCCGACATCGAGAGGATCGCGTCGTGACCAACATCGGGTGGATCGGCCTGGGCAAGCTCGGGCTGCCCTGCGCGCTGGTGCTGGCCCACCACGGCCACCGGGTCACCGGCTACGACGTGAGTGACCACCCGCGCAAAATCCTGGAAGGCGTCGAGCCGCTACCCCAGGAGAAGGATCTGGACGTTCTCGCGGCGATGGCGCACATCGAGCTAGCGGGCAGTATCGGGGATCTGGTGGTGGCCTCTGACGTGGTGTTCGTGGCCGTGCAGACCCCGCACGCGCCTGCCTACGGCGGTGAGCGGCCGGTCCCGCAGGAGCGCCGCGACTTCGAGTACGGCTACCTCATTCAGGCCGTGCGGGACGTCGCGGCAGAAGCCGAGCGGCAGGGCAAGCACGTGACGGTCGTGGTGGTGTCCACGGTGCTGCCGGGCACGTTCAACCGGCACCTGCGGCCCCTGATCAACCGCTGGACGACGCTGGTCTACAACCCGTTCTTCATCGCGATGGGCACCACGATCGCTGACTTCCGGGCGCCGGAGTTCGTGCTGATCGGCGCGGACCGGGAGGACGACTGGAAGCCGCTCGCGGAGATCTACCGGGCGGTGCACGCGCGGCCGATCCGGGCGGTATCGATCGAGTCGGCAGAGCTGGCCAAGGTGGCCTACAACACCTTCATCTCGATGAAAATCGTGTACGCGAACACGGTCATGGAGATGTGCCACAAGACCGGCGCCGACTGCGACGCGGTAACCGAGGTGCTCGCGGCGGCGACCCAGCGAGTCACCTCACCCGCCTACCTTCGCGGCGGCATGGGCGACGGCGGCGCCTGCCACCCGCGGGACCTGATCGCCATGTCGTGGCTGGCGGAGCGCCTGGATCTGTCCACGGACCTGATGGGCTACCTGGCGTGCGCCAGGGAGGCACAGACCCGCTGGCTGGCGGATCTGGTGCAGCAGTGGGCGCAGCAGACTGGCCTGAACGTGCTCGTGCTGGGCACGGCGTACAAACCTGAGAGCGACCTGACCGCCGGGTCGCCCGCGCTGCTGCTGATCGGGATGCTGCGGGCCCGGGGACTCGATGTCGCCGACCACGACCCGCATGTCGATGGCGAGTCGATTGTGACCGGTGCCGCGCTGTACGTCATTGGATGCCAGCACGTGGCGTTCCGCACCGTCGACTACGCGCCGGGTTCGGTGGTGATCGACCCGTTCGGCTACATCCCGGACCGCGCGGGCGTAACCGTGATCCGGATCGGGCGCAAGTCGTGACGACGATGATCACGGTGGTGATCCCCTCGATCCCAACCCGGGGCAAGCTGCTACGGCGGGCTCTTGCTTCCGTGGTCTCACAGACGCTCTCACCGGCCGCTGTGTCGGTTGCTGTCGACGTCGGCCGGGAAGGCTCGGCGGCTACCCGCAACCGAGCGCTGGCGGCCGTACAGACTGAGTGGTGCGCCTTCCTCGACGACGACGACCAGCTCCTACCTCAGCACTTGGAGCGCCTCGCCGCGTGCGCCGGGCAGGCCAGTGCTGACGTGGTGTACCCGTGCCCCGTCGTCGAGGGCCGGCCGATGCCATGGCTGCAGTTCGGGATGCCATTCGATGCTGCTGAGCTGCGGCGGGCGAACTACATCCCCGTCACCGTGCTGGCCCGTACCGAGCTGGTGAAGGCCGCCGGCGGATTTCAGTGCCCGCCAGGCTCGATCTACGACGACCACGGCTGCTGGCTGGCCATGCTCGACCGGGGCGCCCGGTTCGTCCACCTCCCGGAACGCACGTGGATTTGGAACTGGCATCCGGGCCAGACCGAGGGGCAGCCCGACCGCTGGTAGCCGCCTCCGGCAGGATGTCTCACTCGGCCAGCCGGACGAGCAGCGGAGGAAAATTGAGTGACCAGGTTGAGCAGCAGATCACCCACGCGACGGACTACATCCACGACGCTGAGGTGAACTCCTCGGGGCCCGACCCCACCGAGATACTGCGCGCGGGCCAGATCAGGGCTCTCTGCGCGATCGCCCACGCAATCGATCGCCTGGCTGACGCAGTTAATGAACAGAGGGGCCAGGACGTTCCAGCAGATCCGCTGGAACGTCAGTCCGGCAACAGCCGACGCTGGTAGATCACGGGGCTGCGTCTGGTGTCGACCGTCTCGAAAGCCGCATGACGGACCGGGATGGCACGAGGGTTCGATCCCCAGCTCCACCGACGTAGTCGAGTCCGAGCATCACGATCTCGCCTCCAGCACGGCCAGTCGCTTCTTGAGATCGTCCAGGTCCCCGAGCGTGGCTGGTTTCCGCTTCGCCCTCTCGGCCGCCGCTGCCGACTTGTTCGGGCAGGGGTCGACCTTCGAGGGGCACGCATTGCCAGCGGCCGAGTCGGCGTATGCACTCAGCACCGTCTGGCCGTCTTCTGGCGCCTGGTCGCCTTCCCATACCTTGACGTGGCAGGTCTGGCAGGTCACTGCGAATGCGGTCATCGGTCCTCCTAGGGTCCCAACCACGTCATGGTGATGTGGGCGGTACCGCCGAACCCGACATCGGTACCTACGGTGTTCCCGCTGTTCTGAAATCCGCCGAAGCAGATCGACGTGCCCGAGGTGACCCGGATGTCTGTCGAGCAGGACACGGTGACCGGTGCGACGCCGACGTTCACCGCCACTTGGGAATCGAAACGGTTAGCAGCGTTGAACGATGTGCCGGTCTGGCCGAATAGGTGCCGCTCGTTGCCGCCAGCATTGCCGTTGTAGCGCACCGCCGCGGATACTCTCCACAGCCCGTCCTTGTTGAGCGCGAAATCGGTGTTGCCTGTGCCGCTCGCAACGACTTCGGTGCACGTATAAACGGCACTGTTGAACTTTATCTTAGTGTCGGTGACGTTGACGATGTTCATCGTGGTTGTGTGCTCGTAGCGCGCCGACACCACTGCTGGGGATTTCCATGCGAGCCCCGTGCTCTGCGCCGAGTCCGCCGTGAGTACTTGCCCGTTAGATCCGACGGCCAGGCGGGCCACAGTGTCGTTCGCGGTGGCTGCGATGAGATCACCCTTGGCGTCCACCAGGGACGCTGCGATGCCGCCCGCGTGGGTGTGCGCGGCCAGCCGGGCGAGGATCGTGGCGGTCGTGTCGTCCAGGCCGCGGCGGGTATCCCGAACGACCTTCTCGATCTGGTCGAAACGGCGCGGATCGAGGGCCATCAGGCAGCCTCCACCTGGAGGCGCTGCCTGCCGTTGCTGTCCACGTTCACCGTCAGCTTCGCCACCCGCAGAGCGGTCGTCTGGAGCCCGAGACCGGCGTCGTAGGAATAGCTGACGGTGTCGCCGGCGTGGAAGTCTCCGACGTTGGAACCGACCCGGGCCACGACCGTCAGGCCGGGCTGCAACAGCTGCGTAGAGCGTGCATCCTTGTAGGCATCGGCGTGACCGTCCAGCGTGGCCTGCACCGATACCCCGTCGAAGGTGACCCCGGCCCAGGATCGGCCGTAGCCGGACTGCACGGCCGAGGTGGACCGGGCCGAGTACAGCGTGGTGTTGCTGCCTCCGGTGGTCGTCGAACTACCGGTCGCGGAGACGTCGCTCACCAGGTCGTCGGGCGCGACCGAGGTGGCGATCGAGGCGTCGTCGATGTTGCGCTCGTCGAGGAAGATCGACGCCGACAGGTCGGTGCCCGACTGCGGGTTCGTCAGCACCAGCTTGCGAGTCGAGGGATTCACCGACAGGTCGAACCCGTTGCTCACCGCCCCGAGCTCGGCGAGGCGCTGGCCGATGTTGTGCAGCTCGTTGCGCAGGTACACCCGGTCCCGGGTGACACCGCTGGTGCCGACGGTGCTGGTGTCGATGCCGTAGTTGCCGTAGTTCTGGCCCTGCCAGTGGTCGACCAGGCCCTTGGCGATGGTGAACTGGTCCACCGCGGCGTAAGTGAGGTCACTGGTGACCCCCATGCGGAACGTGTAGCCGAGAAGGCCCACACAGTTCAGCGTGAGCGTCTGGCCCTGCACCTGGGTGGTCTGAATCTCCCCGGCCCACGCCAGCGCGCTGTCCGCATAGATCCAAACCTCGGAGGGGTTGGCGGCGAGGTTGGCCAGGCGTGCCTTCACGTCATCCGTCAGCGCCCGGACCGGGCAACCCAGGTTCGCCGTGCCCGGCCTGTTGAGTTCCTCGGTGTAGGAGAGGTTGTCCACGACCAGCCGGTTCACGACCGTAAGCGCGGGTGAACCGGTGACCGCCGGCGTGCGGTTCACCAACACCACCTCGAACACGGCCATTCGATCAGCCCCGGCCCCGCTGGCGCCGCTGCCGTGCTGCGTTCTCCCGGTCGACGAGTGTGTCCGCGTACGTCACCAGGGCCGCCCTCAGGTCGGCCAGGTTTGTTCCCGACCTGAGGGCGTCGGCCAAAGCCTTCGCCGGTGCTGGCTTGGGCTGCGGAGGCACGTGTGCGGTCAGGACCGCAGCAATCTTCTTTAGATCCTGATCCGGCAGCGGCTCGCCCGTGTTGGCGTCGAGTAGGACGATTACGCCGGGCAGCGGTTCTCCCTTGGTGTCATTTTGCCCGGGATTGCGCACGGAGAGCGCCACATCCATCCCAAGAGCGGTCTTGAGCTGGTCGGCGAGCGTGTCCGGATCGACATCGCGCGTGATTTGCACTCTCATCAGAACGTCACCACCTGTATGTTACGGTTTCCGATGTACGGCGTCCCAGTGCTTAATCTTTCGTACTTAGCAGTGAATGTGGTCGAGCCGGGGTTGAGTCCTGTCAGCACTTCTATGAAATACTCCTGATGAAATAGTGTCTGATCGTAATCCAGAAGCATCGCATTGCCCGTGCTAGCGGCGATTGTGTTCGCGCCTGACACGGCATAGCCGACATATGCGCGCGTCGATCCTACCGAATCGAGGATATCCATACTAGCGGAAAGAATTACAAGCGCGAGTCCCTTAGGTCCAATGGTGACCGTCACTGATGGGCCCGGGGTGGCCAAGTCAGTGAAAGTCGCTGATGTAGTCGACTCATCTGTGCTAATTTCCGCACGAGCACTGGAAGCTACGTCCGTAGCCCACTTCACCCCCGCCGACTGCGCCGAGTCCGCCATCAACACCTGGCCATTGCTGCCCACCCCCAATCGCGCCGGCGTGCTCGCTGCTGTCGCCGCGATCAGGTCGCCCTTTGTCGTGACTAGCGACTTCAGGACGAACGAGCTGGTGTTGAGCAGACCGGACAACAGCGTCGACGCCGACCGTTGATCGCTGATGTTGCCGCTCGTGATCGACGTCGCCGCCGCGGCTACGGTCACCCTGGCGAGCAGGGCGTAAGCCGTCCACGATCCATCAGGACCCGGGTTCGCCCCACCCAGGTCACCCTTGCGGTAGCCGATCTGCGGCAGCGCCCGCGAGCTGACGTCGTACAGGTTGTCTCGCACCACCAGGTAAATCTCATCGGTGCGGGTCTGTGATGCGTCAGCAGCCGAGATGGTGACGTTCTGGGAGGCGACGTCGAGCCGGACAATGTAGTTGCCCTGCCCAGCGGTTGTGCCGGCCAGCACGTAGTAGTCCAGCTTGGCCGAGCCACTGCCGACCTTCACGGTCATGTTCGGCACCGCTTGCGCGGCAACCTGGAAGGAGCCGGACGGGGTCAGGTAGCCAGCGTTGAGCATCGCCGCGAGCAGCCGGTGTTCCTCGGCGGTGGTGTCGGTGACCGCGGCGCCTGCGGTGTCGGTGCGAGCTCCGATCGTGGCGGCACTGAAAGTGCTGTCCGTGTAGGTCGTTGTGGCCATGTCGTCCTCTCAGTCCATCCAGGTGTCGCGCCACGTGAGGTTGCAGATCACGTCCGTCGAGGTGCCGGTGATCTGGAACTTGAGCACGTTCGAGCCGGGCGAGAGGCTGAACGCCGACCGGGGAACCGCCCAGCTGCCGTAGCGGCTCGACCCGTCCAGCGACACCACCAGCGTGTTGGCACCGGTCACCGCGGCCGTCATGTCTCCCGTGAGGATCTGGCCGGTGGTGATGGTCGTGTTCACCGTGAACACCGAGCCGTTGGTGAGGTTGGTTAGGGTGATCGCCGTGCAGGTGCCCACCGTCGGCCCGAACACCCGGATCAGGGGGTACGCCTCGGCGGTGCCCGCGTTGCTGACCGCCAGGAGGTTCTGGCTGCCGCCGGTGAAGTCCACGGGCCAGTTCACGACCGGCCAGTCCATGCCACCACCGACCGCGGCGTACACGGTGGCGTTGCCGTTGTGCTCAACCGAGCTGTAGATGCGCGGGTCAACAGCTCGCAGCACTACCGGCGGGTGGCCGATCTGATCGAAGCTCAGGTACTCCTCGACTCGAGTCAGCTGCACCGGCCGACACCGGATGAGCCGCTCGACCATCCCAGGCCGCTTGAACACTAGATCCATGTCCGCACTGCGGGAGGGCAGGAACGCGGCCCTCACCGCCGCGACTCGGGTCTCGTAGGTCGTGCTGTCGACCTCCGCGAGCGAGAACGTGAAGGCCACCGTTCGCGCGGCCACGTAATCCAGGCCTCGGATAGCGCCATCGCCGCGTGGCTGGTCACTGTCGCTGACCCGGGACTCGTACCCCTCGAAGCCCTCAGCGTGGTCGAGCCGGTAGTCGGTGCCCTCCCCGAAGACCAGGCCACCATAGGAGAACGTGAGGTCGCCCAGCGCCATCTAGCCCACCGTCCTGAGAGCGAGAGCGACGAACCGCCCGGTCTCGGCGGGGGAGCCGCTTGCCTGCATGACGTTGACGGTCACGTTCCCCATCCGGGCGGCGAACTTCTTGAGCGCCTCGGTCAGGCCAGCGCCAAGCGACGGCGCTGGTGAGTCGCCACCGGACGCTGACGCCATGGGCACCAGGTCGAACCCGAACGCATTAGCGCCGTACCGGATGAACGACAACGACCGCTTGGTGCCGTCCAACGGCGCGAATAGCTCCGTGTACCGCTGGTTGTCCCCGATGATGCGAAGGTCACCAGGGGACACCAGAGCTGGCCGGGTTGCGCTCATCCGTCGCATGCCACCACCCGCGTAGCCGGTGGCCTTCACGACACCACCCGCGGCCATAGGGCGGAACACGCCACCCTCAGCGTGGGGAATACCGGCGGCGATGTTCTGCACCGTGTTGACGACAACGTTGACGTACCGGTCGCGGAGCCCCGCTAGGGCGCCGCGTACCCCACTGATCGCGTCCAACGCCTGCCCCGTGTTCGCGACGACCGTCACAGTCTTGCCGTTCGGCAGGGTGATCACTTCGGTCCGGAACCCGCTGGTGGCGTTGGTGGCACTGATTGCGGCGAGCTGGGACGAGTCCAGGTTCCCGACGTAGCCGAGCAATGCTGCTCTAGCGGGACCGTTAGCTGAGGCGGCCAAAGCAACCAGTGTGCTCGCGTACGCATCCGACCCGGCCCTGGCCTGCGCCTGCGGTCCCAGCGACGCCGTGTCGGCCTCCGCTTTCCGCTGTGCCGCGGTCGCGGCTGAGAGCACCTGCTGCTCAAGGTTGAGCACAGCGCCTTTCGTCTGGTCGCTGGTGATCCCGTACTGCCGGGACGCGTCGTCGGCTTGCTTCTGGGCTTCCTTCACCGCCAGTAGGGACTGCTGGTAGCCCACGTCCGCGTTCGCCGCGCCAGCCAAGATGGCGGTCTGCTCGATAACCCGATCGGTGTGACTCTTGGTGGCCTGTGCGGCGTCGAACTGGGCTTGCTTCACCCGGTCCGTGGCGGTGGCCAGTGACGCGGCGGCAGCGGCGGCCTGCGCCGAGTTCGGCCCGAACGCCACCACTGCATCGTTGTACCTGCCCTGCGCCAGCGCCGCCTCGGCCTGCGCGCGCTGGAGCGGCGCCATCGCCCCAAGCTCACTGGTGATGGCCTGGGTGACGTTCTGCGTCGCCTCAGCGTGGGCATGCTGGGCGCGCACAGCCGAGTCCGTGGACCCCACATAGGTCCCAAACCACCGGTCCCGGTTACCGACCTGTATGGCCTCTTCGTTGACAGCCTGAGCGAAACTCCTCGACCCGGACAGAACCGACGCGGACAGCTCGTCGGACTTCGAGCGCATCTGGTCGTACGCCAGAGACGCCCCGACGAGACCGACCCCGATGACTGGAAGCGCGTTGCCGACCTTCGTCAGTGCTGAACTGACCTTGCTACCCGCGCCGGCCAGTGCCTCGCCGGCGGCGGCGCTGCCAGTCAGGGTGGTGGTCATGGCACCGGCCTTGGTGCCGATGTTGGCGAGTGTCTGACCGAGGCTCTCCAGGCCCCTACCGGCCGCACCGAACAGCTTGAAAGCGCTGACCGCGGACAACACCACCCCGACGATCTGACCCAGCTGCGGCGCGACCGGCCCCAGGACGCTCATCAGGCTGGAGATCAGGCTCATCACCGAGCCGATGCTGCTGCCGAACACGGGGAACGCCCCCGTGCCCAGCTGGGTTGCGAAGGTCAACAGCTGCCCGAGGAACGGCAGTAGCGCCTGGATGCCGCTGCCGAGTTGGGAGAGCAACTGGCCGGACGCCGCCGATCCCTTGGACAACTCGGTGAAGAGCCCCGACAGACCGGTGCCTGTCTTGGCCAGCAGGTCCGACAGTCCTTGCACCACGGGCTGTCCGGTGTGGATAGCGGC
>CAXUFG010000087.1:12045-19902 GCA_964250265.1 uncultured Pseudonocardiaceae bacterium | reverse complement strand
AGCTCGCCGGGAGGTTAGTCAGGGTACGCAGATGACGTGGGGGATGGGGTCGTACTTCACCTTGCGGGTGTGGCGGGAGAGTTCGGCTTGGGTGGTGGAGTCGCGGGTTACCCGGGTGTCGGTGGTGGTGAAGCCGCGCGCGCCGGGTGTGGCGCTGCACGGCTGGCCGTGGATCGTCTCGGTCTGGGGGTCGGTGAAGTCGGTGCGCGGTCCGGTGATCGACTCGACGTCGACGTGTTTGGTGCCCCAGAACGTCACGGTCACCCCGGTCGGGGTCCACGCGGTCTGAACGAGGATGCCGGTGGGGGAGTCGTCCCGGAATTTGACGTCGATGGCGCCCTCGAACACGGTGGCTTCCCGGGCCGCCGGGTAGCGGCTGATGTAGTAACTGTGTTCTTTGTGCTCCACGTCGGTCATGCCTGCGAAGTAGGCGGCGTTGTAGATCGTGGTGGCGAACTGGGAGATGCCGCCGCCGATGCCCCGGCTGGGACGACCGTGGTCGATGATGCCGGCATCCACGTACCCGGTCGCGGCATTGCGCGGACCGGTGTAGCCGTTGAGGCTGAACGTCTGTCCCGGCCGCACGATCGCGCCGTTGACCTGCTCGGCGACCCGGCGGATGTTCTGCCCGGAGTCGGCGGCGAACCCACCGGTGCTGAAAGTGCTGATCTGGGTGGTGATGCCGAGCGCGTTGGCCTGCTCGGTGCTCAGCGTCGGAGGCACGGTGACGTAGTTTGCGGCCAGCGTGCGTTGCGTACCGGTGTCGTGCAGCACGTTGAGTAGCGGTAGCAGGCTGGCGGCCCAGTCGATGCCGCGTCCCTCGACCGAGGGCAGCACCACCGGTACGTTGCCCTGGATCAGGATTTCGGCGTTCTTACCTGGCCGCTGGGTCGACTCCAGCTGCGGGTTCAGTGCGGCGATCACCGTGGGATTGTCGATCGTGGTGGTCAAGCCACCCCGGCTATCCGGCGCGAACCGCAGCGCTGTGGCGATGACCTCCGGTGTGAGCACGGCGTCCTGACCATCACCGGTGATCTTGACCGGTGCGGCGAGGGCAGGTTCGACAACGTCGTGCAGCGCGGCCTGGATCCCACCGGCGGTCGTGCGCACCGGCTGCGTCGTCACCGGGACGCGCACCGTGTCGCCGCCGATCCACCGCGCGAGTATGAGGTCGGTCGCAGCGGGCACGTCCAGATGCTGACCGGTCCGTGGTTCGACCGCAAGCGGGCGGGCGCCCTCGAAGCGGATAGTCCCCTCGATGGGTTCCCGGTCGGTCTGGGTCCGCAGCTCTTGCACCGCCACGGTGAGAGCTGCGCGGTCCTCGGAGCTGATCACGCCGACTTCGCGGGTCCGCCACAGCGAGGCGAGGCGGGTCCAGGGGTTGCGGGGTTGCTTGCCGGCTTGGTCGAGGGTGGCAGGCCAGTCCAGGACGAGCCCCGAGCGCCGGGGGTTGAGGGTGACGTTGACGTCGCCGGCTTGCACCGCGATCGGATGGCTCAGCCGTGGTTCGAGCTGCTCACGCAGCCGCTGCTCGGCCGCGCCCCGCGCCATCCCGCCGACGTCCACCCCCGCGACGGTGACGCCGCGGGGGACGTCGCCGGAGGACATGACGACGTCGATGCCATAAAACACTGCCAGCACTCCGAGCGCGGCAGCCGCGATGATCACGGTGCGACGCAGACCTCGCCATTGACCCCCGCGGTGAGGTGATGGCGGGATCTCGGTGGTGGGGTCGGCACCGGTTCGGGCCAGCTCGTCGAATAGTGACGACGCCTCGGGTGGTGCCGAGTTCTCAGCTGGCGTCACAGATACAGGCCTGTCCCGTGCTCAGTGCGCTCGCTTGCCACCGCCTGCAGGTCCCGCTCCCGCATAACGAGGTATGCGGACCCGCGCACCTCGACCTCGAACTGGTCGTCCGGGTTGAACAGCACCCGGTCACCGACCTGAACAGTGCGGACGTGATTACCGACGCCGTACACCTCACCCCAGCACAACCGCTTGGCTACCTGAGCCGTCGCTGGGATCAGGATTCCCCCGCTACTGCGCCGCTCGCCGTCCTCGCCCACGAGGCGCACGATCACGCGGTCGTGGAGCATCTGGATCTCGAGCTTGCTTTCGGGCACCGCAAGAGGGTACGTGCTGCCTTCGGCGGGGCTCGCCTGCGGCCCGTACCTCGCCACTCCCGGAGATCCAGTGGAGGATCGGTGGCGCAGAACTGGTGGCAGGGGAGGGCGCGACCTTAGATCAGGCGGCGGCATAAGAGACCCCGTGAGGCTGCCGGGTCGGGGGTCCAACAGCATCACGGGGCTATCAATGTCATCGCAGCCCGCCACGACCCTGTTACACGGCCCCTGCGGCTCGCCGCCGATTCACTCGTTCGGGTGCCGCCGGATGGATCAGGTCGCCAGCCTGCCGAGCAGGAAACGACCGAAGTGTGGGACGGTGAACGCGATCTGCCCGCGTTCCCCGGAGTAGACCAGCCCCTTGCGCAGCAGGCTGTCCCGCGCGGGTGAGAGCGACGAGGCCCGGCGACCGAGCTGGTCGGCGACCTGGCTGGTGCCGACCGGCTCGTCCCGGCCGCCGGTGAGCTCGGCCATCGACTGCAGGTATTCCCGCTCGGCTGGAGTGGCCCGCTCGAACCGGGAACCGAAGAAGCCGACGGCAAGTTCGCCCTCGGCCTCGGGAGCGGCCACTTGGACGTCGAGGATCCCGATGGGCGAGGCCGGCGCGGCGTCCCAGGCAGCCTTGCCGTAGGCCTGCACGAAATAGGGATAGCCCCCGGAGGTCTCGAACAGCGTGTCGAGCGCATCCCGGGTGATCGCGGCGTTCTCCCGCTCGATCGGTGCGACCACCGCGCGGTCGGCTTCAACGCGCTCCAACCGGTCGATCCGCACGTAGCGGAACAACCGCTCTGAGTAGGACTTCGACGCGCTGAGCACCGCAGGAAGGTGCGGTAGCCCGGCGCCGACCACCACCAGCGGCGCCCGGGACTGGGACAACTCGTGGCACGCCGCGCACAATGCCGATACGTCATCGGGCGCCACGTCCTGCATCTCATCGATCAGCAGCGCCACCCCGGTGCCGACGTCGGCAGCCAGCTCGGCGACCTCGGTGAACAGCTCGACCAGGTCGATCTCGATGTCTCCGGAGTCGGCCCGGCCAGCGACGATCGGCGCATCGATGCCCGGCTGCCAGCGATCCCGCAGCTTGGCGTCCCTAGGCGTGGCGCGCAGCGCGAACGCCTTGAGTATCCCGAGGACCTCCTCGACCCGACCCGGCGCACGGTGGCGCAGGGCCAGATCGCGAACTGCCCGGTGCAGCGCGGCCGACAGTGGGCGGCGCAGACCTCCATCCGGCCGGGCCTCGACCTTGCCGGCACCCCATCCGCGGCGTATCGCCGTCGACCGGAGCTCGCCGAGCAGCACCGTCTTGCCCACCCCGCGCAGGCCGGTCAGCACCAGCGAGCGTTCTGGCCTCCCTTTGGCGACCCGTTCCAGCACCACCTCGAAGGCAGCCAGCTCACGGTCCCGCCCCGCCAGCTCGGGTGGCCGCTGGCCGGCGCCGGGGGCGAACGGGTTGCGCACCGGATCCATGTCTCGGACAGTATCCGGCTCTCTAGCGTCAACCGCAGATTCCGCAATAGATCCCAATCGGCGTGTCGCCCCAGATCCCGACGTGCGCCGCGCCAGTCGTTGCGAGGTCGGCGGTAGCGGCTCCGTTCATCCCTTCGCACGGATTCCGCCTCGGCCGCGGCCAGGTCGGCATCCTGAGCCAGGACCTCTACTCCGGTGTCCCCCCAGGCTCTACCTGGAGGGCTTCATGATGAAGTCGATGAGGTCGGAATTGAGCTGGCTTTGCTCGCTCGCGAACAAGCCATGCCCGGCACCCGGGTAGATGACGAGTCGGTTATCCGGAATCAGTGCCGCGGTCTTACGTGCGGTGAGCTCAAGGGGTGCCGAGGTGTCGGCATCACCGTGGAGTATCAGGGTGGGAACGTCGAATCTGGACAGCTCGGTCCGGAAGTCCGTCGCGAATTCCTGCATGGTGTCCAGCAGCACTTTGAGCGGGGTGTCGTTGAATTGCCTGAGCAGCCAATCCGCGAGCCCAGCCGAGACCTTGGCGGTGCCGAAGAAGCTCGACACTCCCTCGGACGCCCAGTGGGGGACGTCGGTGGCCATCGCGGTCGCGGTGGCGGCAAGGTCGGTGAGGTCCATCCCATCCGGATTGTCGACTGTCTTGAGCAGAAAAGGCATGAGCTGACCGAGCAGTGCTGCCTGAGCGACGCGGGCGGCGCCGTGTCGGGTGACATAGCGGACGATCTCTCCGCAGCCCAATGAATGGCCCACCATGCTGACTTCCCGCAGATCGAGCTGCCCCGTCAGGGCAGCGAGATCGTCGGCGAGGGTGTCGCAGTCATAGCCGCGTCCGGGCCGGTCGGAGCGACCGTGGCCACGCCGGTCATAAGTAATAACGCGCAAGCCGGCGTCCACCAGGGCCGGCACCTGGTAGTTCCACATGCCGGAGTTGAGACCCCAGGCGTGCACGAGCACCACGGGCGGCCCCGCGCCCCAGTCGGTATACGAAAGGCGGATACCGTCGCCGGCCTCGATGAAAGTCATGGCGTCAGTCAACTGGCTATAGACAACGTCCGTCGATTACGTAGGAGGTAACGCGGGAGGCGTACGTCCCCGATCAGTGACCTAGCAGAACCAGCGCGCTGGCAACAGGCCTAATCCGAGCCCAAGGCGCATCATGAGGGCCCGTGCTGGGCACGCGCGACCGTGCTCTCGCTGATCGGAGCTGCTGAGTGAGGACGACGATGCGCGCTGACCGGTGGGGCACCACCATGGCCCGGTACCGCTGGCCGGTGCTCGTCGGGTGGATGGCCGTCCTGGTGGTGGCGGCCGCCGCGTACCCGGTGCTGCAAGGCCGGCTGGCCGCCCCCGACTACGGGGTCGACGGGGCCGAATCCACCCGGGCGCGCGACATCGTGCAGCGGGAGTTCTCCGCGCTGGGCGCGGAGCAAGACGTGATCGTCTTCTCCGCTGACGGCGTCACCGTGGAGAATCCGGCGTACCGGGCGACGATCGAGGCAGTGCTGGCGGCGGTGCGGGCCCAGCCCGGGGTGAGCTCGGTGACCGCTCCCGCCGGCCCAGCGGCGAGCCGACAGGTCTCCGCCGACCGCACCGCGGCCCTGGCCAGGGTGGGGCTGGAGGGTACCGCGGCGCAACGCATCGACCGGGCCGTGCGCATTCAGGACGCGATTGCCGCGGCCGCCGCCGGTGCGCCCGGCGGGGTGCATGCCTGGCTGACCGGATACTCGCCGACCGCCCATGACCTCGCCGTGGTCCAGCAAGCCGATGTGACCAAAGCCGAGTCGGTCGGGTTGCCGGTGGCGCTGGCGGTGCTGCTGCTCGCGTTGGGCACCGTCGTTGCAGCGCTGGTGCCGCTGGCGCTGGCCGGGGCCGGGCTGCTGGCCACCTATGGTGTGCTCACCGTGCTCACCGTGCTCACCGTGCTCACCGGGTGGATCGGGTTCAGCCAGTTGGTGATCGTGTTCATTACCATGATCGGTCTCGGCGTGGGCATCGACTACGCGATGTTCGTGGTCAGCCGGTTCCGCGAGGAGCTCTGCCGTGGCGGTGGACGACGGGCGGATGGCATTGCCGTGGCCGAGGCCGTCGGGGTGGCGATGGCGACCTCGGGGCGCACCATCGCGGCGTCCGGGGCGATCGTCGTGGTATCGCTGTGCTCACTGTTCGTGGTGCAGGCGCCCATCTTCCGGGAGATTGCCTGGGGCTCCGCGGTGGTCGTCACGGTCACCCTGGCTGCGGGTGGGACGTTGCTGCCTGCGGCACTCGCCGCGCTCGGCCCGCGGGTGGAGCGCGGTTCGCTGCCCCGGCGCTGGCAGCCCGCCGACGCCCGCAGCGACGCTGACGCGGTAGGCGGGGGGTGGGCCGGGTGGGCGGCGGCGGTGATGCGCCGCCCGGTGCTCGCTGCGGGTATAGCCAGCGTGGCGCTGGTGGCGGCGATGCTGCCAGTGTTCGGGCTGTCTTCCGGTCTGGATCTCGGGATGGGGGTGCTTGGCGAGCGCCCGACAGGCCACGCGCAGCAGGTACTGGTCAAGCAGTTCAGCCCGGGAGCGGTGTCGCCGATCCAAGTGGTCGTTCCGGACGGTGCGCGGGACCCGGCGGCGGTCGCCGAGCTGACCCGGCGCCTGTCGGCCGACAAGCGCGTCGCCCAGGTGGACACGGTGCCGGACTCCGACAGCCCGGCGGTGGTGCTGTCGGTGGTCGCCTCGGTACCGATCGACTCACCGCAGGCCCTCGACCTCGTCCGTGACCTGCGCTCGCCGGAGGGCCCCACGCCGAAGGGGCTCAGGGTGCTGGTCGGCGGCGCTCCCGCGCAGTACGTCGACCTGTCCGCCGAGACCCGTTGGGCGCTGCCGGTGGTGCTCGCGCTGGTGCTCGGGATCTCGCTGGTGTTCCTGCTCGCGGTGTTCCGCAGCGTGCTGTTGCCGGTCAAGGCGGTCCTGATGAACCTGCTCGGGACCGGCGCGGCGTTAGGACTGCTCGTGCTGGTGTTCCAGGAGGGCGTCGGTGCGAGCTTGATCGGTTACACCAGTACCGGGTTCATCCAGGTTTACCTACCGCTGACCGTGTTCGCCCTGCTGTTCGGGCTGTCGACGGACTACGAGGTGTTCCTCATCAGGCGGATGCGGGAGTCCTGGGACCGCACCGGCGACAACACCGCGGCGGTGACCGCCGGGGTGCAGCACACCGCCCGTCCGATCAGCGCCGCAGCCGCGATCATGGTGGCGGTGTTCGGCAGCTTCGTGCTATCCGGCTCGCCCGCGGTCCAGCAGATCGGCTTCGCGCTCGCCGTCGCGATCGCCCTGGACGCCACCCTGGTCCGGCTGGTCCTGGTGCCCGCCCTCATGCGCCTGTTCGGGCAGTGGAACTGGTGGCTACCCGGTGCGTCCTTCACTTCGGGACTTACCAGGGGTGATGGGGTCGTTGGCGATCAGGCCAGTTCTCCTCGTTCCGCCGGTATACCGCAATCGGGTTCTCGGCCACCCGGAAGGTGAACTTGCCGGCCTCGTCCAGGACCTCACCGTCGGTCGCCAGATAGGCGCTCTCCCCGATCAGTTCCACGTCGAGCGACGGCGCCTCACGCTGCACATAGGTCCGGGTGTGTTGCAGCGCACCCAACAGTAGCGCGGTGATCGCGCGGGCCCGGGAGAAGCGCCGATCCGCACGCAGGTAGCGGATGTCGAGCAGCCCGGAGTCCAGCTGCGGCCGCCAGGCCGGGACCATGCCGCGCGGGTGGTAGGGCCCGTTGCCGACGAACAGGATCCACAGTCGCTGTTCCACTCCGTCCAGCTTCACCCGCATCGGCTGGGCATTGCGCAACGACGCGACCAACGCGGCCGCGAACGCCGGCCACTTGCCCCATCTGGGTTCCCACTTCTCCCGCAGCCGCACCAGATCGGAGTAGCCACCGAGGCTCGCGGTGTTGAGGAAGTACCGGGTGTGCGGCGCCTGCCCAGCGCCGTGGATCTCCACCACGGCCAAGTCGACCGCAACCGCCTCGCCGGCCTGGGTTGCATCCACGGCCTCTTGCAGGTCGTACACACCGACGTCGCGAGCAAAGTGATTGAGGGTGCCGGTTGGCACCACGACCAGGGGAAGGCCCCGCCGTCCCGCTACGGCTGCCGCAGCGGCCACCGTTCCGTCGCCGCCGGAGACGCCGAGGGCCCGCACCACACCGTTGTTGTGCGAATGCGCGGCCGCAAGTGCGGCCTCAAGCTGGTCGTGGAGGTCCACTCCCTCCGCAGCAGGCACGACAGTGGCGTCC
>CAXUFG010000087.1:9816-12035 GCA_964250265.1 uncultured Pseudonocardiaceae bacterium | reverse complement strand
GGTCGTACTCGGGATCGCCGGATCGTTGGTTCGCCACCAACACCAGGCCGGCGCCGGCCGGCAGCACCGGTGCGTCGTCGCGCCGACGCGCCTGGGCCTCGTCGGTCGCCCGCACCGGCCACCAGCGGCGGGTGCCCAGCGCGATGCCGGAGCCGACCGCCGCGCCCACCACGACATCCGACATCCAGTGCACGCCAATGTGAACCCGGGAGTAAGCCACCGCGGCGGCCACCGGAGCAATGACCAATCCCGGTTTCGGGCACTCCAGCGCGACGGCGGTGGCAAACGCCGCCGCGGACGCGGCGTGTCCGGACGGGAACGAGGACGACATCGGTGCGGCGGGAAACGACTGGTAAGCGGGTAGCTCACGGGCAGGCGGGCGGCGACGCGGCAGCAGCGGTTTGAGCACGGTATTAGCGATGAAGCTGGTGGCAGCAATGGACAGCACACCGCGGAGCGCGCCGCGCCGGGCGGCACCTTTCCTGGCGGCCAGCGCCGCCGCTACCACAAACCAGAGCACGCTGTGATTCGCCGCGCTGCTCAGCTTCGTCATAGCCACGTCGAGCGGGTTGGGCGGATGCTGCCCGATCCACCACGAGACAGCGTGATCAACTTCGTTCACGTCGTTCAGCAGGCGCCGGATCCCGTTGATCACAGTAGTGAGGATAGGGCTTGTCTTGGGTCGCCGCTGAGGGAGCCCAACTCAGCAGGGGACGACGGCCTCGGCGGGGACGCCCCAGGCGCGGAGGTCAGCGACGTCACTGGTCAACACCTGAGCGCCTGGCTTCATGGCGAGGCTCGCGACGTGCCCGTCCACCACGTCCGTCGCCCCGACCTCGCCCGCCAACAGGCCGACCTGGCGGGCCGCGGTGGGATCAAGGGGTCGCTCGTCGACGGTGCCGCTACCGAGCAGGCGTGCCAGCCGTGCCTGGCGGGAGCCGCCGCGCCAGACCTGGGCGACGACTCCGGAACTGGTGCGCAGGGTGACCTCACCCGCTTCGGCAAGCTGTACGAGCGCCCGGACCCGCTTGTCGTTGCGCTCCCAGGCGAGGAATGCCCCGGCATCCAGCATGATGTGTGTCGTCTGCCCGCTGCTCATCCCGCCTGCCGAGCCGATTCCGGGGCTGCCGATAGTTTGTTCGCGACCCACTCCACCGGACGTCCGAGTACCCCGGCCACCCCTCACCGTCTCGTCGTCGTAGGCTCCTCGGCGATCATGTCCTCGAGCTCGGCGATCAGCTCTGCCCGGGCGAGGGCCTTGCGCCGCATGGCGTCGGCCACCCATGCGCTTACTGAGCTGGTGCGTCCCGCTTTGACATCGGCCTTCGCGAGGGCCATGAGGCTGTCATCGACTGTCACCGTGACGCGCTGCATACTTCTGGCATACCGTCATGTGCGGACATCACCAGCCAGCTGCGGCTCCGGCTGGAGCGACGAAATGGAAATTGCCTGCGCCAACGGACTGGGTCAAAGTGCGGGTCACCGCGGCCAGATCGTCGTAGGGGCCCTGAATGTAGAGCGGGACACCGTCGCGCCCGAACGTGATATCGCTGGTTTCCTGCCACGTCCCGAGGTGACTGGAGGCAGGCTGAAAGTCGGGATGGGGCGAGAACCCCAGGTCGCGAGCATAATCAACCGCTCCCCACACCAGGTGGCGGGCCAGCTCCAGCGGAGCCTCGACCGGCTCTCCAGCGTCCTCGAACGCGTGGAAGAACCTGCCGACAAAGCCGGGTAGATCGCGATCATTCATCACGTCGGGCCCGAGAGCATTCTTCACACCCAGGCAGTACCCATCGACCAGATAACCGCACACCGACACCCGTCGCGGCCGGTGGCGCCGAGCCACGACGACTCCGGCAAGCCCGCCGAAGCCGTTGTCTGGCGCGTCACGGCACGGCCACTCCTCATGGCCCTGCACCGTGAGACCGGCGCTCCAGTTCGGGCTAGCCCAGCACCCGATCACCGCCGATTCGGGCTCATCGGTGGCCTCTTCCCGCGCGATCACTCGCATCAGCGGTGCGACCGCGCTGGGTCGCACGCCCAGCGCCCGGGCGATCTCCTTGGGAGACCGATGTGCCGCGCGCAGCTCCCGCGCCCGGGCGAGTAGATCATCATCGAGCGGATGGTGTGACGTCATGCGCGACCTTGTACCAGACCTCGTGGGCTATCGCGAGGAGGCTGAGCGCGACACGCGCGACTGGCGGACTGCGCGACAGCCT
>CAXUFG010000087.1:0-9716 GCA_964250265.1 uncultured Pseudonocardiaceae bacterium | reverse complement strand
TGCCGTGCGCTTATCCGCCGTGCCTCGATTGTTCAGTCGAGGGAGCAGCCCTATCGCTCCCGAACTCAACAGGAGCGCACTCAGAGATTGATCAAATAGCTCTGCTATTGAGCTCGGGAGGTTTAAAGCAGTTCGCGGGATCCAGCCACTCATGGGGTGCGCTTCGCGTAGCAGCGCAAGTTGCGGATGTCGTAGGTGAAGATGTCCAGGTCGATGAAGCCGCATTGGCAGATCAGGGCGCGCAGCGATTCGGCATCGAACATGGTGTGGTGGGCGTTCCAGATCCAGCGGGGGACACCTCGAGCGTCGAGGCCTTGGTGCGCGGCCCGGTCGGAGTGACCGCCGAGGATCCAGTAGTTCGCTTCGGCGGTGTCGATCTCGCCACGCACCCATTGCCCGGCGACGAATCGGGCATCCGGCACCCCGATGTCCAGCACCGCGCCGGGCCGCATCACCCGAGCCCACTCCCGCAGGGTGGGCTCGACGAGCTCATAGCTTTGATGTTCGAGCACGTGGTTGGCGCGCAGCGCGTCCACCGACGCGGTGATGAAGGGCAGCCGGTCGATCCAGCTGATCACGTCGATGTCGGGCAGCGGGAGAATATCGACGTGCACGTCGTAGCCGGGGTGCGGCTTCTCACCCGCGCCGATCTCGACCTTCACCGAGGATCGACGGGGGCATCGTGGTCGGCTTCACCGATCTTCTTGATTACTTTTGCGGGGCGCCCTGCGACGACCGTGTAGGGCGCGACGTCGTCCAGCACCAGCGAGCCGGCGGCGACGACCGCGTGCCGGCCGATGCGCACCGGCCCGAGCACCATCGCATGGCTGGCCACCCAGGCACCTTCCTCGATCACCACGTCCCGCCCGGATCGGGGGAAAGTGGTCTGCCGTTCGCGACCGAATCTGGTGATGTCGTGGGTGCCGGTGAGCACTGCGACCTCGTGTCCGAAGAAGGCGTACTCGCCGATAGTGATCTCCCCACCGGAGACGTTGAACAGCGCGTTGTTGACGATTGCGGTGGGGTCGATATGCAGCCGTTCCAGCCCGCCGTGCACCTGGTAGCGGTAGAGCGGGTCCTCGCTCTCGCCGTGGGTGAAACGGTTTCGTTCCTCAGCTATCAGGCGTTGTACGGGGCCGCGCAGTACCCGGAACAGCAGTTCCTCCAGAATCGGCATGATCGAAGACCTTAGCGAGCATGCGGACGGGGTAATCCAGGCCGGGGTAGTCCTGCGCGGGCCAGTGTCTCGGTGATACGCCGGGCCAGCGCGTCCGGACCGAAGTGACGCCGGGCCAGCGCACGGTTGTGGGCCAGTAGTGCCGGGTCGGGATCGGCGAACCAGGCGGCGAGCGGAGCTGGGTCGTCGATGGGAAACCAGGTGAAGCCCAGCTTGGCCACCTCCTTGGCCACCGGGTAGTCGTTCACCGCAAGTGGCCTGCCGGCCAGGGCGGACTCGATCAGTGGCATGCCGAAGCCCTCCCAGGTGGAAGGCAGCACCACCGCGTCTGCGGCGGCGTAGGCGTCAGCCATCCGCAGGCCCGCCGGTAGGCCCCGGCGCACCGCGCAGCGTGCCAAGGCGAGCAGCTCGCTCAGCTGCGGGCCGTAGCCGTCCTCGGCGGCCCCGGTCAGCCAGTAAACCGCGTCCAGGGCCTGCGCCAGCGCGATCCCGGCGGCAACGTTCTTGCGCGGGATCGCCCGGGTGGGCTGCAGCAGCAGACGCTGGTGCGGCTCGACGCCTAGCGCGGCCCGACCGGCGGTCCGGTCGCCGCGGCGGGGGATGCGGGCGTAGCCGTGGTAGACGGTGGTGGCAGCGATACCCCGGTGAGCCAACTGCGCGGCGCTGTGCCGGCTGATCGCGACATGCAGCCAACTGGGGTCATCGGGCGGCCAGCCGCGCAGGTGTGCGTAATGCTCCCGCTCCCAGGGCAGGTCGTGGTGGCGCAGCACCGCGCGGCGCCCCCGCAGCGCCCGTGCCACCGCCTCGGTCACGCCCGGGTTCATCGGCAGCGAGCACACGTTCTCCACCACCACGAGGTCGACGCCGCGCAGCGCCGTCGCCAATTCCGCGGGGTGCGCCGGGTAGTGGCAGTCAAGCGCGAGCCCGGGCACCAGACGATCCGCGGTTCCTTCCCCCGCGATGGTGCACACCCGGTACCCCATCTGGCGCAGCGCCGCGATCCACTGCGCCGCCGCCACCGACACCCCGTCCGCCACCCCGAGCCGGAACGACAACACGGCGACAGTGGTCACTCGTGAGTGTTTAGCAGTGCTATAACACTGTTTGCCACTCACGACCCGCTGCGGAGCAGCGGGAGCGCAAGGGTCAGGCAGGCGAATGCGGCGGTTGATGCCACCGCGCGGACGACGTTCCAGCGGACCCATGTGGCTTCGAACCTGTCACGTACCGCGGCCAGATCGGCGATCCGCTCCGGCGGTCCGGCTGCTACGAGGGCATCGTTGAGCGGGATGTTCACCCCGACCGTTATCCCCAACGCCACGAGGTACAGCACGAACGCGGCCAGGATCCACAGCAGGATGGCTCGCCGGCCCGCCTGAAGGTGCAGTGCCGCAGCGATGAGAGTTAACAGGGGTGCACCGCCGAGGGTGATGGCGAGCCAGGGATTGAGGATGGCCACGTTGATCTGCTGCATCGCGTCGACGAAGGTCAGGCTGCCGGTCCGGCCGAGCCCGGGCATGACGGACATGGCGAAGGCGAAGAACAACCCGGCCGCCAGGCCCATCGTCACCGTGGCTGTCACCAGGCTGACGTTGCGCAGCACCGCGAGCATCATCGCCTCCCCAAAAGGATGATCTGTCGTTCTGCATTGGGCTGTGTCATGGAACCAGTGAAGCCTTGAGTCCCGAGACGAACCATCGTTCGTCGGCTCAAAAACATGTTCGTGCGTCTATTATGTTGCCTATGGACCAGCTCGCGGGCCTGCTCGACGGCACCCGAGCCCGCGGCGCGTTCCCGCTCCGCGCGCTGATGGAGCCGCCGTGGTCCATCCGGGTCCAGGACCAGGCACCGCTCACCCTGCTGGCCATAACGGGGGGCCGGCCTGGGTGATCCCGGATACCGGCGACCCGCGGCCGCTGCACCCCGGCGACGTCGCGATCATGCGCGGGCCCGACCTCATATTCAGTCGCGGACGACCCGGCCACCCCACCTCAGGCGATCATCCACCCCGGGCAGCAGTGCACCACCCCAGGAGGAGACGATCTCTGCGGGGCGATGGATCTAGGGGTTCGCACCTGGGGTAATAGCCCGCATGGCGGCATCGCGGTGCTCCGCGCCTGGTTCTCCCGCCCCGAGGCGCACGCTCCGCGCTGGTACCGGGCCTACGGCGACTCGGTGGTGGGTCGGGCACTGCGGATGCTGCACCATCACCCGGACCATCCTTGGACGGTGGCCGCATTGGCCGGCGCGAGTGGGGTTTCCCGCGCCGCCCTCGCCCGACTGGTCACCGAACTGGTCGCGAACCGCCCATGACATACCTGACCGACTGGCGGCTTGCGTTGGCTGCCGATCTGCTACGAGATTCCGACGCCACCATTGGCACCGTCGCGCGGCAGGTCGGCTACGGCAGCCCCTTCGCGCTGAGCTCCGCCTTCAAGCGAGTCCGTGGCATCAGCCCGCTGCAATACGGCAAACCCAACCGCGAAAAGGTTCCACTTGACGCGTCCGGTTAGCCTTCGAACCGCGAAAGGGTGCCCATTAGACGGATTCGCCACCGGAGCGCTTCAGGCCGGTCCAGAAGATGTCCATGAGGCGGGTGGTGAGAGCATCAGGGGTTTCCTCGGGATGGTCCAGGGCCCAGTCCGATAGTGCCTCGGCGGCCCCGACCAGCGCATGAGCGATAGGCAAGGTCCGGGTCTGCTCCTCATCGCTGGAGTTACACGCCAGCAGTCCGGCCACTACGGCGATGATCCGCTCGCGCGCTACGGCGATCTCCCCGGCGAACGGTTCGCGGACCCTCGCTTGCCGGTAGAGCACAATCCAGCCGTCGCGATGCTCGGTGACGAATGCGAAGAAGGCCAGCAGACCGCGGTGCAGGCGCTCCGGGGTGGTCACTCCCGGCGGCACTGCTGTGGTGATCAGCTCCATCAGGCGCTGCGCTTCCCGCCGGATACACGCGGTGAACAGGTCTTTCTTGGCGCCGAGGTAGGTGTAGATCATCGGCTTGGACACCCCGGCGGCCTCGGCGATCTCGTCCATCGAGGCGAGATGAAAGCCGCGCTGGGAAAACACCGCGACGGCGGCATCGAGCATCTGGTGCTCTCGCACCTGGCGTGGCAGCCGCCGGCGGGGCTGTGAAGGCTCGGCGAGAGACGGGCTCACGGTTGCGAGTCTACCTACTAGCCCGTAATGTTACTGGTGAGTAGATATTAGGGGAGTGGTTATGGCGAAGGCCGGTGTCAGCAGCGTGGATCCTAGGAAACTGTCCACCGAGGAGTTCGTGAGCCTGCTCGAGCCGGCGAACGGCGCGATGGATCCTCAGGTCTTCGCCAAGCTGATCAAGCACGCCTCGACCGAGCAGCTCAACGCAGTGCTGGACGATCCGCAGCGGCGCAGCGCACTGCTTGAGACAATCTTCGGCCGGATGGCCGCCCAGTTCCGCCCGGAGCGCGCACCGAATCGGGATTCTGCGATCCACTGGCGGATCGCTGGCGGAGCCAACGGTGAAGATGTGTACGAGACCTGGATTACCGGGGCTCAGGGTTCCTTGATGCCACAGTGTTCGACCAGCAAGGAGCCCTTGCATGATCCTCGAATCACTCTGACGATGTCCGCTGATCAGTTTCTGGCACTGGTCTCCGGGAACGGCTCGCCCGCGTTGATGCTCATGACGGGAAAGGTGTCATTGGATGGTGACATCGGCTTCGCCGCCAACCTGACCAACATCTTCGACATCCCCCACGCCTGAGATCGCTGTACGGGTAGAGTCAACACTCAGGGATTAGGTCTCAACCGGCGCGGCGCGATGGGTGTCAGGTACGAGCTCGCCGGGTCCGCCCAACGCTCCCGCAGGCGGGCATGCCGCCATCGTCGGGCTGATGTCACTTGGCGGCGCACGCTTCGCAGCGCCGGAATCTGCGTGGCCAGGTGAAGGGGATAGCGCCACGATGGTTGCTGGTCACGGAAACGCTTCGACAGTTCGTAGGCGAAGTGCACGCTGTCCTGGTCGATGCGGTCTTCCACATTTTCGAGCCACTGCATGCTCTTCCCGGCGTTGCGTTGCATCAGGTCCACTTCAGCGCGCCGCTCGACCTCGTAAGCTTTGAGTCCAGACTGAAGATCCGTGTGCTCTTCCAGCTTCGTGGCGAGTGCGATCGCATCGTTAATCGCGAGCTTGGTTCCCGAACCGATCGAGAAGTGTGTGGTGTGTGCGGAATCGCCCACGAGCACGACATTGCCGTGGAACCACGCATTGTTTCTGACTACCCTGAAGTTGAGCCATGGCAGCTTGTCGTCGCTGCGTAGCTGGCTGATCAGAGGTTGGCCATGTAGGTGCCGTTCGAAGATCTGCGCCAGCAGTCGGAGGCTCTGGTCCGCCCCGAGTCCGTCGAAGCCCAGTCCTTTCCAGGTCTCTGGCGGGCACTCGATGATGCAGGTGCTTCTTTCATCGTCAAGATAGTATGCATGCATCCATATCCAGCCGGCAGGTGTTCGCTCGAATGCGTAGGTGAAAGCATCGAACACTCTGTATGTGCCGAGCCACAGATACTTGTTGCGACCTACCTCGATGTCGGTCTGGTAGTGGTTCTCGGCAAGCTGGCGCGTCCGGCTATTGATACCGTCGGAAGCGACGATCAGGTCGGCATCGGCGAGCCCGGACAAGTCTTGCATCTCGCTTTGAAATTTAATCTCGATGCCAAGTCTCGTGGCGCGCTCTGCGAGGATGTCAAGGAGGCATTGGCGGCCCACGCTGAGCCCGTATCCGCCCAGGTAGGCCTTCTGATCGCCCCCGACGTGCACCTCTACGCCGTCCCAGACCCCCGACGACTTCTGTATCTCCCGGGCACTCACGGGATCATTACGGTAGAGACTGTCCAGGACGTCATCCCAATAGCCGACACCCCACCCGAAGGTAACCCCGGCTGGGTTGCGTTCGATCACGGTGATGTTGTGACCTCTCCTACGCAACTTCGCCGAGATGGCGAAGTACAGGCCCGCTGGTCCACCGCCGACACACACGATACGCATGTCCCCCGACATTTCGCCCTCCCCTTCTCAACTCCTGTTGACGTTCTAGCGGCTTCTTCTACAGCGGGAATGCATTGGCCATTCGGTTACTTCTGCTCATGTGACGCGCACGGATCTGGACGGGATCTCGGCGTGAGAGTATGGGGATGGGAAGATATCGGCCTGCTTCATCCGTTGCTGGGCCCGGAGCCCGTTGAGCGTGGCACTGAGAGCTTGCCGCAGCCGGCGTAGTGGGGAAATCTGGGTGGCCAGATGGAGGTGGTAACGCCACCGTGGATGACGACCGCGACGCTTCCACAGCGAATAGGCGAACTGGGTGGTCGGCTGATCGATGGCGCTCGGCACATTCTCGAACCATTCGGTGCTGCTCACCGCTGCGCTCTGTAGGTCCATGATCTCTGCGCGCCGCTTCTCCTCGTAATGCTTAAGGGCTACCTGGAGGTCATCGTGGGCTTGCAAGCTGTCGGCCAGTCCGATTGCATCCTGCATCGCAAGCGTGGTACCGGACCCGATGGAGAAATGCGTGGTGTGCGCGGCGTCGCCCATGAGCGCGATCTTGTCGCAATACCATGAGGTGTTGGTGATGCGGGTGAAGTTGAGCCAGGGAATCTTGCCAAGGTCGCGCATCGAGTTCATGAGGGAATGACCGTCGAGGTGGTGCGCGAAGATCTCCTCCAGCCTCTTGATGCTCTCGTCGGGGCCCAGCACGTCGAAGCCGAGTCCCTGCCAGGTCTCCGGTGAGCACTCGACGATGAAGGTGGTCGTGTCCGTGTCGTAAGGATACGAATAGAACCAGATCCAACCGGCCTCTGTCTGCTCGAACGCGAACATGAAGGACTCGAAGATCCGGTGGGTGCCAAGCCAGAGATACTTGTTCCGGCCCGCCACCACTTCGGTCTGGAAGTGCTGGTCATAGATGCGGCGAACACGGCTGTTCGCGCCGTCGCAGGCGACGATCAAATCGGCGTCCGCGAACTCGGACAGGTCCGTGACCTCGCGTTGGAACTGGATATCGACACCGAGATCGATCGCTCGCTCAACCAGGATATCGAGAAGATGCTTGCGGCCGATGGCGAATCCGTACCCGCCGAGGTGAGCCCGCTGCGTGCCACCGACGTGTACTTCCTGGTTGCCCCATGATGCGGGATTCTCCAGTATCCTCCGCGCGCTGACGGGATCGTTGGAGTAGAGGCTGTCCAGCAATGGATTGGAGAAGGTGACTCCCCACCCGTAGGTCACCCCTTCCGGGTTGCGTTCGATCACCGTGATGTCGTGATCCTGATTTCGCAACTTCGCGGAGATAGCGAAGTACAGACCGGCAGGTCCGCCGCCGACGCACACGATTTTCATACCCTCTTCCGCCTCCCTGATCGACGGTGAGCGAATGGCCCTGGCATGGTTCTGCGACGACAATGCGGCTTAGCTGGAGGATACCCCGGGACTCGTGGCGGGCGAAGTCATTGGATCACGGCCACGCCATCGCGATCCCCGCAGCAGGCCTTTCACCTCGCTGAACACCCGGCGGCCGGTGGCGGAGCGCCACGCGAGGTCGTAGGCAGTCCGCAGCACCGCAGGTCTGATCATTTCGACCGGAGTGGGGTAGCGGAACGCGGTACCGCCGAAGGTGACCTTGGGCTGATCGGCGGTGGGCAAGGTGTCGGTGCTGCGATCGGAGCTGTCCAGTAACGCTGCCAGCGTCTCCGGACGCAGCCCACCGAAATCGAACCAGCGGTACCCCTGCGCCTTGGCCCACTTGATCAGCTCCCACCGGATGGCTGCTGGCACGGACAGGCGCATCGCCTCGCCCGAGCGATCGAAGCCGGATAGCCGGCCGCGGATCATCTCGCCACATCCGGTCATCAGATCAGCGGCGACCGGCACACCGTTCACCTCGCCGACGAACATCACGACGTGGCCGGTGGCATCCAGTTCCCGGTACAGGGCCGTCATATAGTCCAGCGGCAGCGGTGTGTAGCCCTGGTGTTGCGCCGAACCGGCCATCAGCTCGGCGAGCAGTGGCATGTCCTGCACCGTTCCGGGCCGGACCGTGACACCACGCGACTCCCACCGGTTGGTCCACGACTTGAGTCGCTTGCCGAACCTGCTGCGGATCTCCGCCAGGTCGGCCGTCAGGTCGATGCGGATCGAGCCCTGCGGGGCGATCCCGGCAGACGATGGTCGAAATCCGCGGCGGAGTAGTTCGTCACTGGTGTCCTGGGCGCCTTCGGGCGGTTGGATGAACAGGATTCGCAGCCGCCGCTGGCTCAGCACCTCGAGGGCGTCAACGAGCGCTCGGCGGACGCCATCGGTGGCCGGCGCGTCGGGTGCCACAAGTGGGCCGTAAGGGAGGTAGCCCACCGAGCCCAGAACGGGAAACCGGCGCGTCAAGATCAGCGCCCCGCCGACCAGCTCGCCATCCTGGTAGGCCAGCAGGTAAAGCGGGGTGAAGCCGACCCGGCCGCGCAACCCCGCCCACACGGAGAGCTGGGTAACGTCAGTGCCTGGTGTGCGATCCACCAGCAGATCCCACGCGTGCAGCGCTTCGGGGCCAGGATCCTCCCGGACGATCACCTCGACGTTGCTGCCGCCCCAGGTCGTCCCCATGTCGGCTCGATCCCGTGGTGCCGCACCTGGTGTGGCGATGCCGGTCTTCGCTCCCATCATCATCATGCCGAGGCCGAGTTTCCACCCGAGTCCCCTCACAGCCACTCACCCCCCGTCATCCGTGACCGGCGAAGCAGCATCCCCTCGCCGTGTTGCTTCGGCGCCGGCGTCACCTGGGTGCACGTCCTACTGATCACCCTCAGTCATAGTGTCGTCGACGCGCGGTCGGTCGTTACGTCTGTCCCGGCAGGTGTGGCAACGTGGCTGGGTGGCTCCGGAGGTGACGGCAGGCGGAGACGGTGATGGCTTCGTGCGGTGCGGCGACGGGCAGACCAGGTGGGGCCGATTCGGCGCGGCGGGGCTGCTGCTGCGTGCCCCGGATACCGAGTGCCGGCCGCTGGTGTTGATGCAGCACCGCGCGCCGTGGACGCACCACGGGGATCTCTGGGGGATGCCGGGTGGAGCCCGGTGCAGTGCGGAGACGCCGGTCCAGGCCGCATTGCGGGAAGCGGCCGAGGAGGCCGCCGTGGACTGCTGCCGAGTGCGTGTCCGCGGCGAAGTGACGGTCCACCCCGGTGGTGATGCCTGGTCGTTCACCAGCGTGGTCGCTGACGCGACCGAGTCGCTGCCGGTGCGTCCCAACGCCGAGTGCACCGAGCTCGCCTGGATCCCGGAACGCGAGGTCACAGCGCTGAACCTGCATCCCGCGTTCGCAGCTGACTGGCCCGCGCTGCAAGTCATCCAGATCGGGCTCGTCGTGGATGCGGCCAACGTCGTCGGTTCCCGGCCGGACGGCTGGTGGCGGGACCGGGCCGGCGCCGCCGAGCGTCTGCTGCGCGAGGTCGCCGCCGCTGGATCGGGAGTGCTCGCGCTCCCCCAGGGCGGCTTCGGATGGGTAGCCCGCCCG
>CAXUFG010000086.1:0-19944 GCA_964250265.1 uncultured Pseudonocardiaceae bacterium | reverse complement strand
GTGGCAGATCAGCAGCCGGCATCACAGGGGAGGGACGCTCGCATGACCCACCGCATGGTGAAGGGACCCCGCCGCACGACCCGTACCACGGCAATGGGGTTGGCCGCTGCCGCGGCGGCGGCGTTGGTCGCAGTAGGGCTGCCCAGCACCGCCTCAGCCGCGGCGCCGAACTGGGCACCGGCCGGGCAGGCCACCATCCACCCCGGGGTGATGACCAGCACCGAGGGCGGCGATTGCACCTCGAACTTCATCTTCTTCAACGCCACCGACGTGTTCATCGGCCAAGCCGCGCACTGCGCCGGCACCGGTGCCCCGACCGAAACCAGTGGCTGCACAGCGGGCACCAAGCCGCTGGGCACCAAGGTCACCATCAAGGGCGCCAGCAAGCCGGGCATTCTGGCGTACAGCTCGTGGATCACTATGGCGCAGCGCAAGGAGCAGGACGCCAATACCTGCGATTTCAACGATCTCGCGCTCGTGAAGATCGACCCAGCCGATCGCGACAAGATCAACCCGAGTTTACCGTCCTTCGGCGGGCCGATCGGTATCTCCACGGGTCCGATAGCCTCGGGTGATCGGATTTACACCTACGGCAACTCTCCGCTGCGGGCTGGGGTGACGGCGCTATCCCCCAAGGCCGGAATCAGCCTCGGCGACGACGGCGGTGGCTGGACACACACCTGCTACACCGCAACCCCCGGGATTCCCGGTGACTCGGGCAGTGCAGTGCTGACCAAAGATGGCAAGGCGCTGGGTGTGCTGGCCTCGCTGGCGTTAGCGCCGGTGGCCGGCAGCAACGGCGTCGGCGACATGTCCCGCGAGCTGGACTATCTCAACGCCCACGGCGGCCTGGGCACCATCACCCTGGCCCTCGGCACCGAACCCTTCCACCCCCTCATCCCCTAACCCGCGGTATGTAAAGGTGGTGCTGTGCAGCTGGGCATGGTGGGTCTGGGACGGATGGGCGCGAACATCGTGCGGCGGTTGCTGCGCGGTGGGCATGAGTGCGTGGTCTACGACGTCAACGCCGCAGCGGTCGGAGAACTGGTCGGCGAGGGCGCGACCGGAACGCACACGCTGGCCGAGTTCGCGGCCGCGCTGCGCGCCCCCCGGGCTGCGTGGATCATGGTTCCGACCGCTCTGGCCGGCCAGATCGTCGAGCAGCTCGCCGAGCAGTTCGAACCGGGCGACATCATCATCGACGGGGGCAACAGCTACTACCGGGATGACATCGACCGCGCCCGCGCGCTGGCCCCGAAGGGCATCCACTACCTCGACGTCGGCACCAGCGGCGGCGTGTGGGGGGTCGAGCGGGGTTACTGCCTGATGATCGGCGGGGACGCCGACCCGATCGAGCACCTAGACCCGATTTTCCGGACGATCGCGCCCGGGGTGGCGGCTGCACCCCGCACCGCTGGTCGCGAGGAGCCCAGCACAGCCGAGCACGGCTACCTGCGCTGCGGGCCGCCCGGCGCGGGCCACTTCGTCAAAATGGTGCACAACGGCATCGAGTACGGCCTGATGGCCGCCTACGCCGAGGGCTTCAACGTGCTGCGTCACGCCAATGTCGGCAACACCGAGGCGCTGGCCGACGCCGAGACCGCACCGCTGCGTGACCCCGAGTACTACCAGTACGAATTCGACCTCCCGCAGGTCGCCGAGCTGTGGCGGCGCGGCACCGTGATCGCGTCGTGGCTGCTCGACCTGACGGCCAGTGCCCTGCACGAGTCTCCGGGCCTGGATGAATTCAGCGGCCGGGTCTCCGATTCCGGAGAGGGCCGCTGGACCGTACTGGCCGCTGTCGATGAAGGTGTGCCCGCCAACGTCCTGAGCGCCGCGCTCTACGAACGCTTCAGCTCACGCCGCGAAGGCGACTATGGCGGCAAGCTGATCTCCGCAATGCGCAAGCAATTCGGCGGGCACGTCGAACGCCCGACCGGGGAGTGAGGATCAGGCTCGCATCGTGCAGAGTGAGGAGTTTTTGCCACTCACAATGATGAGACGCAGGATTGATCCAACGATCGGGGGACTAGCCACACGGAAACGTGGCGCTCTACGTTGACTGCGCGAGGAATAAATGCCCTATCATTCCGCTTAATCATCAGGGGGATTCGATGTACGATGCTCTGACCTTTACGGAAATCGGCGGCCAGCACGTGGAGCTGCTCCCTCCCCGTACCGTCCTGTCGATGTTCAGCCAAGACGTCGTTGGCAGCGTTGGAGGCGCCACCGGCGGCATCTCCAATGGCACTGCGTTCGGCAGTTTCGGCGACGCCTTTGGCAAGGTCTTTTTCGGCGGCGTGGGAGGTACCAAGTGACGCGAGAGGCTTGCAAAATCTGGGCACTCAAGTGATCACGAATCGTTGACCATAGCTGGGGCGCCGCTGGCGCGGGCCCCTGACTCGACGGGCCGGCGCTGACCTGCCGCCGCCGACCCGCAATGATTCGGCCATGAGCACCCGTGTGGTGTGGACTGTCCAGGTTCTCATGCTCGCCGGGGTCGCCGCGTTGATCGCGCTCGGGATGCTGCTCGGGGCCATCGGGATCGTGGTGGCGACAGTGCTGCTCGGCGTATACATCGACAAGCGCGGCAAGGCCCGGCGCCGGCAGGCGTTCACCGCCGAGTTCGGCACCGTGGCGCAGATCAGACAGACCCACGACCTGGATCGCTTCCGGCGGATCGAGTCGGAGCAAGGGCGGGTGCACGCCGTCCGCGAGGTTCGCCGCTCGTTCCCCGGAATATCGCTGACCGACGCTGTCCATCTGCTCGACGGCTAGCCGTCGCGCTCACGTACCAGCTCATCGACAGGGCTCCAACTCCGCGATAATCGATGTCCGTTCGTCGACGCTGACACTCCTGCCGTCGGGGGAACTCGCGCTCACCGCAGGCCGGACGAGGCGGCGGAAGGTTTGCAGGTAGGTCTGCTGCGCCTGGATTAGCTCACCGGGATCGCCGGGATCGCCATGCCCCGGGTAGATGGTGCGGGCATGGGGGAAGCGGTTGCGGAGTTGGTCGAGGTTGATGAGCCAGCCGCAGGTGTGGCCCTCCAGCAGCGCGGGCGTGGCGTGGTTGTTGGTCAGGTCCCCGAGAACAACGCGCCGGTGATCGGTTCGTAATAGACGGTCGCGGTCTCCGATTCACGCGCTCCGAGCTGGGTGACTTCCCACCGGATACCACCCATTTCGAGTGATGCGTCGGGGGCGAAGGTGTGATCCGGATAGCTGATCTCGGCCGGATAGTCGGCGTCGTCCCGCCGGGCGAGTTGATAGAACATCAAGGGGTCGGCGCGCATGTACTCCGCGGTTGCCTTGGATGCGTAGATCGGGGCCAGCGGGTACGCCACGCGCAACACTCCAAGGCCGCCGACGTGGTCCGGGTGCGGGTGCGTGATCAGAACGGCCTCGACGGGTTGCCCGGTGCGCCGTATCTCCGCCACCACACGCGCCCACCAGCCACGTTGCGCCCGGTGTCGATGACGACCAACCCTCGCGGGCTCGGTATCCAGTAGACGTTGACCGAGCCGGGGTTCGGAGAGGCGAACCGCCCCACCTGAGCCGGCCTGGTCGGGTTCGACGACGTCGACGCCGAGCCGGACGGTGGGGACGCCGGCGAGCTCGAGCAAGCAACCGCGAGCGCTGCGACGCACAGCGCCCAGACCATACGAGATCGCTGCGGACGACGGCCGGCAGCGGTCATGGGAAGTCCTCAGCGTGCGCGGTGGCCCACTGCTCGAAGGTACGGGGCGCTCGGCCGGTGAGATCGCGCACCGTCGAGCGGACCTGCGATTCGTCGAGCGAGCCGGCCACGTAGAAGTCGAAGAACGCCTCCACATACGCAGCCGGCATGTTCTTGGTCATCTCCTCTCGCGCCTCCTGGTCGGGTTGTGCCTCAAACCGCAGGTCCCTGCCGAGCACGGCGCCCAGGATCCGGACCTGATCGGCCGGCAGCAGCGGCTCGGGGCCGGTGGGTTGATGGATCCGCCCGTCGTGTTCGCGATGGAGCAGCGCTTCGGCCGCGACGGCGGCGATGTCGTGCGGGTCGACCATCGCCAGCCGCACGCCGGCGAAGGGAGCGCGAACCGTGTCGCCAGCGCGCAGCTGCGGTACCCACCGCAGCGCATTGGACATGAACGCGCTCGGCCGCAGGATCGTCCAACCCAGGCCGGAGTCCCGCACCGCCGACTCTGAGTCGATCATGTACCGGGTGATGGCATTGCTCCTGTCACCGCTCGCGGCCGAGCCGCCGGACAGCAGCACCACACGCTCCACCCCAGCCCGGCGGGCCTGCGCCAACACCCCGGGCGTCTCCGGGTAACCGGGGAGCAGGAACACCCCGCGCACCCCGGCGAAGCCGGCGCGCAGGCTCGCAGGCGTGTTGAGGTCGCCGACGACTGCCTCGACGCCGGAGGGCAACGCGGGCGGACGGGCGCCGCGGGTGAGCGCGCGCACCGGCTCGCCGGCATGGTCCAGGGCGCGAACCAACTCTGCGCCCACGTTGCCGGTGGCGCCGGTGACCAGGAACATGACTAGGCCTCCGGGGGAAAGGGGTGGTTGTACTCATAGGAGACGTTCGACGAGGAATCGTCTTCAGCAAATTCCGTGATGACCTCGGCGGCGGCGTGGATGTTCACTAAGCGGGCTCGGCCAGGCCCGAGATTGGTAAAGGTGTGCGGCACTCCCGCCGGAACAATGCAGATCTCCTCTGGTGTGGCTTCGAGCACCTCGACGCCCACCTCCAGCCGGACCGTGCCCTCGACGATGACGAAGACCTCCTCATAGGGGTGCGTGTGCCGCCGTGGGCCGAGGCTTGGTTGGATATCGACGATGAACGCCGAGCAGGCCAGATCCCCGTACTTGCTCCCGTTGAAGATGTGCGCTGCCACTTCGTTGTTAATTCGGACCGTCGGCAAGCTGTCCTTTTTCACGATCTGCATGGGATTCTCTTTCCTCACGAGGGCACAGTGCGAAACATGTCGTCGACGCCCGAACCACTATTCGAGCGCTAGGAGTCGGGTACTCGGGTCTTTGTCGCTCATCTGTGTCGCCGGCGTCGGTGACGATCGGAGGCGTAAGAAAGCGGGTGGCCCAGGTCGCCGGAAGGGCCAGGGCGCACACGATGGTGGCGGTCAGCACGGTGGCACTGGCTCCGTAGCTTGAGATGACCGCGCCGCCGATCAACGAGCCCGCGGCGATTCCGGCGTTGAACGCCGATATCCCCAGCGTGGCGGCCTGGTCGCGGCCGGCTCCAGCGAGAGTGACGACGCGCAGCAGCAGGGCGGGAGGGACCGCGAATCCGGCCAGGCCCCAGGCCGCCAGCGCGATGACGACGAGCACCGGGTTCGCCCCGACGAGATACAGGACGCCCAAGGCGCTGACCAGCACGGTGTTGGCGACCAGCAGCGTCATCGTCGCGCTACGATCGGCGGTGCGCCCTCCCAGCAGGGTCCCGACCGTCGCTGCCAGGCCAAAGGCCAGTAGGAAGGCACTGACCAGCCCACCCGAGATGCCGATCACGTCGGCCAGGAACGGCGTGAGATAGGTGAACGCGGTGAACTGGCCGCCGAAGAGCAGGAACCCGACACCGAGCATCGCCAGCACCCGGGGTGCGAACGCGGCGCGGGTCTGCGCGCCCAAGCCGCCGCTGCCCTGGCTCGCGACCGCGGGAACGAACAGCCATGTCGCCCCGAGGGCCAGGACGGCGAGACCGACGACCGCCACAAAGGCGGCCTGCCAGCCCAGAGTCTGCCCGATCAGCGTGCCGGCGGGCACCCCCACGACCGTGGAGACGGTGATGCCGCCGACGACCAGCGAGATCGCCTGGCCCCGGCGCTCGGGCACGACGAGGGCCGCGGCGATCCCGGTGGCCACACCCGCGAACAGGCCGTGGATCGAACCGGTCAGCACCCGCACAATGAGCAACATCGCAAAGCTCGTCGCCACGACCGCGACTACGTTTCCGGCCACGAACGCGATGAGCGAGGCGCGCAACACCAACCGCCGGCCGAACCGCCTCGTCAGCGTGGAGATGATCGGCGCGCCGATCGCGATCCCCAGCGCATACGAGGTGACCAGCTGCCCGGCCGTGCTGATCGACACCCCCGTGCCGGTGGCGATGAGGTCCAGGATCCCGACGACTAGCAGCTCGGCCGTGCCGACCACGAACGCACCGAACGCCAACGCACCCAATGCCAGGTTGGTCCGGGACCGGCTCGGGTCGCTCACTTGTACTGATCGATTCCGAGGACATTCTTGCCCGGGTCCACGAACCAGGCATGCAGCACGTCACCGCTATCCAGGATTCCGTTCTCGGTTTTCAGTCCCGGCATGTCGTACTCGACGATCTCCACCCCCCGGGAGCGCAGTTCGGCGAGCTCGGAGGCTAGGTCCTCGACCTGCCACGATGCTTGTGTCTGCTCATCGGCGGTCCCAGTGGTGCTCGCGGACACCGTGAAACGAGTATCGCCGCCACACCTGAAGGTCACAGAGTTGTCGTTCTCGGACACGATCTCCAGTCCCACCTGCTGGGCGTAGAAGGTCTTGGAGGCCTGAAGGTCGGTGGCCAAGAGAACTACATGGATGGGATGCTCGCCGAGCATTGGTCTTCTCCTTGCTTGGGTGCTGGGGTAACGCGCCGTCATCCGGCATGGTCCACGGCAATGGTCATGAAGTCGTTGCGGTGCTTTTCCAGGAATGAGCGAATCGATGTCGCCGGACGATTGATGAGCTGACTCAGGGAGTCGGAGGTCTCGGCCAGATCCGGCAGCGTTCCTTGACGGGTGCGCTCGAAAATGGTGCGCACGCACGCCATGTATATCGGATCGGCGCCCGCGGTAGTGACCGTTTGGAAGAATTCCTCCGGCTCGCGCGGGTTCTCGCGCCATGCTCGCCCGGTCACCGTCGAGAGCATCTCAGCGATCTCCTGCATAGAGGCGAGTTCAGCTCCGAGGAGATATGAACGACCAACGTGCGCCCCGGGATCTCGCAGGATCACCGCCGCCGCGTCGGCGACGTCGTTGGCATCGACCCAGCTGGTTCGTGCGACACCGATGTAGTGCGGAAGCACTCCGGCAGCAGCGCCGCCGAGCGACCACAGCATCAACAGACCCTGCATGAACGCCGTCGGGTGAAGGTTCGTGGAACTCATGCCGCTGCCGCGCAGGTAAGCCTCGATCATCTGGTGCCACCCGAGATGGACGATCGTGGTGACCGGGCTGGCGTGCGCGCCGAGGTGCACGATGTGCGAGACACCGGCCTGATTCGCGGCATCGATGGCGGCTTTGGACTGGACCAGCATCTTCACGTCGTAACTCGTCACGAGGAAGACCCGGTCCACGCCCCGCACCGCGCGCAGGACCGGTTCGAGCCCCTGGTCCCCAGCGTGATCGAGATCTATGCGGCGGCATTCGATGCCGAGCCGCTCGAATCCGGCTGCAGCCGCACTGTTTCGCGTCGTTGCGATGAGCCGGGCCCGCGCCTCGGCGTGATCCGGCATGAGCTGCTTGATGAGGGCCCCGCCGATGGCACCCGTTGCGCCGAACACGAGAATCGTCGGTACTGGCACCTAATCCTGTTCTCCCTCAGGGGCAGCGGAATCCCGCTTCCAGCTTGATCGCTGCGGGGCAATGTGAACAAGTACCGATCGTTCACTCCAGCGTGTAGCGTGGCTTCACGATGCCCTCAGCGGTCGAGCTGCGCGAGATCCGGACGTTCCTCACGCTCGCCGAGGAGCTGCATTTCGGGCGCACCGCCGAGCGGCTCGGGCTCACCCCTTCGCGCGTCAGCCAGACGATCCGCATCTTGGAGAGCCGCGTCGGCGGGCGACTGTTCGAGCGCACCAGTCGCCGCGTCCGGCTGACACCCGCCGGTGAGCAACTGCGGCTATCAGCCGGCTCGGCTTACTACGCGCTTGAGCAAGCGATCGCCTTGACCCAGGAAACCGTAACGGGCATCTCGGGCACGCTGCGGCTGGGCATGTACTCGACCTGCAACGGCGGCCCGCACCTCATCGAGATCGTCAAGGCCTTCGAGGCGTGCTACGCCGCCTGTAGTGTGGTCGTCACCAACACCGGATTCGCCCGTGACCAAATTGATTGGCTACGCCACGGCGAGCTCGACCTGCTCGCCATGCGACTGCCCCTGCACAGTCCCGACATCACGATCGGGCCGATCCTCTCCACCGAACCGCGGGTCCTCGCGGTAGCCACCGACCACCCACTCGCCGGATGCGAGTCCGTTTGCATCGAGGACCTCGCCGGCTACGCCGTCACGGACGTCCCCACGCTGCCCCGCGAAGTGATGGACGCATTCGTTCCGCCCCGGACCCCCTCCGGAAAGCGGCTGCGTCGCACCGAAAGCCACGCAGTCGCGGAGACACCGCTCCGAGTCGCGCTCGGTGAAATCGTGCACCCGACCGTGCCGTCCTTTCTCGATCATTATCCCCACCCCGGCGTCGTTGCCGTTCCGATCCGCGACATGCCGGTCTCCCAGACCGCACTCGTCTGGCTCAGCCGCGACCGCTCCGCGAAAATCCGGGCGTTCGCCCGAGCAGCCAACGACGTTCTCGAGACGAGACACCCCGTGTCTTTGAATTCACCAAGACAGCGTCGCTAATTCTCAGCATCACCTACCGTTGGTGAGGGCTTCGGCGACGGCGTCAGCTGCGTGGCTGTCAAGCGGTTGGTGGGCGACGATCACTCGGTACCACAGGAGGCCGTAGGCCAGGTCGACCAGCAGCTCCGCGTGCCGGCGCCGGGTGCCGTGCCGCTCGAACAGTGCCCGCAGCGCGGCTCGGCGCTCAGCGGTGAACTCGCGCAAAGCTGCTGCTGACTGCTCGTCACGCAGGCTCTCGGAGGCCAGCGCGCGGAGCACGGGAGTGATCTCCGGACGAGCGGCGCCCTCGTAGGTCGCCCGTAGGAAGGCCCGGAGGTCCTCGCGCAGCGATCCGGTGTCTGGTGCGCTGGGGACAATCTCACTCGCTGTCCGGCTTGCTGCTTCGTAGAGAATCGCGGCGCGCGATGGCCACCAGCGGTAGATGGTCTGGCGGCTCACGTCGGCCTCGCGGGCGATCGCCTCGATAGTCAGAGCGTCGGTACCGCGCTTGCGCAGCAGCCGCAACGTCGCGTCCAGGATGGCGCGGCGGCCTGCCTCATTGCGGCGGCGTCCGGTATGGGGCCGTGCGGGCATCCGGCGAGTCTGACAGTTGTCGAGACACCGTGTCCAGGTATACCGTCGGGACGGCGTGACTCGACACAGCTGGAGGCCCGCGTTGGCGACAGTGCTGGTACTGGGTGGGACGTCCGGGATCGGGGAGGCCACCGCGCGATCCTTCGCCGCGCGCGGCGATGAGGTCGTCATCGCAGGCCGCGACGGACGGCGGCTTGCTCAGGCTCTTGAGCGGCTCGGCGACGGCGTGCGTGGCGCGGCCCTGGACGCGAGCGATGCACCTGCGGTGCGCGAACTCGCCGCCTCGGTGGCCCCGATCGATGTGCTCGTTCTCGCATTGAGCGGCGGAGTGGGCGCGGGACCATTGGATCAGCTGGTGCTCGACGACCTGCGAACGGGCTTCGAGGGCAAGTTCTGGCCGCAGGTCAGCGCGCTGAAGCAAACGCTCTCGTCGCTCGCTGACGACGCGGCGATCGTGTTCGTCACCGCAGGTTCGGCGCGTTCGGCGCTGCCTGGCACCAGCGGCCTGGCGGCGATCAACGGGGCGCTGGAGGCAATGGTCGCACCGCTGGCCGCCGAGCTCGCGCCGCGGCGCGTCAACGCGGTCTCGCCCGGCGTCATCGACACGCCGTGGTGGAATGCCCAGCCCTCTGAGCTGCGCCAGAGCACCTTCGATGCCGTCGCCGGCTGGGTACCCGCCGGCCGCGTAGGTCACCCCGAGGACGTCGCCGAGGCGATCGTCGCCCTGGCAACCAACGGATACATCACCGGTTCGGTGCTCGACTGCGCTGGTGGGGCGCAGCTGCCTACCGGGCCCGGAGCAAGCTGATCGCCTTGATGGGCGGTAAGCCCGCGCTGCTTGTGGAGGTCCTTGCGACTTCTGAGCATGATGCGGCGTTTCCCGATGATGGGCCGGACCGCGCCGAGGCTGCGCGTCGGGTGCTGGACGCCGAACCGATCCCGGTCTCCGACTGGTCGTCGATCAAGGACGAGATTGATCGGATGTACCGCGCCCGTGTCACCCAGGATCACAGTTCGCCGAGGTAGGCCTGCTGGACGGGGGTCGGCGCGGAGTTGGCGGGACGCGCCGGACAGCGCGATGACGCCGGTCTCCAGCACGTAGCCTCGGGTGGACACCGACAGCGCGGTGTGCACATCCTGCTCCACCAGCAGCACGGCGGTGCCGGCTGCGGCGATGCCGGGCAGTCTCGCCACGATCTGGTCGACCACCAGCGGCGCCAGGCCCAACGACAGCTCGTCGATCATGATCAGCTTCGGGTTGCTCATCAGGCCACGGGCAATCGCACACATCTGCTGCTCGCCGCCGGACAGCGTGCCGGCGATCTGGTCCAGGCGCTGGGTCAAGGGGGGAAACAGCGAGAGCACCCGGTCGAGATCGGCGCTGTGGGTGGCCCACCCGCCCAACCGGAGGTTGTCGCGCACCGACAAACCGGCGAACAGCCGCCGGCCCTCAGGCACCTGCGCCAGTCCCCGCCGGACCACAGACTCGACCGGCTGGCCGGTGATGTCCTGGCCGGCGAACCGGATCCGGCCCGCGGTCGGGGTGAGCAGCCCGGAGATGCTGCGCAACAGGGTCGTCTTACCGGCGCCGTTGGAGCCGACCAGCGTGACGATCTCGTTGCCGGCCACCGTCACGTCCACGCCGTGCAGCACCTGCACTCGGCCATACCCGGCGCTCAGCCCGGCCACGTCCAGCAGCGTCACCGCCGGCTGAGCCGGCGATCCCATCACCGCTGGCCATCCCGGTGCGTATAACGGGTGCCGAGGTAGGCCTGGATCACCTGCGGATCGGACAGCACTGCCTGCGGCGCCCCGCGGGTGAGGACCTCCCCGTGGTGCAGCACGCAGATCTCGTCACTGACCGCCGCGATCGCCTTGATCACATGTTCCACCACCAGCACCGTGACGCCCTCGGCCCGCACCGTCCTGATCAGCGCAACCATGGTCTCGATCTCCGCCGCTAGCAGCCCGGCCATCACCTCATCGAGCAGCAGCAGCCGCGGGCGGGCCGCCAGCGCCCGGGCCAGCTCGAGGCGGCGCGCGTCGCCGACGGACAGCTCAGCCGGGCTACGGCCCGCCAACTGGGTCAACGCCAAGGACTCGAGCACGCCATCGGCCCGCTCGAACGCCCCGCGCTTGGTAGCGGCCCGGGTGTGGCCGTACATCGCGGAGATCGCCACGTTCTCCCGCACGGTCAGACCACGGAACGGCTTGACGATCTGAAAGGTCCGGGCCACCCCGGCATGCGCGATCCGCCATGGCAGCGCGCCGGTCAGATCGGCACCGTTGATCAGTACCCTGCCCGCGCTCGGCCGCAGGTGCCCGGTAATCAAGTTGATCAGCGTGGACTTGCCGGCGCCGTTCGGGCCGAGATCAGGGGCGTTTCTGGAAGCACACTCGGATCGTTCAGCCGAGGCAGCGATGTGACGATGCTCGTGTCCAGCAGGCCGCGCGACTGTGCTGGTGATCCGTTGGTTGCGGTCACAACGAGGGGTCAAACGCTGCAGTCTGCATCCCCGACGCGACGGTCGGGCATCATCGCCGCGTGACCGCCGAAAGCATAATGAGTAGTCCCTCGTGGGGCTCTTTTCAATCCCTCCTTCACCCTCCGGAAATTGTCCGTTCACTTTCGAGAGGCAGCGTCGTACCCGGCAGCGCCAAGGGAATCTAACCGGGCCGGGACTCCACCCTCGGCTATATATCTACGTTTCTGGGGTAACCATGACCACTCGTCACCGACTCGCAAGCGTCTTGTCGGGAGTAATCCTCCTCACCCTCATAGGAGGGTCCACCTCGGCCGCGAACGCGGCCACGCCGGAACCCGGCGCACACGGAGGGAGCCAGTTCTGCACTACATTGGTTCATAGGGATCACACAACAAAAGCTTCGAGCATTGTTTCACGAAAATGCTCCACTGACCGCAATTCTGCAACCCTTGTTGCGCCGCAAAGTTCGGCGCTGCTCGCGGTTTTCTACGAAGATGCCAACTATGTGGGATACTATGACAGCGTCTATGGTGATGACGGACCATGTGACTACTCCGGATATGGACTCACCGACATGACAGGTTTAGAATTCTCGGTGAACGGCATCAGTTCGTACTATTACTACAACAGCTGCAATGCCCAGCGGCTCTTCACGGATACCTATTATGGAGGTGTGCGAAGCGATGTGCTCTATGGGGATCGTGCCTACGTTGGCGACATATTCAATGATAACATCTACTCCATGATGCTATTCAACAGGTGATCAGCTAGATCACCTGTGGTCCCGGCTGCCGAGAAGGTTTCGGTAACTGACGCCCGACGCCTGCCCGGTATCGCGCAGAGCTGGGCAGGCGTCGCGCGGCTTGGGATACTTACGATCTACGTAGGGATTGGAGGCCCCTTCTTCATACAGAAGGCGGCATTGCTCCGATCATGTCGACCACTGCCGTGCTGACCGATGTGCACTTGGTCACCGTTCCTGCACTGAGGCCGTGTACATCTTCGCAGGTCAGCGTGTTGCGTTCGCCGATAAACTGAGCAGTCTTGGGGTCGAGAAAAATCTCTGTTCGGCGAATACCGTCATCGCGGGAGAGCGCGACGCTTGCTCTCTCATCCATGTTCTCGGCGTCCTCGATAATCGTCATTCCGGGAAGCACGAGTAGCGCTCGATAGAGCGTTTCGCGTAGGTCCGCCGGAACAAGTGCGGTTCGCAATAAATCTAACGCGTACACCAGTACTCCTGTATACCCTGGCCGATCGGATGGACTGGCCTCCTCGAGCTGCTCGTAAAGTTCTTGCGGGTCACGGGGTAGCTCGGCGAGGAAACCTGGAGTCGGAGCCTGCCACGTTCCTCGTCTAACGCAAGGCTCGCGGCCTTCGTCTGCTGCGAAGAAGGCACCGTATGGCGCCATCCATTCGCCGGTTGGCCACTTATCGCGGACGTCGAACCCATCGAACACAGCCTGTTCGTGGCTGCCCTGCAACCAGGTTCGACGACCGGTGAGTTGCCGGTCGAGAAGCCAGTCTCGTCCTTGATCGCTCGGAACCCACATCTGGGATAAGTTCTCCGCCAGATAGGTGTACTGCCTTGTTGCAGTCCCAAAGTGCGCCATCCACCAAGCGCGGGTTGCGACGTATCTGAATTGTTCTGACCCCAGGTGTTCATCGATCGCCTCGATGACTAGATCGACCATATCCTCTCCTCCGATGTTCGGCGCTCGGCTCACTAGCGCCCTCTGTACCAGAGTTTTCCGTTCGTGGCAACCTGGAGTACCGGCACCCGTTGGTCCCGCTCAAACGAAGCATGCTCCACGGCTCATCTGGCGGGCTAGTCCGGTCGTCCTCTATCGGCGATTCTCTCGCGCATCAGTAAACTCCATCCCACACAACGTGAATACTTGCTAATCGGGTCAAAGCTCGCCCAGGTAGGCGTGCTGGATTCGGGGGTCGGCGCGGAGGGCGGGCGCGGGGCCGGACAAGGCGATCCGGCCGGTTTCCAGGGCGTAGGCGCGGGTGGATACGGACAGGGCGGCGTCCACGTCCTGCTCGACGAGCAGCACGGCGGTGCCGGCGGCGGCGATGTCGGGCAGCCTGGCCAGGATCTCGTCCACCACCAGCGGCGCCAGCCCCAGTGACAGCTCGTCGATCATGATCAGCTTGGGTCGGCTCATCAGGCCGCGGGCGATCGCGCACATCTGCTGCTCACCACCGGAGAGCGTGCCGGCTACCTGATCCAGGCGCGTCCCCAGTTGGGGGAACAGGGCGAGTACCCGGTCGATGTCGGCGGCGCGGGAAACCCATCCGCCGAGCCGGAGGTTGTCCCGGACGGACAGGCCGGCGAACAGCCGCCTGCCCTCGGGAACATGCGCCAGGCCGCGCCGGACCACCGACTCCACCCGCTGCCCGGTGATGTCCTGGCCAGCGAAGAAAATCCGGCCCCCGGACGGAGCGATCAGCCCGCACAGAGCGCGCAGCAGGGTGGTCTTGCCCGCGCCGTTGGAGCCGACCAGCGCGACGATCTCGTTGCCGGCGACTGTCGCGTCAACACCGTGCAGTACCTGCACCCGCCCGTAGCCGGCGCTCAGCCCGGCCACGTCCAGTAGCGTCACAGCCGGCTGAGCCGGCAATCCCATCACCGCTGGCCCTCCGGGTGGGTGTAGCGGGTACCGAGGTAAGCCCGGATCACCTGCGGATCGGACAGCACCGCCTGCGGCGCGCCGCGGATGAGGACCTCGCCGTGGTGCAGCACGCAGATCTCGTCACTGACCGCCGCGATCGCCTTGATCACATGTTCCACCACCAGCACCGTGACGCCCTCGGCCCGCACCGTCCTGATCAGCGCAACCATGGTCTCGATCTCCGCCGCTAGCAGCCCGGCCATCACCTCATCGAGCAGCAGCAGCCGCGGGCGGGCCGCCAGCGCCCGGGCCAGCTCGAGGCGGCGCGCGTCGCCAACGGACAGCTCAGCCGGGCTGCGCCGCGCCAGCGGGGTCAACGCCAGCGACTCGAGCACCCCATCGGCCCGCTCGAACGCCCCCCGCTTGGTAGCGGACCGGGCGTGGCCGTACATCGCGGAGATCGCCACGTTCTCCCGCACCGTCAGACCACGGAACGGCTTGACGATCTGAAAGGTCCGGGCCACCCCGGCGTGCGCGATCCGCCATGGCGGCGCGCCGGTCAGATCGGTCCCGTCGATCAGTACCGTGCCGCCACTCGGCCGCAAGTGCCCGCTGATCAAGTTAATCAACGTGGACTTGCCGGCGCCGTTCGGGCCGATCACTCCCAGGATCGTGCCGGATTGCACGGACAGCGACACACCCGACAGGGCCCGCAGCGCACCGAACCGTCGAGTCAGAGCCCGGGTCTCCAATACCGCCTGGATTTTCACCGGCGCTGTCACAGCCGGTAGGCCCGGATCGTCTCGAGCAGGGAGATCCGGCGCCCGGACACCACGTCTCGGACGGCGACGAGCAGTCCCGCCGGGAACAGCAGCACGACGAACACGATCACCGCACCGAGCACCAGGATGTGTTCCTGCGGGTAGGCCTGCCGCAGGTATTCCGAGACGAACTGCAGGCCGACCGCGCCGATGAGCGGCCCGAGCACCGTGCCGGCTCCCCCGATCACCACCATAACGATCATCGTCACCGTGATGTCGACGTCGAAGAGGCGTTGCGGGTAGATGGTGACCTGCTGGAACGCATACGCCGAGCCGGCCAGCCCGGTGATCGCGGCCGAGATGGCCAGCGCTGCCACCTTGGCCCGGGTGGTGTTCACCCCGGCGGCCGCGGCCGCATCCTCGTCCTGGTTGATCGCCCGCAATCCGTACCCGAACCGGCTGCGGGAGAGCAGCACCGCTACCGCCACGGCCAGCACAGCCAGAGTCAGAAACAGCAGGTAGAACCCGTCGTTGCCGAGCCAGGGCGTACCCCGGCCGGCCACCGTCGGCACGGTGATCCCGGCACCGCCGCCGGTCAGCGGGCCCAAGTTGGTGACCACCTCCCGCATCCCCTCGGCCACGCCGAGCGTGGCGATGGCGAAGTAGTGACCCCGCAGTCGCAGCAGCGGCAGCCCGATCAGGCCCGCGAACGCCGCACACCCGGCCGCGGAGACCGGAAGCGCCCACCAGAACGACCAGCTCGCGTGCTCCATCAGCACCGCGGTGGTGTAGCCGCCGATCCCGAAGAACGCGACCTGGCCGAAGCAGGCGTAACCGGTCAACCCGCCGATGATGTTCCACGCCTGGGCCAGCGCGACGAACATGAGCACCGCCGTGACGACCCGTACCTGCCCGGTGTAGAGCTGGCTCGGCAACACGACCATCCCGACCACCACCGCGGCACAGGCCAGCGCACTCACCAGAGCGCGATTCACGCTGCCTCCACCCGGGCTGCGTACAACGCCCGGCCGGCCAGCCCGGCAGGTCGCACGATGAGCACCCCGACCAGTACCGCGAACGCGACCGCGTTCACCCAGGTGCCGGGCAGGTACTGGCCGGCCCAGGCCTGCACCACCCCGAGTACCAACCCGCCCAGCAGCGCGCCGTACATGTTGCCCAACCCGCCGAGCACCGAGATCACGAAGCTGAGCAGGGTGAACCGGGCCGCATCCGGGGGGCTGAACGTGCCGACCAGGCCCACCATCGCGCCGGCGGCGCCGGCCAGGGCGGCGGCGATGCCGGCGGTCAGCGCGTAGACATGCCGGGCGTTGATGCCCATCAGCCGGGCCGCGGTGCGGTCCATCCCGGTGGCCAGGATGGCGATGCCGGTGCGGCTTCGCCGGGCGAACACGACCAGCGCCGCGGTGGCCGCCGCGGCCACCCCGAAGGCGATCAACCGCCCGTAGGGCACCCGCACGTCACCGATCCCGAAGGACTCCGAGGCATACGACGTCGCAATCGAGCGGTAGTCCGCGCTGAACAGCACCGCCATGCCCTGTACCAGCACCAGCTGCAACCCGAAGGTGAGCAGCAGGGTGAGGAAGATCGGCGCGTTGACGATCCGGTTGACCAGCAGCCGCTGCACCGCGTACCCGACGACGAACATGGCGGCTCCACCGGCTACCGCGCCGAGCAGCGGGTCCAGCCCCCATGCGGCGTGCAGCTCCCACGCCGTGTACGCGCCGAGCAGCACGTAGGCGCCGTGGGACAGGTTGATGACGTTCATCACGCCCCACACCAGGGAGAACCCCACCGCGATCATCGCCAGCAGACCGCCCTGCAGCAGCCCATAGATGGTGGCCTGCCAGAACGAGCTCACCCGCTGGCGCCCGGCCAGATCAAGGCGCCGGCCGCCTGATCCTTCGGCCAGACCGTGACCAGCTTGCCGTTCTGGATCTGGACCACCGACATCGGTTTGGTGATGTTCTCGCCCTTGTCATTGAATTTCAGCGGGCCGAAAAACGACTGCTCGTCCAGCGCTGCCAAGGCGTTACGCACCTTGTCCGGGTCAGTCGAGCCGGCATCGCGCACCGCGAGGACCATCGCCAGGCAGGCTGCGGTGGCCTCGGCGTTGTGGTACTCGGGCTCGTGGCCCACCGCGGCCCGGAAACCGTCGCGGTAATCGGTCGCGCTGCCGAAGAAGGCCTCAGAGCCCTTGACCTCGGGCACCCACTGGCTGGAGCTGAGCACACCGTTGGCCTTGCTGCCCAGCGTCTGGACGAAATCCGGCGTCGGCGGGGCGACCGTCTCGGCGAAGCCGCCGGCCGGCTTCACCTCCAGTTCGGCGGCCTGCTTGACGATGGCGATCCCTTCCGCCAGATGCACCGAGCCGACGATCACGTCCGGCTTTCCCGGCTTGACCTTGGTCAACGCGCTGGACACATCGGTGGCGCCGGCGGGGAACTGCTGCCCGGGCAGCACGGTGAGGCCCAGGTCCTTGGCCCGGGCCTCGCCGGCCGCGGCCACCGTCTTGGAGAAACCGTCATCGGCGGAGAGGAACACGATGCTCGCGGGCTTGGGCATGGCCAGCTCGTTGATCGCGTTGACGATCGAGGCGGCGTACACCGACGCCGGGGAGAGCACCGCGAAAGTGCGCTGGTAGCCCTTGGTGAACAGCTTGTCATCGGCGCCGGAGCTGTCCACCATCACCTGGCCGTTGCGTTCGACGACCGGCATGGCCGCCCCGGTGGTGGCCGAACCGTACGGGCCGAGGATCAGCTTGTAGCCCTTGTCGTTGAACTGATCCACCAGCTGGCCGGCGGTGTCCGGCTGGGACTGGTCGTCCTGGTAGTCGACGTGCAGCCGCAGGGTCCGCGCGCCGATCTTGACGCCGCCCTTGGCGTTGACCGTGCTGACGCAGTAGTCGTAGCCCTGCTGGGTCAGCTTGCCTTCCTTCTCCAGCGAGCCGCTCAACGACATCGAGGCACCCAGATTGAGGGTGTCGCCGGTCCCCGCCTGGTTCTGCGTGCCCTTCGAGCCACAGCCGGCGAGCATCAGCGCGAGCGCCGCGCCGCAGGCAGCCGCCGTTATTCTTATCATCGGAATCGAGCGTTCCTTACTATGGAGTTGGTGACCGCGTCGACCGACCACACTCCTTGTCACGCCGTGACCGGATGCACCGTACCAACCGCGGCCCCGGCGCGCGCTGGCCGGCGGGCACCCTCGCGGCGGGCGCAGCGACCGTACCCATGGTGACATCTTTCCTGGCGGTTGCGGGAGGATGACCTATTCGCCAGTATTGGGCTAACCGGACACTGGGATTCCTTCCCTGGTGATCCTGTTGCGTTCTGCAGTGTGGCGTGGGCGTCTGCCTTGCCCGGTACCGGCCGCGGGCACATAGCGGCTGCCCGATGTGGCGAACCGTGGGCGCCACGGGAGGAGACGGCGATGGACATCGGCCGGACAGTCCGATATTCACCGCGGAGCCGGTGATGAACCCGGTGCCCAAGGAGCAGCCAGACAAGGCACAGCCAGCGCCGATGCCCGAGGAGCAGCGGTGGACGCGGGACGCTATGCCGGCGCCGGTGCGCTGAACGCGGCGCCCGACGTCCTGACCGCCCAGGTCGGGTGGCGAATCTGGGAGCTCGACCATCGTCTCCTGCAGGCAGCCGAGGCCCTGCGGTGGCAGGTGACGAGGACACTCGCGGAAGGTCTCGACGCTCACATTGACGCGCTGCTCGCTGAGACGCAGCGGGTCGCGTCGAAGGCACTGCGGGCCGAACCAGTCCGCGCCCGTTTAGAGTTCCTGAGTTGGGCCGGATACGTGCTCGACTGCGGACTGATGCTTGCGGCACTTGCTGCGATCCTGCTGACCGCCGTCGTGACCCAGCGCGGTACGCCTCCGTTCGCCGATGTCGTCCCGAGCTGGGCAGCACCGGCCGCATGGGTGTCGTCGTGGTGATATCGGGGCTGCATCGGTGTGCCATCGCTCCCGCGCTCCGCGTCCTGCGAGGCAGGCGGTACTCACGCTCGCTGCGGGTCAGAAGAGTTCGGGCAGCGGGGTTCGGCGCCGCGAAGGCCGTACTCAACGCTACAAGCCTGCGGATCAGGCAACCGGACTATCACCCAGCTGCGCTGACCAGGCTTGCCAATGCGCGCGCTCCAGCGGTGACCGCGGCGGGAAGCGTGGAATAGGACTTCGCCGGCGCGGAGGCGAGCACTATCACGATGTAGCGCCAGTCCGACCCGACCAGACCGGTGCTGTTCATCACCGCCTGGGAGCCGCTGGTCCCCCAGCCTTGCTTGACCGCCCGGCGGGTGTGCGGGATGCCGTCCGGAATACCGAAGTACTGATCGAACCCGTCCACGGCGATCTTGGACGTATCCGCTAGCGCGGTGAGGATCACGTCCCGGTCGGGCTCGGGCAGCCGATCGGTGATGTAGCGGTAAACGGTCACCATGTCCTGCGCTGAGATCAGGGTGTCGCCCCACTCACCGGGATCACTGGGCGGGCGGGTACAGCTGAGCCCAAGCCTGCTGACCATCCTGGTCACGATGGCGGGACCACCGCCGGAGGTCCAGAGCCTGTTGGCGATCTGATCGTCGCTGCGAGCGAGTAGCTGGTGCAGTTCCTCTCGCGTGGCGCCGTCCGGGACCGCCTCGTTGTCTCTGGCCACAGCACGTCCAGCGCGATCAGCAGCTTGACCAGCGACATGGCGGCGAACCGCTGATCAGCATTGTGGCTGGTCAGCACCTTGCCGGTCTTGCGATCGAACACTTCGAAGCCGACCCTGGCGCCCGGCAGGACCGCCTGCATGGCCCGTTGCACTGCGTCCGCTTTGGAGGTGTGTGGGCGCACCGGGGGGGCGACTTGGGGGCCGGGTGCGCCCACAGACC
>CAXUFG010000085.1:0-19975 GCA_964250265.1 uncultured Pseudonocardiaceae bacterium | reverse complement strand
GTAGTCAGCGGCGGGTATGGCACACTGCTGGGCTGACATGCACACCATGCGTACAAGGGGAACACGGTGAGTAGCGAGAGCCAGTGGTCCGCCCCGGCCGGCGACACCGGCAACGTGCTAACCAGCGCACCACTGGATGCCCTCCTCAGCGGCAACGGCGCAGCCGCCGGTTTCTCGATCAACTACGAGGAACTGCCCCAGGCCATCGCCGACCTCGAACACGCCGCGGAGTTCTTTAAGGAACAAGCGAAGACAGCTCGAAGTCTGGCGAGGATCCCCGCTCCGGGCATCGACGGGGTCAGTTTGAACGCGGTCGAGCAAATCGGCAAATGGGCTTCGGATACAGGAGTGAACAACCTCGAAGCGACGCTTGCCGCTGGAGCACTGCAACTCAAGGACCTAGCGCACAAGTTGCGAGAGGACCTGAAGATTTACCTGCAGGTTGAGGAGCTCAATATTCCGCAGCCGAGTCCCGGTTTGCCATTATGAGGCCCCGTCTAGTGGCAGGCGTGATCGCGTGCGGCTCGTTCATCGTGCTGGCAGGGTGCGCGACCGGCACAGGCTCATCACCTACGCAGGTTCAGCCAAGCCCCACGCAGGCCGAGAGTCCGATCCCCCCAGTGAAGAACCCACGCGATGTCGCAGCGATGGCTCGGCGGCCGTGCGAGTTGCTGACCGCGCAGCAGGCGACTGCGTTCGGGCTTGACCTTCCACCGAAACAACGGGATGGTCTGCTTGGCACCCTGGATTGCAAATGGACACGTACCACGCGGGAGCGCGAAGTAACTCGAACGGTAGATCTGAGCATGTTTACCAATAATCCAACCTTGGAAACTGGTTTTGCTCAGGATCAAAACCGTCCCTCCTTTGAGCTCACCGAAATCGCGGGTTATCCAGCCCTGGTGTCGAGGCCGCTCGTTGATGAGCCCATCTGCGACATCGATGTCAAGGCGGCGGAGCGTCAAAGTGTCTCTGTGACTTACGAGTCTGAGGAGCTCAAGAATAACCCGCAGCAGGCGTGTGAGGTGGGTAAGCAGGTGACTGCGGCCGTGCTGATGAATTTGCCGCCGAAGGCTTGAGGGGCAACGATGGGAACAGACTTCAACTACGACGAAACTAGCCATCAGGTGATCTTCGATCATATCAATGGCGGCGCAGGCTCCGAGGCGTTGCAGCAGGCCAGCCAGGCGTGGCAGCGGTTAGGCGGCAACGTCGGAGAGATCGGTAAATCCTACGTTCAGCGCGCGATCCGTACCGTCCTCGCGGCTAGGGAGGGTGCGGCGGCGCAGGCGTCGGTGTCGGCTGTGGGCGCGATGGTGCCGTGGATGGACGATGTCACGCAAGTCGCAGCCAAAGCAGCGCAGCGGACGCAGGAGCAGGCCGATTATTGGGTCACGGCCAAGAACAGCGTCCCACCAGTTCCGCCAGCACCGAAATCGACCGGTTTGTTCAGCGACCCCGGTGAATGGGCCGCGGAGAAAATGGACTGGTTCCCGGGGGTGACCTCCGAGGAGGAGAAGGCGCAGCAGCGCCAGCAGGATGCCGCGGAGCAGGCCCGCCAGGCTATGCGGGTGTATCAGACCAGCTCCAATCCCAACATTGATGCCGCACCTGCCTTTACCGCGCCACAAGCATTGGATGGAAGTGTCGGATCGCTACCGCTGACCAGCGCCAGCATCGGGGGAGCCGCCACCGCACCGGCGATGGGGGGTGGCGGCGAGTCGGCCCACGTGATGGCGGCTCACCAACCACCAACTCACCAACCAGCAACACATCAGCCAGCTGCGCATCAGCCGGCCACCAGCCCGCCGGCAGCCACGGTTTCGCAACTCGCTCCGGGTGGACCCGCTGGGCCGGCGGGCAACGTCGCGCTGCCAGGCCAGTGGGCAAGCAACCCGACACCCAACGAGGGCTTGACCCCCGGCGCGCTGGCGGCCAGCGCGGGATTCGGCGGCAGCACCGCAGCGAGGCCGATGGGCGCTCGCGGTGGGACCCGACTCGCCGGTGCCAGCCGCGGCGGTGGAGCAAGCCACGCCGGGTTCGGCCCGCGGCCCAGTGCTGAGTTCGGCCCGCGGCCCACCGCTGGTTTCCCACCCTCTGCCGGCGAGATGAGCGGTGTCCGCGGCAGCGCAGGCGCAACGCGCGGTGCCGGTGGAGCTGAATACGGTCAAGCACCGTTCGCCGGAGGCGGCAGCCAGCGGGGCGAGCAGGACCGCGAGCACCGCAGCAAGTATCTCCTGCACGACGATTCGAACGCGATCGTCGGTGACCTGCCGCCCACGGCTCCGCCCGTGATCGGCGCCGACTACTGAGGCCGGAGACTGCCCATGAGCGGCATCGCGGTTGACCTGAGCCACGAGGAGTATCGCGCGCTCTGGCACACCTTGGGCCTGGGTACCCGGCACTGGAACCTGGACCTGCCGGGGCTACCAGAGCTAACTGAGAACGAGCATCGAGCTCGGATAGGCGGCACACTCGACGGTTTACGGACGCGGGGGCTGGCCGATCGCCGAGGCGTGGAGCCTGAGGTGGCGGACTCGCTGCGCCTGCTGGCCAATCCCCAACACGAGATCAACGGATCGGTGCACGCCGGAACCACTCCAGTGCGGTTGCTCGCTGGATCACGGGGGGACTGGGCGGTACTGGCGATGCTCGCTGCGCATCGCTTGCTGGTACGCACTGGGCCGGCCGGCGAGCTGTGCACCGCGGTCGCCCGGCAGCTGCCTGATCGTCCCGCCGGGCCGGGATCGTCGGTATCGGTCCCCTCGGAGCTGCTGGCGCAACCCGCCCAAGACGGGAAACCGGGACTCACCGGGGAGCAGCTGGAGAACCGACTGGTCCGCGGCGGGTTTGCCCCCCCCCACGCCCGGTCTTTCGCGACCATGATCCGCGGACCCAAGTCAGGCGGTGGAAAATTCGGCGCCGCCCGCCGGGATCGCAACGGCACCCGACACCCCGCCGGAGCAGCGTTGGTCTACCTCGCCACCGAGCGTGGTGGGTACACTCTGCAGCCGGTGCGCGGCGCGGACGGCACTGCGTGGACCACGCTCGCCCCGGCGACCCTCGCACAACTCGCGCAACGCATCGATCAGCTCTTGGGCAGTATCCGACTCGACTGAGCGATGGGCGGTAGCATCGAGCCACTATGCCGCTCACACTCACCAGCCCGGCCTTCGTCGACAACGCAGTCTTTCCCGTCCAGTACACCTGTGACGGCGACAACATCTCACCCCCACTGGCGTGGTCAGACGTGCCGGAGGGAACCGTTGAGCTGGTCCTGATCTTCGAAGATCCGGACAGCCCCGGCGGGACCCAGGTGTACTGGGCTCTCTACGGGCTCAACCCGGCCAGCGGCGGGATTGAGGAGGGGAAGGTGCCCGCGGGTGCCGTCGGCGGCAAGAATGACTACGGCCGCACGGACTGGGCCGGCCCCTGTCCCCCATACGGCAGCGCCAAGCTACGCCGTTTCATCTTCACGCTGCTCGCCCTGTCCGAGCCCAGCGGCTTGGCCGAGGGCGCCAGCCCGCGCAATGATCTGCCCTACGCGCTCTCGGGCAAGGTGCTGGCCCAGGCCCAGCTCACTGGCAAATACGCCCGCCAGCGCTGAGCACCTCAGCATTCAGTCAGCTGGCCGTCGACGAGGGTCCAGCGACGGGTGGTGCGCACCGCCGCCAGCATCCGCCGGTCATGGGTCACGAACAGCAACGTGCCCGGATAAGAGTCCAGCGCGGATTCCAGCTGCTCGATAGCGGGCAGATCGAGATGGTTGGTCGGCTCGTCGAGCACCAGCAGATTCACGCCCCGGGCCTGCAGCAGAGCCAGCGCCGCGCGGGTTCGCTCCCCCGGCGACAGGGATGCCGCTGGCCGCGGCACGTGCGCGGCGGTCAGCCCGAACTTCGCTAGCAAGGTCCGCACCTCGGACTCGGGCCAGTCGGGCAGGTTAGAACCGAACGCCCGCAGTAGTGGCTCGCCACCCACGAACAGCTCCCGGGTCTGGTCGATCTCACCGACCCGCACGCCCGGGCCCAGCGTTGCGGCTCCCGAGGACAGCGGCACCCGGCCGAGCAGCGCCCCGAGCAGGGTGGACTTACCCGAGCCGTTAGCGCCCGTGACGACCACCCGGTCCGCCCACCCCAGCGTCACGTTCACCGGGCCGAGCCGGAACCCACCCCGCGCAACGACCGCGCTCCGCAACGCCGCCACCACTGAGCCTGACCGGGGCGCAGCGGCGATCGACATCCGCAGCTCCCACTCCTTGCGGGGCTCCTCGACCACCTCGAGTCGCTCGATCAGCCGGTCGGTCTGCCGGGCCTTGGCGGCCTGTTTCTCACTGGACTCCGCGCGGAACTTGCGGACGAACTTGTCGTTGTCGGTCGCCTTGCGCCGGGCATTGCGCACACCTTTTTCCATCCAGGATCGCTGCGTCCTGGCCCTGGCCTCCAGCCCTGCCCGGGTGTCGGCGAAGGAGTCGTAGGCCTCCCGGGCGTGCTGCCGGGTACGAGCTCGCTCGGTGAGATAGGAGTCGTACCCGCCGTCGTACACGCCGACCTGCTGCTGGGCCAGGTCGAGCTCCACGACCCGGGTCACCGTGCGCGCCAGGAATTCCCGGTCGTGGCTGACGATCACCGCTGGCGAGCGCAGCGAGGTGACGAAGCGCTCTAGCCGTTCCAGCCCGTCGAGGTCGAGGTCGTTGGTGGGTTCGTCGAGCAGCAACGCGTCGTAGCGGGACAGCAGCAGCGCCGCCAGCCCGGTCCGGGCGGCTTGACCGCCGGACAGAGCGGTCATCGGGGTGTCGAGGTCCACCCCGAGCCCGAGGTCGGCGGCTACCTCGGCGGCGCGCTCGTCGAGATCAGCGCCACCGAGCGCCAGCCAGCGCTCCAACGCCACGGAGTAGTGGTCGGGTCCGCCCCCGGTCAGTGCCTGCGCTGCGGTGTCCATCGTGGATTGTGCCTGAGCCACCCCGGTGCGCCGGGCCAGGAACGACCGCACGGTCTCGCCGGGTCGGCGGTCGGGTTCCTGCGGCAGGTGCCCGACGGTCGCATCGGGTGGGCTCAGTACCACGGCACCGTCCTGCGGGGTGGCCTGCCCGGCCAGCAGTCGCAGCAGCGTCGACTTTCCAGCACCGTTGGCTCCGACCAACCCGACGACATCACCAGAGGTGACGACGAGGTCGAGTCCGGAGAACAGCATCCGATCGCCATGTCCGGCGGCCAGTCCGGTGGCGTGCAACGTCGCGCTCATGTCAGCGCTGAGGTTATCCGGGCGGCGCGGCGGTGAGGGTGCCGAGGGCGGCGTCGAGACGTTCCAGGGTGGGTCGCTGGTCGGGTTCCCGGTGCAGGCAGGCGTCGATGATCTCGGCCACCTCGGTGGGCAACCGCCGTCTTGCCCGGACCTTGGGCGCGGGATGGGCCAGCAAGCTCTGGCATTGGACCATGGTCGAGGTGTACGAGCTGGCAGAAGTGGAGCGATCGGGGAGATCGAAGGGTTGGATCCCGGTGGCGGCTTGGTAGAGCACCAGGCCGACGCCCCAGACGTCCGCGGGTGGGCCGAGGTGTCCACCCGTGATCTGCTCGGGCGACATGTAGCCGGGTGTGCCGACGCCGCCGGCGCTGCGGCCGGGGTGGCGGGCCAGGCTCAGGTCGATCAGGCGGCCGACGCCGTCGCTGGCGATGATATTGCTGGGCTTGATGTCGAGATGCAGGTAGTCGCGGCTGTGCAGGTAACGCAGGGCCGAGCACAGGTGCTGGCCGAGGTGGCCCAGGTCCGCGGTGCCGAGGCGTTCCCGGCCGCCGTCGAGGAGGTAGCTCAACGTGGCGCCGGTGAGGTTCTCCAGGACCAGCAACGGCGGCTGCCCGGAGTCGGGCGTGACGTATTCGTAGGCCCGGACCAGGTGCGGATGGGTCAAGGACAGCAGCAGGCGAGCTTCGCGCGCCAGGTGGCGCCGCGCCGAGGCATCGGTGGTGAGATCGGGCCGGAGCGTCTTGATGAAGCAACGGCAGTAGCGTTGAGCACTCCAGGCCGCGTAGCTGTCCAGGTCCTCCCCCCGGCGCACGTGTTCGATCACTACATAACCGGGGGCGAGCTGGTGGCCCGGCGGATGCGCGGGAGGTCCATCCAGATCCCGGCCACCGATGGCAGGGTCCGCGAGATCGGGCGCGGCGGTCATATCAGCTCCGGCTGCAAGTCGTAGTCGGCATTGGCTTGGGTGCGAGGCTCCTGGTGAAGCCGGTAGAGGTGGGCGTAGTCGGCGTTGGTGGCGAGAAGCTGGTGGTGCGTGCCGGCGCCGGTGATCCGCCCGTCACGCAGGAACAGGATCTGGTCGGCGTCGGTGACGGTGAGCAGGTTGTGCGAGATGATCAGGGTGGTGCGCCCGGACATCAGCCGGCGCATCGGGGCCAGGACGCGCTGGGTGGAGCCGGCGTCCAGGCCAGTGGTGGGCTCATCGAGAAGTAGCACGGGTGCGTCGCGGATCATGGCCCGGGCGATGGCCAGGCGTTGGCGTTGACCGCCGGACAGTAACCTGCCTCGTTGCCCGATGCGCGTCTGGTATCCCTCGGGCAGGGCGGTGATGAACTCGTGCGCATCGGCCGCCGTGGCCGCGGCCACCAGGTCGGCCTCGGTGGCGTCGGGTTTGCCCCACAAGATGTTCTCGCGGACGGTCCCGTCGAAGACCAACGTCTCCTGCAGAACCGCCGAGATGTTGCTGCGCAGGCTGGCCAGTGGCAGATCGCGCAGGTCATACCCATCGAGGGTGATGCGGCCGGTGTCCGGGTCGTTGAATCGCATCAGCAGTTTGCCCAGCGTGGACTTGCCAGCCCCGCTAGCGCCGACCACCGCCACCGTCTGCCCTGGAGCGATCGCGAAGGTGAGCGCATCGAGGGCGGGCGCAGTGGCTTCGGGATAGCTGAAGCTCACCCCGTGGAAGACCACCCTGCCCCTGGCAGTGCGCAAGCTGCGCGGCGCAGCGGGATCACCGATATCGGGTTGCTGACCCAGTAAGTCGATGATGCGTTCAGCGCTGGCACTGGCCGCATACACCGTGTTGGATAACCGACCTGCCCCCCGGATGGGGCTGTACAGCCTGCTGAGGTAGGTCAGGAACACCAGCAGTCCCCCGAGGGTGATCCGATCGTGCTGCAGCGCCCATACCCCTACTCCCATCACCAGCACCACCCCGAGGACCTCCACCAGTTCGGTCAACGGCCCGAACAGGGCTCGCAGCCGGGTAGCGGCCATCTCGGCGGTGAACCGGCCGAGGTTCTCCCGATGAAACCGCTCGGTGACGGCGTCGTGGCGGTCATAAGCCTGCACGAGCGCCACATTGCCCAGGCTCTCCTCCGCGACCGCGGTCACCGAACCCGAACGGCGGCGCTGCTCCCGGGAGGCGTCCTTGATTCGCCGCGAGAAGTGCCGCGCGCCCAGCATGAACACCGGCGCGGCGACGAGGGACGCCAGTGCGAGCTGCCAGTTCAGGTAGAACAGCGCGCCGGTGAACAGCAGGATTTCGAATAGGTAAGCCAGCGTGCGGGTCACTCCGGAGAGCACCAGCGCCTCGATCGCATCGATATCACCGGTCAACCGGGACAGGGTGTCCCCCAACTGGCGGCGGTTGAAGAAGTCCACCGGTAGCCGGTGCAGGTGATCGAACAACCGGGTGCGCAGATCCAGCACGAACCGCTCGCCCAGCCAGGTGGTCAACATCTCATCAGAGAATGAGATCGCCCCTTGCGCCAGCGCGATCCCGAGATAGGCGGCCGCGATCGCGGGGAAGGCACCGAAATCCCGCGGGGTCAGCACGTCGTCGATCAGCAGCTTGAACATCCAGATCTGCGCGGTGTCGAGGAACGGTCCCACGACGACCAGCAACAAGCCGATCAGCAGGCGACCGCGATACGGCCGGGTCGCGGGCCAGAATGAGCGGAAGATCATCCGTATGCCGGCTGCGGGAGCGGGCTCCACCGATCCCCTGGCGCTTCCGCGACCAGCCGCCTGATCCGGCCGCTCATCCCGCCGTGTGGTCACGGAAGCCAATCCTCACTGTTGCAGAGGCAGGGGCCCTCCCCCAGCACTAGGAGGTGAGGCCCCTGCCATCAGGTGGTGCTGCTACCGCTCAGCAGCCGTAACGACGGCGGCAACTGCGGTGGCTGCGACGGTGGCTGCGCCGACGGCTGTGGTGACGGCTGCGGTCGCAGTGATCGCCCCGGTACCCGCTCTGTGCGTGTTCGAAGGCCTTGAAGTAGCCAGTCACGGTGTCATCTCCCGTTCATCTTAGCGATGGTCATCTGCAACCATCTGTACGCCTGGAGTATCCGATGGAGCCCCCTCGGATGTTACACACGATTATCAGAAAGTTACGCTGGGTGATAAATCACACCCTCACGCTGCGGGAACTCCCGGGACGACCGGCAACCGGACCGGCTCGGCGCCAAGGTGAGAGGAGCGGGCAGACGTGCGAGGGCGTGTCGATGTGGGATCGGCGGACAACGGCGGCGATCGTGCACAATGGCGACGTGGTGCGCTCTGCGGCATGCTGACTGCGCTGCCCAACTGGCGCCCCCGACGACCACCAATGAGGAGCGATGGCCGACCACGAGCCCACCATGGATGGCGGATGCCCGGATCCGCAGCTGTCCCAAGAACTTCGGGACGCGCTCACCCTGCTGCATGACCACAGCGACAACGACGCCTTCCGCACGCTGATCAATGACGTGCTTGCTGGGCGATGCAGCCTGATGGAGGCGTCCAGCACGGCAGCATTCAGCAACGTGGTCTTCGCCGGCATCGCGCAGGAGTTCGATCAGTGGACCGATGACGAGAAGCAGCGTCTCGCCACACAAGCCCCGTCCCCCCAAGCGCAGCCTGCTGACACCACGGTGGGATCTTGCGGCGCACCGTGTGCGAGTTGTACTTCAGTGTGTGCGGCTCTTCGCGGCTCTCCGAGCCAGTGAGCGCTCAAGCCCGAGGACCGTTGCCGCACCGCTGATGCGTTGTGCGGTGCCGGATATACCGTTATGAGCTGGCGAGCGGCGTGCTGAGTCGGCCAGGCACAGCGGCGGTACTACAGCGACTGGCGGAGGGCTCGGTTGAGTAGGAGTGGAAGCTCTCTGAGAAGCTCACCCACGATGTCATCCTGACTTATCTGCGCCCCTGCCATCTGGCGCGTCAGCACGTTCGTGCACGCTGTGATGAATACCTCTCCCAAAACCTTCGTCGTGGTGGACGCAATGGTGGTGTTGATCGTTGTTCCGGTCCCTGGGAAGATCTTGAAGAAGCTCGCCGCCGTTCGGGCCGCGGAGCCCACACCGAGGACCGTCGCGAAGGCGGTGGCGACGGCCCTCGGATCGACCTTGAAACCCATGATCGTGGCGATCTGGCCCAACATGCTGATTTGCAATGCACTCAACGGAATGGCGTCAACCAGCGGGATCGGAGTAGCAGCGATCACTGCCGCCGTACCGGTATTGAAGTTCACCAATCGCCTCGCCTCGGCGATCTTGAGCTCTAGCGATACCCGCTGACAGCTGGCCAGCGTATGCCGCTCCGCGTCCGGCAGCTGATGGTGAATCGAGCTGACAAGATCAGGAAGGCCGAACGGGGGCAACGTGACGCCCGCGACATTGTCTTCCTCGGCAAGTGTCATGAAACATTGCCCGTCGAGGACGGGAAGATCAAGTGACCCGAGGTAGCGAGCGAAGTTGTTGGCTCGGGCGTCATCGGGGGTAGGGCACTGCGTGAGCACGAGGGCCACCAGGACGTCCTTCGCCAGCGCCCGCACGATCTCTGACTCGACAGCCTCGAAACGTTCATCCCTGGCCCGGACGCAGTAGAGGCAGAAGTGAACTCGGGTGTCATCGTCTCCCATCTGGGCCCTGATCTCGGTCAGATACGTTTTCGCTAGCAGCTCGGGCTCTACGCCGAGCTCGATACCCGGGGTGTCGTACACGGAGATCGGAAGGTTCGGCCTAGCATAGCGTTGAATGGTCTGAGTAATGGAAGAACCAACGCCGGTGGGCGCGATCTGCTCGCCGAAAATAGCGTTGACCAGCGTGCTTTTCCCGACACCGACGCGACCGGCGAGCATGACGTTGAGCCGGGCCTTTCCCCGCAACGCCTGAGCGATTCCTTCTCGGAAGAATGTCTCGAGGTTGAATTCCTCCTGCCCCTCCGGCTTATAGCAGAGTAGGCCCGTGGAAGATCCGCCCATCAGTTCTCCTTACCAGTTCACGATCATGCGCCCCTCGTTCACCGTGCTCTAGCACAACGACGTGACGCCGACCGCGATGCTTGCGCTGCAGATGTCGATCTCAAGAGATTCCACATCGACAGTGCACAGTCACCGGGGAGCGACGCCGCAGTCTTCGGCTACCGCTACGAGCCATCGAGGGCACGCCGCGGGACGATGCCCTCGACGCCCGGTGTGGCTTTGTGCGTCGGGGTGTGTGGGGCGGCGGGGTCCCCTATCCCATCCTCGTCGAGCCGGCGAGCCAGCACGTGGTGCTGCGCGATGTGCGGTACACGGTGCTGGTGTGCCCCGTGCGGGGCTGCGCGGTGACTGCGGGCCGGCCCCTCGGCCCGTTCGAATGGTTTGCAGCCATCTGCCCTTCCCGGGCCGGGTTGTGCTCGCCCTCGCCTGCCGCGACTACCAACGCCGCCGCCCTTGCTCCCTTTCCGGATCGTGTTGTTCAGCCTATTCGTCTAGCTCGACCGTCCAGTTGACCTGCTGGATACGGGTATCGAGTTCCCGGTTCAGCCGGGCCAGCTCGTCGGCCCGTCCGCGCAGGTGCCGGACATCGACTGCGGCGACCGACCGCAGCTCGGTTCGGGTGAACCGATCCAGCTGGGTGCCTGCGGCGTCGGCCAGCTCAACCACCATGCGGTGTCGCAGGCGCAGCACGTCACGGCGGGCCAGCCCGTCGGTGACCGTGACCCCCGGCTCGATCTCGGTGGCCAGGTTGGTGACGTTGATGCGGCGGATCAGCAGTTCGAGCTCACCGGCCAGCCGGTCATACTCGGTGAGCAGCTCGACGGGGTTCTCCACGATCTGCTCGCCCTCGTGGTGGCGCGCGTTGCGCAGGGCACGCTGCTTGAGCTGCGCGAGCCGTGCAGTGACGTCCGCCCGCTGGATCAGCGCCTCGGCCAGCTTCACGGCCGCCTCCCTTCCCGGTTCGGTGATCGCGTCACTGTGCGCGATGCGTGTGACGTGCGCAACCGATTTGACGACTGGTGTCCTTATGCCCGCCCGATCGTCCGTTCCCCTGCAGGCTGGAGATCCGTACCTCAGAGCTTCAGCCGACCGTACCGTCGATGATCATTACGTCGCGGCCGTCCGCGAAACTCGATGGCGGAGGGCCGAAGACACGGCGGCTGGTGGTCACGACCGTGCGACCGAAGGCACGGTTGCCGGCAGCCCCGATCGCCGCTCCGATACCGAGCGGTGCGAGCCGGCCGAGCGCCACGATCCCCTGCTTACGCGCGTACCGGCGAAAGAACCAGCGGCCAAGGACCTTGTTGGCCGCGGTGATCGAGGACAGCGGTATCGCCTCGGGTAACAGGTCCCCCCAGTGCTGACCCCTTCGACCGGTCATCTTCCCCACCAGCATGGCACCGTTGTCACCGAGAACGACGGCGAGCAGGAGCGTCCGGCGGCGCTCGACGTCCACCACCCGGATGCCGTGCACCTCCGCGACAGCCAACGCAAACAGCACTGTGGCCTCGAAGAACAGGGCCGTCTCCCCTCCACTGAGCGCGATGGCGAGCGCAGTCCCGACCGCAGGTGCGGCCGCGGCACCACCCACGGCAGCGCCAGTACCGGTGACCGTCGCCAGGTACCGCTTCTCCAGCACTGCGATGATCTCTGCCGGCGTCGCGTTCGCCCTTGCTCGACGCAGGCGGGCCACGTAGCCGGCTACCGGCGCCTGCTGCATGCCGATGGCCTTCTCCACGCTGCGCAGCAGCACAGCTGGCAGACCCACCTTCCTGTCCCCCATGGTTCACAGTATCGCGGCGGCCGGTCCCCATCCGTCGGCGAACTTCGGTGGCGTGAGCGCGAGTGAGCGTCGCTAGGCTCGGCGGACGTGGACCCGGTGCGAGCGGCGCGCCAGTTCGAGGCGTTCGGGCGGTCGCATGGCGTAGTCGTGGTGCTGCTCGCGGTGGTCGTGGGGGCACTCGTCATCGTGGGGCGGCGGTACCGCGGCACCCCGCTCGAGCGGCGGTTGAGCCGGGGGTTGGCGGTGGTGTTCGCCGTGTTCCTGATCCCGGTGGAGGCCTACTACCTGCTTCCGTGGCAGTGGGGGATCAAGTACTCACTTCCGTTGCAGCTGTGCGACTTGGCGGCGGTGGCCGCCATATGGGCGTTGTGGTCATGCTCTCCGACGGCATTCGCGCTGACCTACTTCTGGGGTCTGACGCTCACCTCGCAGGCCTTCATCAGCCCGGAGCTGACCGGACCCGACTTCCCGTCACTTGAGTTCATTTCATTTTTCGGCATACACAGCCTGGTGGTGTGCGCGGCCATCTATCTGACCTGGGGCGTGGGGTTACGACCGGATTGGCGCAGCTACCGGGTCGCGGTGCTGGTCACGATCGGCTGGGGGCTCGTCATGTTCGCGTTCAATCAGCTCGAGGGCACCAATTACGGTTTCCTCAACTCCAAGCCGCTGGCCGCGTCCCTGCTTGATGTGTTGGGACCGTGGCCGTGGTACCTGGTCTCCGAGCTGGTAATCGGCGCCGGCGCCTGGGCAATGATCACCTGGCCGTGGGTGCGGCGAGGGAGCACGCAAGACGCCCACACCATCGCCTGAGCCGGCGTCGGTGCTTTCCGAGCTCGACAGCCTTCACACCGGGGTCGGAAAGCACCACTGGCGGACACGCCCGAGGACTACTTCCGGTAGTCCTTTCGGGCCTTCCAGTTCTTCTCCATATCGAACTCGGAGCGCCGGTCCTCGGCACACATCCGGCCGTAGTACCAACCACCGACCCCGCCCATCAGCAGCAGGACAAGTATCACATTAGTAGTCACTTCTACACCCCCTCGGGTGATGTGACCCCCCTCCAGGGGTTATCAAAGCACGAAAATTTGACTCTTCGTAATCACCCATAAGAGCGACTGACCGTGACCGCCGGGGCATACGCCATGACGTTGAGCCGACCTGGGCAGACTTCGCTTGTGATCGACGATCCCTTGCCGCGGCTGCGGGCGATCTGCTTGGCACTGCCGGAGACCACCGAGCGGCTCAGCCATGGCGAGCCGACCTTCTTCGTCCGTGACAAGAAGGTGTTCGTCAGCTACGCCGACCACCATCACGACGGCCGGCTGAGTTTCTGGTGCCATGCACCCGCCGGCGCTCAACAAGCGCTGGTGAAGTCCGATCCACGGCGCTTCTTCGTCCCGCCGTACGTCGGCGGACGCGGCTGGATCGGGGTGTACCTCGACGTCACCCGCGACGAGGCGTTCTGGCACGAGATCGCTGAACTGATTGAGGATGCGTACCGGATGGTCGCGCCACGCATCCTGCTCGCCCGGCTGGACGCCGACCGGTCCGACGCTCAACGGCGCCCATAGATCAGGGACCGAGACTCCGTTGCGCGTGACGCTACGTGATTATGTGATTCCTGCCCAAGGTCACCTCGATGACGGAATCACCTCGGTGCCGTACTTAGTACCCTGGACGCCACCCTTGGTAGTGTTCGAAAGGCACGATGTGCGTCAGCTGACGGTCTGGGTAGACCAAGCGTCTCGCGACCCAGCGCGGCGTATGAGTGGCGCTTCTTGCCGTCAAACCTGCAGGCTCCCGTCCGGGGTAGCCGTAAACCGGTGACGTCGTGACCGCCGCTCGCCCGTCGGAGCCCGGCCTGACTAGGGCCGTGCTCGCTCAGGCCTGGGCTGACGTGGCGAGCCCGATGATGCCGGTGTCGAGGACGCAGGTCGAACGCCTCCTGGCACAGCTGATCGACCGCCTGGTCTCCGCGGTGGCGACGGCACCGGTCGATGATCAGGCAGCGGTCGAGGCGGCCGTCGAGTTGATCGCCCACGGTCTGACCGAGCCGCGCGGCATCGGCCGCAGCATCGAGGTCCTCGCCGAAGGACTACCGCGGCTACCTGACCTGCAAGAGCTCCACCAGCCCGGCACTGCCGTGCTGCGGATGCTGGCTTCGCTCGCCAGCGGGTACGCCCAGGCGCTCCAGCAGCGCACCTTGGACGAGCAGGAGCGGGCCACCCAGGCACTGCTGCAGGCCAAGCAGGACGCTGAGCTGGAACTGCGGATCTGCGAGACCCGGTTCCGGGAGATCTTCGTTACCTCCGCGGTGGGCATCGCGATCAGCACCTTCGACGGCACGGTGGTCACCGCCAACCGGGCATTCGCCGACATCGTCGGTCTCCCGCCGGTCGATCTCATCGGCGCGGCGCTGCCGGACCTGTTGCAGGCTCGGGACGATACGGCGCTGGCCGAGGCGTACCGCAAGCTGACCAGCGGCGAGCTGACCCGGATCAGGCACCGCCGGCAACTCACCGCAGCGACCGGCGAGCTCGCCTGGACCCACGTCGGGGTAACGCTACTGCGCGACGCCGACCGGGTGCCGACCCACCACCTCACCGTCGTCGAGAACGTCACCGAGCTGCACCTGCTGCAGCGGGAGCTGTCCACCCAGGCGCTGCACGATGTCCTCACCGGGCTGCCCAACGAGCAGTACCTGATGTCCCACCTCCAGAAGGTGCTCGGGACCGCCGGTCCGTCCGCCATGATCACGCTGTGCCGAGTGAACCTGGACAACTTCTCCGTCATCACCAACGGGATTGACCGGGGGGCTGGCGACGCGTTGCTGCGCTCGGTCGCGCGCCGGCTGCTCGACCTCGTGGCTGGGCAGCCGGCGATGGTGGCACGATTGGGGGCCGACGACTTCGCGATCGTGATCGAGGATGGTCCGACCAGTCCTGACCCCCGCGTGTTCGCCGCGAGTATCAACGACACGCTCAGCGAGCCATTCTATGTCGACGATCACGGGCTAGCGGTCTCTGCGGGCGTTGGCGCGGTGCACCTAGCCGCGAGCGGGACCTCCCCCGCCGAGTTGATCCGCGCCGCAGACACGACCCTGCATCAGGTCAAGGGCAGTGGCGCCGGTCAGTGGGGTCTGTATGACGCGCCAGCTGATGCCCGGCAGCGGGGCCGGTACCGGCTCGCCGCCGAGATGCCCGGCAAATTCGAGAACGGCGAGATCGGGTCGCGTTACCAACCGGTATGCGGGCTGGACAGCGGGTGGATCGTGGCGCTGCAAGCGCTACTTCGCTGGGAGCGGCCCGGGGGCACGGTGGTGGAACATGCCGAGTGCCTCAGCTTGGCCGCGCAGACCGGGCTGGTGATCGACCTCGGGCGCTGGATGGTGCAGCAGGCCTGCCGCGTGCAGAACGTGGTATCACACTGCCCGGCCAGCGGAGCACCACTGATGCGGGTCGACCTCACCGAACGATTAAGCCAAGACCCCGATCTCCTCGCGGTGGTGACCGGTGCTCTGTCAGCGACCGGACTGCCGGCCGATCAGCTCAGGGTGGGAGTGCCGCTGGCGACCTTGGCACGCGGTCGCGGCGACGTCGAGGACAACGTGAGCACGCTCGCAGCGTTGGGCGTCGAGGTGGTACTGCTCGGCGCCGCGGCCGGACTGGGGTACATGGCCTACCTCGAGGACCTCCCCGTGGGGGCGGTCGAGATCGCACCGGAGATCGTCTCTCGTATCGCTGCGCGACCCGGGGACGACTCGGTGGTCGCCCGGGCGCTGCGCCAGGCCATTCCGCTGGTGCACAGCACCGGTGCCACTGTGATCGTTCCGGGGGTGGACACCACGGAACAGGCTCATTGGTGGCGTGACGCCGGGGCGGACGCCGCCCGGGGGGCGTATTTCGGCCCGCCCGTGTGGGATCACCAGCTACCGACCGTGCTCACCGCTGCCTTCCTCGACCGACAGCCCTAGTTCCGCACCGTCCTCCGCGTTTTCGATACTTTGCGACACTGGTCCGGTGGACGATCCGGCACGGCTGCGCATCGCGTTTCCGTGCCAGTTCGGCGGCTGTCCACGGACAGCGGCAATCGTCGAGGTGAGCCGGCGAGGCCAGCTGTTCGTCAACGATGAGCAGGACATCATCTACCGGATCTTTCCCGGCGCCCAGGGCACCATCCGGGTCACCGGATTTCTGCCGTATACGAGCTTCGCCAGCCAGGTGCCCGATCTTGCCGCGACCATCAATGCGGCCGACGCCGTTGACGCAGGCGCGTTACGCGCACTCGATAAGACCTGGGTCCCGTTCTACTGCCCACACTGCGATCACTCGTTCTGCGCTGAGCACTGGGCTCTAAAACCCATCTTCGACTGGGGCTTTGACCACTACTCGGGCACCTGCCCGGTCGGACATCCCCACTTCATCGACCATTGCTAAGCGCACTTCCGCTACCTGCGCGGATCTTGGCGAACCCCCTCTGAGCTGCATCGTCACCCGTTTGGCAGCATTGGTCGCCGTTGGCCGTTTGCGGACGTCTTGCGGGCAACCTGCGGGCAGCTGGAGATCATCTGCACCGTCCCCTATGGATGGTTGTGATCATTTATACGGCCGCGGTTGATCTCTGCGCCGTCTCCGTCCCCTATGGACCGTAGCTAGATCGAGCGGCCCGACTTGAGCGGATCTCACCACCCAAGTCGGGCCGCTTCCGGCTTCCCGCGCGCCCGTCTCCAGATGTGGGGTCGATCGGCCGCTATTGGTAATCTTGTCGAAGGTGGCGCAAGCCGGTGCCGACCGACCCGACGTCGGCGCACTGGTACGACGTTGCCGCGCTGACCCGGCTGGTGTACGCGCATATCGGCAACGCCGAGACCGGTGGTCGGGATCTGCCGGTCGGTGAGTTCGTCCGCCAGTTCGCCGGGCTGACCTCGACGACCAAGGCCAAGCGCGTTACCGCGGCGGTCGGGGACGTGCGTCACCTGTCGGATCTGGCGGGCCGCCCCGGAGCGGATCTCGGTGCTGCTGGCCGCGATGCAGGACAACTGCCGCGCTCCAACGATGACGCCACGCTCTCGACTGTCGCGTTCCACGTGACCTGCCCGCGGTACTTGCGCCCCGCATCGACTGCACTTGGTAGGAGGCTTTGTCGCGCTCACCGGGCACGCACAAAGATCGCCTCAGCCAGCGCGACCATGTTCACCTTCGCCAGCCGCACACCCGGCGCGGTGCACACCCACACCCCCGAGGAACGGGCCGACCGGCCCACGTCTGGACAGCCACAACCGGTGTCCGATTTGCCCACTACCGGTGATCTTGCGGAAAGTGGCCTCTGACCAGTACCTACCCTGCAATCGGGATCGTCGTTTCCCCAGGTCGGCTAAACAGCGACGCCGAGCAGACGGTTCGTTGCGGGCAGCCACGGCACAGCCTCGCGGCCGCGGCCAGCCGCTGCGCCCGAGTCGCCGGGTCCTCGGACGGCACGTCCTCGAACAGCGTGGACCGACCGATGCAGGCGGCACCGGGCAGGTTCGGCAGCTCCCACAAGACCTTGCTCAGCAGCCGCACGACGCCGTCAGGGTCCAACCGCTGCTGAATTTGAACTGTGCGCGCGAAGGCCATGTGCGCAGTGTCCGCCACCGGGTGCCGCGTAGCCTGGAGGTACCTCTCCACCGAGGTGTTCGGCCCCCGGGTAGCTCCCGGGGGCATCGGTGGGGGGCCGGTGGAGAGAGGGTTCTTGTGGAAGTTGAGGACGTGCGCACGATCGGTGCACGGCTGCGTCAGATCCGCAACGCCCGGGACAAATCGCAACGGGTCGTCGCTGGCCTAGCCGGGATCTCGAAGTCGCACCTGTCTCGTATCGAGCGTGGCGAGCGAGCCCTCGACCGTCGCTCGGAGATCGTGGCCCTGGCCAACGCACTCCAGATTGCCCCGTCTGAGCTGACCGGTCTTCCAGTACCGGCGCCCGGCAACGGGGGCGCTGACGTGGCTGTCGAAGCCGTGCGGCACGCGTTGATGGCGGTTAACCACAACCAGCCGGGCGGCCGGGTCATCGCGGTGGAGACGCTGCGGGCCAGGGTGATGGCGCTGCTTGACGCCCGTTGCCGCTGCGACCGGCAAGCGGTGGCCGGTGAGGCTCTGCCCGCCCTGATCCGCGATATGCACACCACTCGCAGCGCTGGTCGGGACGTCGCCGAGTTACTTGATCTGACGGTGTTGCTGCACACCCAGGGCACTAGCGCGTGGCTGCGGGTGGTGGGCGCTCCGCTGGATCTGCGCTCGCAGGCGACTAACCTGGCCCAACAGGCAGCCCAAGAACGCGATGAGCCGACCGCAATGGGTATCGCCACTGTCGGTTCCGTAGGTGTGATGCTCACCGCTGGGGCGTTCGACCTCGCCCAGACCGCGCTGGATTCAGTGACCGTGCCGACGAACACCCCGGAGTCCGCACAGCTAGCGGGCATGCTCGCGCTGTCGGAGTCACTGGTGGCCGCCGCCGACAGGCGTCCCGGTGACATCCAGCCCCTACTCGAACAGGCGGCCGAGCTGGCCCAGTACACCGGCGAGGGCAACGCGTACTGGATGGGGTTCGGGCCGGTCAATGTCGGTTTGTGGCGCGTGGCCGGGGCGCTGGAAGCTGGCGACCACGAACGCGCGGTGGCTACCGCCCAAGGACTGCACCCAGAAACGCACCCGAACCTACCGCGCCAAGCTGGGTACTGGGTGGACTATGGCCGGGCGCTGGCACGAGTACGAGGACGCCGGGACGACGCGGTGATGGCGTTCCGTCGCGCTGAGACGATCTCGCCGATGCACCTGCATCGCAGCCCACTGGCCCGTGACGCGCTTGCGGCGCTGCTCCCCCACGCTCAGCGGGATGCGGTGGGCCGGGAGCTGCGCGGGATGGCGTTCCGGGCCGGTCTGCTGGTGTAGCCCTTCCGGGTCATGTCCCCGGCTGGGGACACCGCCGTCTTGTTCGCGTTCATCGTCGTCACTCGTGATCGACGGGGAGAACACACAACAGGGGCAGTGCTCGCAGCGCGGGAACGGCCAGGTGGCCGAGTGCGGGCTGCACGTCACGCATCTGCTGCCGGGCGAGCGGGAGCTGCTGGACGAGTGCCACCGGCACCGGGTCTACCTGGCGGTGTGCGGGGAGGTGCTGCCCGTCGCGGAGCTGCAGAGCAGCTGGTGTGAGCCGGAGTGCGAGCGCCAGATCACCTACTGCCAGAAGTGCCTGCACGACGCGGCGAAACGCAACGCCGATGAGGGGCTGGTGTGGTGTCCGCCCGGGAGGCTGATGATCAGTGACGAGCCCGGCGGCGGAGTCGGCCGGTGATCGCTCAGAACCCAGAGCGGTCCTTGGCGCGGGGCGCGGTTGAGCATCGGCGCAAGACACCAGGCAGGCACCGGCGGCAGGCCGCGCACACCGCGATACCGGCGCAGCGCGGACCGCGCCCGCTGGGGATCATCGACGCGCGGACCCATGTCGAGCATCTGATGACGGACGAGTCCGCGATGGCGCATCGCCACTCGGGTAGCTACCTCGCGTTGTGTGGGGTGCGGGTGCTCGCGGCGAGCCTGACGGCCCCGGATCGCGGGCGTTGCCCGAGGTGTGCGACGGCGAACGAGCGTGGATAGCCCGGAGGTCGCGGCCGCCAAGCGGCTGCTCGATATCGCCAAGGCCGGCGGGTTCGCCTTCGAGCGCACCGGGCCCGGTGAGGACGCACCCCTGCTCGGTGTGCGGGAGAGCACCGAGTGGGTGGACGAGATCGTTCTGGCCGGGTTCTGGGCGGCCGAGTCCTGCTGTGCGGTCCGACGCCGCCGCAGTTCGCTGGTCGTACCCGGCGAGCTGCCAGTCGCGCAGCGGGTCAGTGGGGACGCGCTGACCGTGCTGCACACCGTGCTGAGTGACTGGGCGACGTCGTGAAGGACGAGGTGCGCGAGCAGGTGGGGGAAAGCGAACCACCTGGTGAGCCGAGATCAGGTGTCAAG
>CAXUFG010000084.1:0-19981 GCA_964250265.1 uncultured Pseudonocardiaceae bacterium | reverse complement strand
TGCGCTCGATCCTCGTCGTCGCCGACGGTGAGGCCATCTTCGGCCCGGCCGTGGCCGCCAGGCTGGCCTGGGCGGCGCGGCCGGGCACGATCTACGTGGCACCGGCCGATCACCATCTGCTTGTCCGCGACGGGCACCTGGAGCTCTCGGTCGGTCCCACCGAGAACGGGCACCGGCCGGCGATCGATCCGTTGTTCCGCTCCGTCGCGGCGGCCTATGGTGCCGGCGCGATCGGGGTTGTGCTCTCGGGCTCGCAAGACGACGGCTCGGCAGGTCTGACGGCCATCGTTGAGCGGGGTGGGCAGGCCGTGGTGCAGGATCCCGAGGATGCGCTGCACCAATCGATGCCGGCCAGTGCGCTGGAGCACGTTGCGAGGGCCCACGTCCTGCCCGCCGCGAAGATCGGCGCGTTTCTCCACGAGCTGGTAGGTGCGGGCGGGCAACGAAGCGGGCAGTCCCCCCAGGACCCTCAACTCGCCGCGGAGGACGAGATCGCCGCGCTGGGGTCGGTAACCACGGATGAGTGGGGATCGGCGCGACCGTCGGGGTTTAGCTGCCCGAGCTGCCAGGGCGTGCTGTTCGAGCTGGACGGGGAACCGGCGCCGCGCTACCGCTGCCGGGTGGGCCACGCGTGGTCGCCCGCAAGCTTGGCAGCCGAGCTGACGGCCGCGGTGGATCAGGCGCTGTGGGTGGCGTTGCGGACCCTGGAGGAGAACACGGCGATGAACCTCCGGCTGGCCGAGGTCTCCGAGCGTCGCGAGCGGTACCGGGCCGCTGACCTCTACCGGCAGCGATGTGAGACCAGCAAGGCCGAGGCGGGGCGGTTGCGCAAGCTGGTTGGGCGGATCGCCGCAGCTATGGAAGGGTCCGTGGAAGACGATTCATGACGGTGCCGGAGGCCAGAGTTGTCGCAGCCTGATGCGTCATTCGAGAAGCTGCTGGCGCATCTGAAGGAGACCCGCGGTTTCGACTTCACCGGCTACAAGCGCTCCAGCCTGACCCGCCGGGTCGAACGCAGACTGGCCCAGGTCGGTGTCGGCGACTACTCGGAATACCTGGACTACCTGGAGGTCCATACCGAGGAGTTCACTGCACTGTTCAACACCATTTTGATCAACGTGACGAGCTTCTTCCGCGATCCCGAGGCGTGGGAGTACCTGCGTGCCGAGATCCTGGCCAGAGTGCTCTCGGCCAAGACGCCCGACGGGATGATACGGGTGTGGAGTGCAGGGTGCGCCTCCGGGGAAGAGGCCTACACGCTGGCCATGATTCTGGCTGAGGCACTGGGCGTGGACGAGTTCCGCGAGCGCGTCAAGATCTACGCCACTGACGTGGACGAGGAGAGCCTGGCCCACGCCCGGCACGCGACCTACGACGCACGGCAGATCCGCACCGTCCCGGAGGAGCTGCTCATACATTACTTCGACCAGGTCGGCGGCCGGTTTTCCTTCCGGAAGGACTTGCGCCGCTCGGTCATCTTCGGCCGAAACGACCTCGTGCAGGACGCCCCGATCTCCAAGGTCGATCTGTTGGTGTGCCGCAACGCGCTGATGTACTTCAACGCCGAGACCCAGTCGCGAATCCTGTCCCGGTTGCACTTCGCACTGGCGCCGGCCGGCGTGCTGTTCCTGGGCAAGGCCGAGATGCTGCTGTCGCACACGGAGTTGTTCCAGCCGATAGATCTCAAACGGCGGGTATTTCGCAAGGTGCCTGTTCCCGTGCCGCTAACGGGCCCGTACCTGGGCGAGCAGCCACTGCCGCAAGCCAGGCCTCAAGTGAGGGGTCTGGACCTGCTGCGCCAGGCGGCGCTACTGGCCAGCCCGGTGGCCCAGGTGGTGGTCACCGCGGATGGCTTGATCGCGCTGTGCAACCGGCAGGCCGAGGCGCTGTTGGGGGTGTCCAGTCGCGACGTGGGGCGACAGTTCAGCGACATTACGCTGTCCTACCGCCCCGTCGAACTACGCCGCTATATCGAGCAGGCGCATCTCGAGCGACGCACCATTCGGGTCGCTGATATCGAATACACCCGCGGCGTCGAGACGCTCCACCTCGACATTCAGGTCAGCCCGCTCGCCGACACCGACGCCGGTCTGCTCGGGGTCATCCTGATCTTTCATGACATCACCGATTCACGCCGGCTGCGCGAGGAGTTGGAGCAGACCAACCGTCAACTGGAAACGGCCTACGAGGAACTGCAGTCCACTAACGAAGAACTGGAGACGACCAACGAGGAGCTGCAGTCCACCGTCGAGGAGCTGGAAACCACGAATGAGGAGCTGCAGTCCTCCAACGAAGAACTGGAGACGATGAACGAGGAGCTCCAGTCCACCAACGATGAGCTCCAGGCCATCAACGACGAGCTCCGCGACCGTACCGGCGACCTCGCCCACGCCAAACGGTTCCTGGAGACAATTCTCACCGGCCTGCACGCCGGGGTGGCGGTGCTGGATGCGGAGATGCGCGTCCTGGTGTGGAACCGGCGCGCCGAGGACCTGTGGGGGCTTCGGCAAGACGAGATCCTCGGCCAGCACTTCCTCAATCTGGACATCGGCTTGCCGACGCAGCAGTTGCGCTCTCTGATCCGCCGTACTCTCAGTGCGGAGAACGGACCGCGTGAGGTGGTGCTGTCCGCGGTCAACCGGCGTGGCCGCACAATTCTGGTGCGGGTGAGCGGCAGTCCACTGAACGGGACCGATGGCTTGACCAACGGCACAATCCTGATCATGGAACAAGACGGCAGCCCACAAACCGAAGACGCAGGCTCCGAATCGGCCGGGCCACCAGATGGACCGCCTTCACAAGCAGCAGATTCTCCCGACACTGGCACCACCCGTTGATCGAGCGCTACCCTGCCTGGTGACCCCCCTGGAGAAAAAGCTCGGCTGAGCATTGTCGTTGGTCGCCTGCGGGGGGGACGATGATGCGTAGGCAGTGCTGGCCGGACTCGCTGACCGGCGACAGGAGGCTTGATGTCCGCCGAAGGGGCACCTCAGCAGCCAGCCGATCACCCCGCGCAGAGCGCCGAATCCCTCAGCTATGTGGACGGCGCCGGGCGGCTCTCGGTGATCGTGCAACGCCCAACCCACGCCGTCTTGCTGATACACGTTGCCGGCGAGGTGGACATGCTCACCGGACCGCTATTCGAAGATCACCTCAACCGCCTGCTGGCCACCCGGCCTCAACGTCTGATCGTCGATCTCAGCCAAGTCTCCTTCATGGGCTCGACAGGGCTGGCGATACTGATCAGTACCAGACACGTCGCCAGGCAACAGGGCACCGCTCTGCAGCTCCGGGGTACCAGCCACCGTGTGGTGGCTCGCCCGCTGGCACTAACCGGGTTAGACCGCCTGTTCGACATCCTGCCACCGGATCACTAGCCTTCAACTGCACCCAGCGATCGCGCAGCTGCTTGGCCCACTACCGCACTTTCACGTTGAGCGGCTGCCGGCGGACATAACAGGAGTGATTATCCGATTCGCCCGGGTGGGCTGGACGACGGGCGACACTCGGCGGAGTCTGCCGCATACCCGTGATCGCTGAATCTGGGCTATGGCCGTGCAAATCCGCACGGCCATAGCTCAGATTTGGTGATCACTGTCCTGGTCGCAAGGCCGGCGCCGGTGCCATGGGAGCCGTTGTCGGATCGCTCCGAGGTTCGACCACCGACGACAGCAGAAGACTCAGGTGGCGGGGGTCTGCGGTGTGTCCTGTCCCTTTCCCACCGATCCGGGAGGCAGTCCCGTACCTTTTGCCCGCCCGGTTCCTACATCTGCGTCCTCTGGAACGCCCGCAGGAAACGACTCAGCCCTAGCCTTTTCAATCGTCTCCTCCGGCGTGTCTTTATCGCGCTCTTCCATGACGAACCCCTTCTTCTCGAAGCCGATGTCGCTGGAGGCACCCGTCACCACAGCCAGCGGCTTGGGTGTCGGTCATGACTGAGGCTTACCCGTCGAGCCTCCCGGCTAACCGTCAGCTGGGTGACTCGATTCGAGGTTGCATCCCACGCCGCACAAACGAGCAGACGGTGGTGGTGACGGTCGCGGCGTCAGAGTCCCATTGCCCGGCCTCTCGCAGCTCGTGTTCGCGGACCGACTTGAGCGCGCCCGTGAGGTATACGCCGACGTCCAGCAGCTGCGCGCGATCGGCGCGTGCGTAAGCGTGCGCCAGCTGCTTGACCAGCTCCGCGGGGACCTTCGTGCCGGACTTTCCGCATGCCGTTGCGTTTCCCCATCCCCGTAGCGTCCTGTGCCAGACTGAAAACGGAACGAGCGTAAACCTCTCGGGCGCGGACGGCGGATAGGCGATGGGGCGGCTGACGGTGCGCCATCCCGTGTTGCGCCTGTCCGCTGAGCACCACAGCAGTCGCCCCGACCGGCTCGCCGTCGAGGAACCGATGGAACTGCGAGTGGCCGGCCGCGCGCTGGCGGTAACCATGCGCACCCCCGGTCACGACGTGGAACTCGCGCACGGGTTCCTCCTGACCGAGGGCGTGATCGGGTCAATGAGTGACGTCGTCTCGGCGCGATACTGCAACTCGCTCGATGGCACTGGGCGCAACACCTACAACGTGCTCGACGTGGCCCTGACCCCCGACGTCGCTGTGCCGGCTCTCGGTCTGGACCGCAACTTCTACACGACCTCGTCTTGCGGCGTGTGTGGCAAGGCCTCGCTAGACGCCGTGCGCCTGCGCACCCGATTCTCTCCGGCACCGGATCCCGCGCACGTCTTGCCGCAGACGCTGTTCGCCATGCCGGACGCGCTGCGCGCCGGGCAGCGGTTGTTCGACTCCACCGGAGGCTTGCATGCGGCGGGGCTGTTCACCGCCGATGGCGAGCTGCTCGTCGTGCGCGAGGACGTGGGCCGGCACAACGCCGTGGACAAGGTGCTCGGCTGGGCGCTGCTCAACGAACGGATCCCGGCGCGGGGGTGCGTGCTCATGGTGTCCGGGCGGGCCTCGTTCGAGCTCGTCCAGAAGGCCGTGATGGCCGGGGTTCCCGTGCTCGCGGCCGTGTCCGCGCCCTCGTCGCTGGCAGTAGAGCTGGCTGCCGAGTCCGGACTGACCCTGGTCGGGTTCCTCCGCGGCACCACGATGAACATCTACGCCGGCGCCAACCGGATCATGTTGAACTCCACGGCGGATGATGGACGCGCCGCCACCTAGCCGAGATCTTGGTGCTCTGATGTCGCCGAGTTCGACAGTGAGGGTCGTCCAATTCGATCCGACAGCCCTCGTGTCGAACTCGGCGACGAGAGAGCGGTCCACGAACCTGACGATTCTGGAGCCCCGGGGCAGCAAGAGGACGGAGGTGTGTATGGGGTGGCACACTTGAGCCATGGGCACGCCTAGGAACCTGACCGCCGCGGTACATCAGGAAGAGGACTGGTACGTGGCGCTGTGTCTTGAGGTGGACGTCGCCAGTCAGGGCCGGACGATCGAGGAAGCCTTGAGCAACCTCGCCGAGGCTGTCGCACTCTATCTCGAAGAGGTCGACGACCCACAGCAGTTCATCACTGCGACTCCCCTCGTTACCTCATTCCAGGTTCCCGGCGCGGCATGAGTCCTGCGCTTTCTGACTTACCGATCCGCAAGATCACCCGTGCAGCGCCGCGCCCCTCAGCATGAGTCCATCAAGGCGTCCGGCACGGTATCGGCGATGGTGAAGTGCTCCCTCAGCCCGGTGGCATCCAATGCCCAGCCGACAGTCTGGGATTTGCACACCAAACGCAGGTCGAGGTCTTCTCGGAGAGCGAATTGGTGGGCCTCGAACAGCACGGACAGCCCAGCTGATCCCATGAATCGAACACCATCAAGATTCACTACCACAACCTGACCAACGACCAGCTGCTCGGTCAGGAAGGCGCTCAGTTCCGGAGCGGTCAGCCCGTCGATCTCACCCATGACGGTGACCACACGAGCGCCGGAAGGGTACTCGGTCACCTCCAGACTCAGGATGTCCGATGACAACGGCCCTGCATTGCTCAGCGTGACAGGTAATAGCGTCATCCCAACTCCCTTCCGACAGCTCCGATGTACCTCTCCTGCCTCTCCCTAGGCCGTGGTAGCAGGCAGTTACCCCCACTCACTCAGGCGTAAACATGCCCCACGGGATGCACCACGAGTTTTCGCGCCGGCGCCCCCGGCGCTGAACGACGGCGGGTAGCACAGGCCAATTCACGTCTGACCGCCAGCGACAGCGCGGCAACACGCCACTCGGTTACGTCCAGCCTGCCAAGAGCACGCTGGTCCGGTGTGCAGACCAAAGACCGCAGCTCGGGGCCGTTTCAGGGAGCGCGCTGTGGGAGATCGCCGCGCCCCGCTGCGGACGGTGAGGCTCGCCTGAGATGTTGAACTATTTGGTACCCGCCGAGGTCAGCGGTGTCGGTCCACTCGGCGCTGGAAGGCCGCCCCCTCCATCACCGTCCTCACCTGGGTTGGTCTCGACCCAGATCCGAATCTTCTGGCCGGCAGGGAGCTGGCTGCCGGCCATCGGCTCCTGCGCGGCCACGATGCCTGCGACAGTCGCCGAGTGTCTGGGGTCTTGGTCGACGGCGAGTAGGTGTGCGTCCAGCGCTAGATCATGGGCCGCAGTGGCGGCGAGGCCCACCAGCGAGGGGACCACGGTTACTCGTTCTTGTTGTCCCATACCTAAACGGTAGCGCGTCTCCGGAGCCTGTCATCTTATGGCGGATGCCGCACCCGTTGCCCGATCCCGTAGTTCATCGGGTTGTTGGAGTCGACCTTCAGCCGACGGGCCCGGAAGCCAACGCCGGTCGACTGACTCGCCAGCCATAGTGCGACCAACGCGCCAGCAAGTGTGCGACCAACGTGCCACAGCAAGCGTTCCATGGCATCCTGGCGGACGTGACAGGCGTCGGTGCCACCCCGCTGGGCCGGGTGCTACCGCGGCGCGCGGCGCGCATCGTGGGCGATGCCTTGGTCGACACTCGCGTGGTGCTGGTTACCGGTGCGCGCCAGTGTGGCAAGAGCACGCTGGTCCGGGTGCAGGCCACGGATGGCACCGCGGAATGGCGCAACCTCGACTCGGCGGTGACCCGGCAGGCGGCGGCGTCCGATCCGACCGGCTTCGTCGACTTCGGCGACCTCATGGTGATCGATGAGATCCAGCGGGTTCCGGAACTGCTGCTCGCGATCAAGGAGCAGGTCGACGCCGACCCGCGGCCGGGGCGGTATCTGTTGACCGGTTCCGCGCGGATACTCGGGCTTCGAGCCCTGCCCGACACGCTGCCAGGCCGCACCGAGACTGTCGAACTGTGGCCGTTCTCGCAGGGCGAGATCGACGGCGTACAGGAAGGCTTCGTCGATGCCGCGTTCACCGATGCCGGGGCGCTCAACCACACAAGCGCACTCCGCCGCAGCGAGTACGCCGAGCGGATCGTCCGGGGTGGGTTCCCCGAGGCCGTAGCCCGCGCCAACCCGGCTCGACGGGAACGCTTCTTCGACTCCTACGTCGCAGATCTGGTGGCACGCGACATCAGCCAGCTCTCGGAGATCGAACGGCCCGCGCAGCTGCGCGCTTTGTTGCGGCTGCTCGCGGCCCGCTCGGGGCAGCTGCTGGTCGGCAACGCGCTGAGCAACGATCTCCAGGTCTCCGCGCGGACCGTGCATCGCTACCTGAGTCTGCTCGAGGACGTCTTCTTGATCAAACGGGTTCCCGCCTGGTCGCGAAACGTGTCCAGCCGCGCCATCGGCACCCCCAAGGTCGCCTTCGTCGACTCTGGGGTCGCAGGGAACCTGCTCGACGCCGACGCCAGCAGCCTGCTGCGGCCCGGAGGCCCGTTCGGGCCCTTGCTGGAGGGCTTTGTCCTGATGGAGCTGGCGCGTCAACTGACCTGGTCGCACCGGCGGGTGGAGCTGTTCCATTACCGCACCAAGGACGGCACCGAGGTCGATGCAGTGTTGGAAGACCGGCAGGGGCAGGTGGTCGGCATCGAGGTCAAGGCGTCCTCGACGGTGCGATCCGAGGATTTTCGCGGGCTGCGGCACCTCGCGGACCGGCTCGGTGACGACTTCCTCGCGGGCCTCGTCCTCTACACCGGCACCCAGACCCTCCCCTTCGGCCCGCGCCTACGAGCCGTGCCAGCGAGCGCGCTGTGGGAAATCGCCGGACCTGCGCCGGATTGCTAGGCCGCGCCCTTCACGAGCCCGATCACGTGGCGCTCAGGGTCGGTGAACTCAGTCGGTCCGGGCGCGCCGATAGAGCCGCACCGAGAGTGCCGAGATCCACCCGAACGCCAGGAAGACAGCGCAGGCGAACGCGACGTTGAGCGCACGGCTGCCCGAAGCGAGACGATTCCCGCGAAGGCGGCGAGGAAGGCAGACCATGCCAGCTCACCGGCCCGGGTCCATCCGGTATTCCGGGGCGGGAATCCGCTTGATCAGCTGGCCAGCGCTGGCACCGGGATACTGGCTCGGCCCGCTCAGTTGGGGGCTGCGACCCGCTGACGCCTCGTTTCCATAATCCTATAGGCAGCTCATCGCCTGATCCAGGAGTGAGAGCACAGGAGCCGACCTCCGCTCGAAGGCTTCGTCGAATATCCTGACACGGTCATCATCGCTATCGGGGAGGAGTTGTTGACGAACCAAACTGTCAACCGAGGCGCAGAATGCGAACTCTTGCACAGCATTTTGCAGGCCCTGCAGCACGATGCGTAGCGCCCCTTGCCACTCATCGGCGCAATCAACCTTGACAGTGTCCTGGTCCCAACCATAACGTGCTTGATATGCCGCACGACTTCCATGGATGACCTGAGAGGTGAGACCATACAAAAGATACGAATTCTCGTTATTGATCGCTCTTAGCCTCTCCCGCATAGTCGGCAAGGGATTAATGGGGAGAACGTCCGGCCCGGCGACTTCCTTCAGATATTCCAATAGGCTGTATGCCGGCCCGCTGCTCTCGTCAATGTGTATGGCGCCGATTCTGGCCTGCTGTTTGAGCTCATCAGCGAGCAGCGATGCGAACCGCGCCATCCACTGCTGCGGATCATGCGGCGAGAGCACCCAGGCCGTCGTGATCGAATGTTCGAACGACGAGCGCGCAAGAACCAGTGCCGCGTATGAACACCGCAAGCCTTCGGAAAGCAATGCTGCCATCGCCTCGATTAACTCAAGGTTGACGCGGATCTGGTTTTTTATATCAAGCAAAATGAGGTTCGATTCGCTACCAACTTCAGCAAATAGCGATTCCTCACAGGTTGGACGCAACTGCGATATCGCTGCTCCGATTGTATTCCGGTCCGCCTTACTCTCGGTTCCCATGCTGGGATTATGCTACAAGCGCGTGACGGATGGCCCACGACCACCAGGTAGCTACTTGGACGCGCACACCGGCCCTTCGACCTTCACCGGCCACGCCGCGGTCCACGTGGCTGAACGCGGGCGCATCACCTACGCGGGTTGCGGAGTAGGCAGGGGCACCGCGTTGCGGTCCTATGGCAAGTAGGAGTGCCCCCGGTGGGATTCGAACCCACACTGCGGCCCTTTTAAGGGGCCTGCCTCTGCCGGTTGGGCTACGGGGGCGCTCGCCTAGGGTATCTGCGCCACCCCGGCGCGGATCAAGAAGCGGCGTTGGCGCGGACGAAGTCGGCTTTCGGGTCGTTGATCTGGCCGAGCGACACTACCTCGCGGCGGAACAGCAGCGCGGAGGTCCAGTCGGCCAGGATGCGGATCTTGCGGTTGAAGGTCGGCATCCGGCTCAGGTGGTAGGTGCGGTGCATGAACCAGGCCACGATGCCCGTGAGCCTGATCCCGTAGATCTCCGCCACCCCACGGTAGAGGCCCAGGCTGGCCACCGACCCCGCGTAACGGTGCTGGTAGTGGCGCAGGGCGTGGCCACGGAGATGGGCGACCACGTTTTCGGCAAGCACCGCGGCCTGGCGGACGGCATGCTGCGCCGACGGGCTGCAGACGGCGTTCGGATCGTCGGAGGTCAGGTCGGGCACCGCGGCGCAATCGCCCGCGGAGAAGGCGTCCGAGCAGCCCACCACTTGCAGGGTCGCCAGGCAACACAGCCGCTGGCGGTCATCCAAGGGCAGATCGGTCTGCCGCAACACCGGGTTGGCCTTCACACCAGCGGTCCAGACGATGGTGTCGGCGTCGAACTCGGTGCCGTCGTCGAGCACCACGTGCTCGTTGTCCATCGTGGTGACCCGGGTGTTGAGGAAGACCTCGATACCACGTCGGGTCAGGCGCTTGACGGTGTAGCGGCCCAGTCCCTCGCTGACCTCGGGCATGATCCGCCCGGTGGCCTCAACCAGCACCCAGCGCATGTCCGAGGGCTCGATGGTCTCGAAGTAGCGGCAGGCGTAGCGGGCCATGTCCTCGAGCTCGCCGAGCACCTCGATCCCCGCGTATCCCCCGCCGATTACCACGAAACTCAGCAGCTTGCGGCGGAGCTGTGGGTCGATCGTGGCGTCGGCGGCTTCCAACCGGGACAACACGTGGTTGCGCAGGTAGATCGCCTCACCGATGGTCTTGAACGAAATGCCGTGCTCGGCGAGACCGGGAATGGGCAGGGTCCGCGCGACGGAACCCGGCGCCATCACCAACACGTCATAACCGAGCTGCTGAACGTTCCCAGCGCAATTCTCGATGGTGGCGACCCGGTGGGCGTGCTCAACTTTGGTGACCCGGCCACACAAAACCCGGCAGTGCCGCAGCACCCGGCGCAGCGGCACCACCACGTGGCGCGGTTCGATCGAGCCGGCCGCGGCTTCGGGCAGGAAGGGCTGGTAGGTCATCTGCGGCTGTGGATCCACCACCGTGATCGATGCGTCGCCTGGGCTCAGCTTGGACTGCAGCCCGAGCGCGGTATACATCCCCACATAGCCACCGCCGACGATGAGGATGCGGGGCGGCTCCCCCGGTGTCTTGCCCATACCTACAGTATTGCCACTACGGGGAGGGTATTGGGGTGATCCTCGTCGCGGAGTCAGCCGGTGGGCCGATCTCAGCCAGTTCGGTGGCGCGCCGTAACACCTCGACCAGCATCGCTGGGGTGAGCCGTCCGGTGAAGGTGTTCTGCTGGCTGACGTGGTAACAGCCGAGCAGGTGCAGCCCGTTCAGTGCGATCTCGGTGCCGTGCCCGAAGCAGGGCCGCGGGGCCGGCACCGGCCAACCCGCAGCGCTTAGCGCAGGCAACAGTGCCTGCCAGCCGAAAGCGCCGAGCACCACCACCGCCCGCAGCGTCGGGCGCAGCAGTGCCAGCTCGCGGACCAGCCAGGGCCGGCAAGCGTCACGCTCGGCAGGCGTGGGCTTGTTGGCTGGTGGCGCGCAGTGCACCGGAGCGGTGATCCGGGTGCGGTGCAGCCTCAGCCCGTCACCACGGTGGATTGAGATCGGCTGATTGGCCAAGCCGACCGCGTGCAAACCGGCGAAGAGCACGTCGGCGGAGCGGTCCCCGGTGAATATCCGCCCAGTTCTGTTGCCACCGTGCGCGGCGGGTGCCAGCCCGACGATGGCCAGTGCCGCGTCGGGTGGACCGAACCCCGGCACCGGACGCCCCCAGTAGGTCTGGTCACGGAAGGCGGCCCGCTTCTCCTTGGCCACCTGCTCTCGCCACGCGACCAGACGCGGACAGGCCCGGCACCGGGCCACCTCCTCATCCAGTGCCGCCAACTCCCCGCGTGTCGCGCTCTCATGCACGCTGTCCATCAGCCGAGGCCGAGTGCGATGCCGTCAAGGATGTCGTGCTCGCTGACCACGAGCTCGGCGATACCGGCGCGGGTGTACAACTGTTCGGCGAGCACCCGGACAATAAGAGCTCCGCCCGCGATGACGTCCACCCGGCCGGGGTGGATGACCGGGTTACCAGCGCGCTGCTGATGGGTTGAGGTCAGCAGGTCCTCGGCGCAGCCACGCACCTGTTCCAGCGATAACCGGGACAGGTGGGTGCGCTCAGGGTCGTAGCCGTCCAACTTCTGGGCCACGGCGGACAGGGTGGTGACGGTGCCCGCGACCCCGACCCAGCTGCGAGCCTTGTCAACGGGTACCTCAGCAAACGCCTCCTGCAGCGTCTGCCCCGCGAACTGTTCAGCGGCGCTGATCTCGTCCGGTGTCGGTGGGTCCGAGCGCAGGTGCCGTTCAGTGATCCGGACACATCCGACGTTCACCGAGCGCGCCGCTCTAACCTGCGCACTCTCGCCATCCCAGTCACCGAGCACCACCTCGGTGGACCCACCACCCACGTCGACGACCACGAACGGCCCGTCAGCCGGGTACAGGTCACCGACTGCGCCGGTGAACGACAGCCGGGCCTCCTCATCTCCAGTGATCACTTCGGCATCAGTGCCGAGAGTGTGCCGGACCATCGCGAAGAAGTCCTCCCGGTTGGCGGCGTCCCGGGTCGCCGAGGTGGCCACCATCCGGACCCGTTCGGCGCCGGCACTCCGGGAAATGGCTGCATAGTCGGTCAACGCCACGCGGGTGCGCTCCAGGGCGTCCGCAGCCAGCCGGCCAGTAGCGTCGACGTCCTGGCCGAGCCGGACGATCCGCATCTCCCGGTGCACGTCGGTCAATCTCCCAGCGCTCAGGTCCGCGACAAGAAGACGGATCGAGTTGGTCCCGCAGTCGATCGCGGCCACCCTGACCATGCTCACCTCCGAATCCCAGCGCATTCAGCGGGCTGAGCGGGGTAATCAGGCACCTTATAACCCCGCTCAGCCCGCTGAATGGGGAAAAATTAGCACTGTGGGTGCGCGCAGGGGCCGGAGGACCACCAGGGGGCGATCTGGGCGAGGACTTCGTCGCCGAAGGGGTTGATGCCAGGGCCACGGGCCAGGGCGTGGGCGACGTGGACGTGCAGGCATTTGACCCGGCCCGGCATGCCGCCGGCGCTGACCTGGGTGCCTAGGGGTTCCTCGGCGTCGCGTTCGGCCAGGTAGGACTCGTGTGCGGCCCGGTAAGCGGAAGCGAGCGCGGGATCGGTCGCGAGCCGATCGGTCATCTCCCGCATCGCGCCACTGGCCTCTATCCGCCCTACCAGCCCGGCCAGCCGCCGGCATGTCAGGTAGTAGAGCGTGGGAAATGGGGTGCCATCCGGCAGCCGCGGGGAAGTCCGCACCACGCTGGGCAGCCCGCAGGGGCAACGGTGCGCGACCGACCGCAGCGCCCGTGGAGAGCGACCCAGTTGCGCCGCGACGGCCTCCCAGTCCGCGCGGTCCACCGTCTCACCCACTGTTGATCGACCTCCAGAGCTGGCCGTACCACGGCTGCAGGGGGGGGCGCACGCTGCCGGTGGCAGCGACGAGCCCGCCGGGTGGAAGTTGCACCAGGTACGGTGCCTCCCCGGGACGCACGTAACGCAACCGCTCACGGGCCTGGATCTCGACCTGTTCCGGATCGGCCAGCAGGACGCGGCGGCGTTCCAGCTCGGCGATCTTGTCGGCAAGGATGTGCTGCTGCTCATCCACTGCGGCCAGCTCGGCACGCTGGCCCAGGTAATTGCGCAGCGGCACCGTCACGCTCAGCATCAACACGCAGATCACCGCGGCGAGCAGCGCCGCTCGCCGTCCCGATGTGATACCCATCGCGCGGCCGATCCGTACCCCCAACGGACGGATCGGTACCGAGCCACCGGGCATACCTTTACCCATGGCCGGGCCGGCATCGGCCATCAGGCCTAACCCTCTGGAACGAACCGGGCGAACGCCAGGTCCCCGGCGTAGCGAGCGGCGTCTCCGAGAGTCTCCTCGATCCGCAACAGCTGGTTGTACTTCGCCACCCGTTCCGACCGGGCCGGCGCGCCGGTCTTGATCTGCCCACAGCCGATTGCGACCGCGAGGTCGGCGATGGTGGTGTCCTCGGTCTCACCGGAGCGGTGGCTCATCATGCAGCGGTACCCGTTGGACTGAGCGAGCGCCACCGCGTCCAGGGTCTCCGACAGCGTGCCGATCTGATTCACCTTCACCAGCAGCGCGTTGGCCGCCCCGCGGCTGATGCCCTCCTCCAACCGCTCCGGGTTGGTCACGAACAAATCGTCACCGACGATCTGCACCCGATCGCCGAGCTCCGCGGTCAACCGCACCCAGCCGTCCCAGTCGTCCTCGGCCAGCGGGTCCTCGATGGACACCAGTGGATGGGAGTCGAGCAGTCCGGTGTAGTAGTCGATCATCTGCTCGGCGTTGCGGTCGCTGCGCTCGAAGCTGTAGACACCACCGGTGAAGAACTCGGTGGCGGCCACGTCCAGGGCAAGGGCGATGTCTCGACCCAGGGTGTAACCGGCCTTGTCCACCGCGGTGGCGATCAGGTTCAACGCTTCGGTGGCCGCCGGAAGATCGGGGGCGAAGCCGCCCTCGTCACCGAGTCCAGTGGGTAGCCCCTTGGCCTTGAGCACCGACTTCAGTGCGTGGTAAACCTCCGCACCCCAGCGCAACGCCTCGCTGAAAGACTCCGCACCGATGGGTGCGATCATGAATTCCTGAACATCGACTCCGGTGTCAGCATGGGCGCCGCCGTTGAGGATGTTGAGCATCGGCACCGGCAGGACATGCGCGTTCACCCCACCGACGTAGCGGAACAGCTCCAAGCCACTGGACTCGGCGGCCGCCTTGGCCACCGCGAGGGAGACCCCGAGGATCGCGTTGACGCCCAGGCGAGACTTGTCGGGCGTACCATCCAGGTCGAGCAGCTTCTGGTCCACGATTCGCTGCTCGATCGCCTCTATGCCGATGAGTTCTGGTCCGATCTCATCCAGCACCGCCGCGACCGCGCGCTCCACACCTTTGCCGCCGAAGCGCTCGGGATCACCATCTCGCAGCTCCACCGCCTCGTGCTGCCCGGTGGACGCACCGGAGGGCACCGCGGCACGAGCCAACGTGCCGTCATCAAGGGCGATCTCAACCTCTACGGTCGGGTTGCCGCGGGAGTCCAGAATCTCGCGGGCTCCAACCTCCTCGATGACGGCCACAGATACGCTCCTCGTCGGCAGTAGATGAGAACAGGGTAACCACGGTGCTCGCCACTCGGTCGGAGGCGCGCTCCGTTGATCGAGTGGCCAAGATCAGGTGTCCCAAATCGAGTGTCCGAGTATCGGGTGTCGGCACTCGTGCAACAACGCGGGTCCGCGTACCGTGAGCATGACCATGACAGCCGCCGACCACCCCCCGGACGTCGTCGAGCAGTTCAGGCTCGCAGAGTCGCTGGTCTCCGAACGGCGCCCGCTGGAAGCCCTCCGAGAGCTGGCTCCGGTGCTCGATGCTGAGCCCGACGCGCCGAGTGTGCAGTTACTGGCCGGGCGAGCCTACCTGCAATCTGCGCAGTTGAAGCGTGCCGAGGAGGCCTTTCTCCGGGTGGTGGAGCAGAACCCTTCCGATCACTACGCGCGCTTCGCTCTGGGTCGCACCCTGCAACGACAAAGCCGACTTGAGGAGGCTAGAGCGCAGCTGGCGATGGCGGTGGCAATGAATCCCACTCCGGACTACCAGGAAGCGCTGAACGAGGTGCGGATGCGGATAGCAGGACGTTAGACGATCAGGTGATGCCTTTGGCGCTACGTGCGTAGCCCTGGGCGAAGCCGTATACCTCTCGCGCATAGTCCAGAGACTCGTTATAGGACAAGATTGCCCGCAGCCAGCCATCACCGGAACTCAGATTGCGATCGTCCGCGCACAGATATTGGGCCGCAGCCAGCGAGGCATCATCGATATTCTGCGGATCGGTGAATCCGTCCCGGTTAGCATCGGCACGCCACTTTGCCCAGGTAGACGGAATGAACTGAAAAGGTCCAACAGCGTGATCCCAAACCTTATCACCGTCAAGCAGACCATTGTCGGTGTCTGCGATGGCTTTGACGCCGGGCGCACCATTCAGAGGTATCCCGATGATAGGCGATGACGGACGGCCATCGGGTTCGAGAGTACGACCCTGGAAACCACCGTGCTTGGATTCGACAGCCGAAATAGCGGCCATGGTCACCCAGGTGATATGACAGTTGGGGTGAGCAGCGGCCATGATCGCGTGCGCATTCGCGTAGGCCTCCAGCGCCCGCTGTGGGATGTCCGTGACGCGCGCCATCTTGGTAGCCCAATCAGCGAATGCCACTTGCGGTCCGTTGGCCGCGTTCGCCTTCTCGGGCTCAGGGATCTGCACCGGGAGGTTGACGGTCTGGCCGCCTGGTTGACCGGCGGGCTGGGCAGGCGCGGGCTGAGCAATTGGCTGAGCGGCGGGTTCTGCCACATCCGGCAACGCGGCGGGCGCGGCCAGCGCCGCCGGCGTTGGAGCGGAGAATCCACGGTCGGGCAGCGGAGCGGCTACCGAGCCCAGACCAGCTAGCACCAGCCCGGCACAGGCCAACGCACCACCGGACAACGCCCCGCGCAGGAGATAGTGCGACACTAGGGGCATTCCGCGGCGGCGAAACCACGCCTTGCCCGACTGTTCGGTTTGCCCGGTTCGCGCACCGGCTCGCTCGTCACCGCTCATACGAACAGATCAACGAGGCTCATGCTGCGGGGATACGCCCGGTATGCACAGTCCGTGAGGGGCCGATTCTGGCATAGCCCCTCACGGGGCCGGCGCAGCCGGCCAATACTCCCGCCACTGTTGGCTGGTAAGCCGGTCGGGGTCCAACCCAGCGGCTCGGGCGGAGCGCTCGGCGGTACGCACGTCCTCGGCGAAACGCAGGGCGGCGCGGCGCAGCGCCGCTGCAGGGTCCTCCCCGGCTAGCTTCGCCGCAGCGGACAGCGCGAACAGCGACGCGCCGGGGCCACCACCGGGCCCGGGCAAGTCGATACTGGGCCGGTCGCTACCGGGCAGCAGGTCACCGGGAAGCCCCGCCTTCATCGTCCGGGACACCAGCTTGGCCACGAGCGCCGCGGCCGGCTGCCCCAGCGCGACCCCGTCGATGCTGGACTCGCGGCGCTTTTCGGTGCGCTTGAGTTGGTCCCAACGGAGTTCCTGCTCGGCGGCGGTGCGCACCTCCTCGCTGCCTGCGAAGACGTGCGGGTGCCTCGTGACGAGCTTGGCCACCAGGTCGCCGGCCACGTCGTCGATGTCGAAGCCGCCAGCCGTCTCCTGCGCCACCCGGGCGTGGAAGAGTACCTGCAGCAGAACGTCACCGAGCTCCTCGCGAACCGCATCGGTGTCGCTGTCCTCAAGGGCTTGGTAGAGCTCGTAGGCCTCCTCGATGAGGTAAGGCATCAGCGAGCGGTGGGTCTGTTCGGCGTCCCACGGGCAGCCACCGGGGGACCGCAACCGGTCCATCACCGCCGCGGCATCCAACAACGCGGATCCGACCGGTTCAGGGGTGTGCAGCACGACCGCCCCGGCGGCCACCCAGCGAGCCGCCGCGCCGTTGCCCGAGTCCATCGTGAGCAGGAGCCCTTGCACGGCCTCACCGACGGGGTGCGCCCCGCACAGCTGCGCCAGCTCTGCCGGCACGTCGGTGTCGGCCTGCAAGGGTCTCCCGTCCCGCAGCAGCCGAGCTGCCGCCGCGGGTAGCACTCCGCCGAGCCGGTGGGACAACGTGATGACAACCGGCCCGGCGGCAACGGCGGTCACGCGCGAGGGGCCACGCGTAACGGCGCCACGAAGCCGCCGGTCTCGTTCTCATCAGACACGACCTGGAGGTTCACTGGATCCCACAGGCCGTACCGGGGATTGAGCCGCACTCCCACCTCAGCGGCCACCCGGGCCAGCTGGCGCAGACCCACCGCTTCCAGCACGGCGGGTTGGATCTGATCGATCTCAGGCGCGTGTTCGGAAGCCTGGGCGCCACGATCGGCACGGTTCTTGACCACCATGACCACCCAGGGCTTGGTGTCGTCAAGCTGGAAGGCGACCACCGTACCCTCGGCGACGCCGAACGCCGGGGTGGTGGCGAAGATCGGGTCGTCCGCGGCCACGATTCGCTTGCCCAGCTCGGCGTCCTTGCCGGCCCGAACGTCAGCGTCGATCAACTGCCGGGCCCCCTTGGACCCAGCTTGGGAGAGCTCCTCGACCCGTTGTTTGGCCGCGGTTCGGGTGTCGGCGGTGGTGTAGTCAACGGTGACCGCGCTGTTGCGCAAGGCGGCGCGGCCCAGTGCGGCCATGAGTACCTTGTCTCTGGCCCGCTCCCGGTAGGAGTTGGCATCAAAGATCGTCCCTTTGGATGCGGCCTCGGCCCCCCCGACCTCTTTGATCAGGCGGTTGACCTGCGCCTGGTCGACGGTCAGGCCGGCTCGGCGCGCGGCGATGTCGAGCAGCTGGTGTCTGATCCGCACGGTGAGAATCTTGCGCGACACATCATCGACCTGGCGCCCAGCCGCCAGCTGGTTGCGGGCCTGGGGACCTTCCTTGTTCAGTACTGTCACCAGTTGGGAGTGCACCTGGTCCAGCGGGATCTCGGTGCCGCCGATGAACGCCGCAGCGCCGAGCTGGCTCGTGCCACAGCCGCCGACCAGCACCGCGGCGATGGCGATCCCGGCGAACCCGAGAGCGACGCGGCGGGTTGCGCCGCCGGCACGCAGGACGCTTCGCACGGCGTTACCTTCTCACGCGGCATGGGGCTGACCTTCAGCTACCCGGGTAGATCACGGCGCCCGAGTGCGACAGGAGGGCTGCCCGCCGGCGCTGGAGGAGCACTCTGGTCGAACTCGGCGCACTCAGTGCTGACGCAGATCAGTCCAGAATGGTGAGGAGGCGCTGGAGGGCCTCGCCCAGGCGGTGGGGATCGCAGGGTGTGATGGTGAGGGATCTGGAGTCGTCCGGGCGCGAAGCGACGGTGATCTGGTAGCGGCCGTCCGGATTATCACACCAGCGCAGCACTGGTGAGCGCCGCACCCGGCCTGAGGAATCCCGCACGTTTGCGGCGATCTGCCCAGCCCGCGCGTGGGGTTGGTCCAGGATCGCAGACGCGGCGACGCCGGCGCGCTCGACGCTGGTCCGCGCGGGAGACGTCGACACCAGCACACCACCACTGGGCTGTCTACGCCGATCCGGGCTTGATGGCAGGGAGAGCGTTACCGCAGGGCTGCGGCCCGGTGGGTGCGCAGGCAGCCGGCCCACTACCGCCGCCGCGAGCCCGGCCGTGGGAATCACGTCCAGGACGGTGGCGCCAGGGTGCGAGGGGTGCTGCAGCGCGCAGACCCCCATCGCGCCACCCCGTGCTGCGAGTACCCGAACCGGCTGGTCAGCCTCCGTGTCGGGAAGCCACACCGAGTCCAGCCAACCCGCCGGCCGGTGCAGCAAGCACATTGCGGCCTCCAGATCGGCGTCTACCCGGCCGGCCCGCATCAAACCCAGCTGGCTGAGTTCCTCGCTCGTCTGTGCCTGGATACGGCTGCGCTCCAGGGCAATGCGCCCATGCGAACGGACCTGGATCGGCGCCGGGTAGCGCTCCAGCCGCAGCTCCTGGGTGAGAAAGTCCCATTGTGTGGCGGAGAGCCGCCATCCCAACGGCATCACGAGGAGCCGCCCGGTCCGGCCGGGTCCTCACCGATCACCGGTGGGGCGACCTTGCGGCCATCGCTGAAGATGTCGTCCATCTCGATGAGGTAGGAGGGGCGCCGGTGCTCGGAGTCCTCGCTGCCCTTACCACGACCGGCGGCCATCGGCGGCATCATCTCGCCGGGCCCGGCTCGGCCGGCTACACCGGTGCCGCGACCCAGGCCGCCCGCCCGGTTCTCGACGGCCTCGGCGGCGGCACCCGATGGGCGCGGGCCGAATGCAGCGGGGTGGCCAGTGCCGGTACCCGATGGGCGCGGGCCGAACGCGCCAGCGTGCCTGGTACCACTCGGATGCCCGCCGCCGCTCGCAGATAGCCCCCCGACGCCGCCACCGCCACCGCCGAGGGGATCCCCACTACCGGGCACCCGAGCCCGCCGGGCGGTACCGCCACCCACAGACTGCGGCATGACCGGAGCACCCGGTTCCGCCACAGCAGCCGCGGTCTGGCCGCCTCCGTGCTGGGGCCCGGGGGCGGGCAGGCTGGGTGCCACCGGGCCGCCACCGTGCGGCGCCGGGATACCACCGCTGGTCACGCCC
>CAXUFG010000083.1:0-20050 GCA_964250265.1 uncultured Pseudonocardiaceae bacterium | reverse complement strand
GAGGTGTACAACACGCTGTTGCAGGTGCTGGAGGACGGCCGGTTGACCGACGGTCAGGGCCGTACGGTGGATTTCAAGAACACCGTGATCATCTTCACCACCAACCTCGGCACCGCGGACATCTCCAAGGCCGTGGGTCTGGGCTTTACCGTGGGCAATGACGAGGGCTCGAACTATGAGCGGATGAAGAGCAAGGTCAACGACGAGGTCAAGAAGCACTTCCGGCCTGAGTTCCTCAACCGGATCGATGACACGATCGTCTTCCATCAGCTCACCGAGGAAGAGATCATCACAATGGTGGACCTGATGGTCTCGCGGGTCGAGGTTCAGCTGCGCAACAAGGACATGGAGCTGGAACTCACCACCTTGGCCAAGAGCCTGCTGGCCAAGCGAGGCTTCGATCCGGTGTTGGGCGCCCGGCCGCTGCGCCGGACCATCCAGCGCGAGATCGAGGACCAGCTGTCGGAGAAGATCCTGTTCGGTGAGATAGGACCCGGGCAGATCGTCATCGTGGACGTGGAGAACTGGGACGGCGAGGGTTCGGCCGAAGACGCTCAGTTCGTATTCCGCGGCGCGGCAAAGCCGCCGCAGGTGCCCGACACCCCGCTGGTCGACCTGGACAGCGCCGCCAGTCCCGACTAGGCCGCCTATCTGAAACCTGTGCCCGCCATTCGCCTGCAGGATGGCGGGCACAGGCCTGCTCGGAGCGCTATTCGCATCTCTCGGCCACGCCCGGCCGCGACCGAATGGCGGTCAGGAGGATGGCTTAGCGGACTGCACTACCTCGAACTCCAGTAAGGAGGAGCCGGAAGCGACCGGTTTGGCTCGGGCGCCGGAGTGGGCCTCCATCGCCGGGCCGTTGCGCCAGGCCTGGAAGTGCTCCTCGGTCTCCCATTTGGTGTAGACGAAGTACCGGTTGTCCCCAGCTATCGGGCGCAGCAGCTCGAAACCGAGGAAGCCTGGCGCGGAGTCCACCGACCCGTGTCGATCCGCGAACCGGCGTTCCAACTCGGGACCAGCACCTTCCGGCACCTCAATTGCGTTGATCTTCACGACGGCCATACCGCCAGCCTACTGACTCCGCCCGCCCCGTTATGGAGACATATCGGGGTTACGGACGCCTCTCTGACCCCGATATGTCTCCATAACGGGGTCAGAGGTGTTCTCCCGGTAGGGCGAAGCGGCCGTCGCAGGTCTGCTCCACCAAACCGTCAACCAGCAACGATCCGAGGCAGCGGTCACGCTGGAGCGCGTCCTGCCAGACCACATCCAGCCGGGTTCGGGGCACCGGATCGGCTGCCGCGCGCAAGACATCGAGCAGCAACCCGCGCACTTGACGGTCGGTGCCCGCGAAGCGCTGCGCGGGCCGTCCGGGGCCGGTCGCGGTGGGCCGGCCGGCGCGTATCCAGGCGCAGTCGCTGGCCACCGGGCAGTCCACGCAGCGTGGCCGGCGAGCGGTGCACACGACGGCGCCGAGCTCCATCAGTGCGGCGCAGAACCGGGCGGCCTGCACTTCGGGCAGCACACTGTCCACATCGGACAGATCACGCGAGGTGGATGGCGGTCCGGAGTCAGCCATGCCATGCAAGGCGCGGGCCACCACCCGGCGCACGTTGGTGTCCACCACCGGCACGCGATGGCCGTACCCGAAAGCCGCCACGGCGCGGGCGGTGTAGGCGCCGATCCCGGGTAGTGCAAGGAGCACGTCCACCTCGGCTGGGACGACGTCGTCATGCTGCGCGGCGATGGCGGTGGCAGCCGAATGCAAGCGCAATGCCCGCCGGGGGTAGCCGAGTCTGCCCCAGGCCCGCACGACGGTGCCGGGTGTCTCCGCGGCCAGACTCGACGGTCTCGGCCAGCGAGCCATCCACTCGGTCCACACTGGTGCAACGCGATACACCGGTGTCTGCTGGAGCATCACCTCGCTGACCAGTACCCCCCACGGGGTGGTGCCGGCCTCACGCCAAGGGAGATCCCGCGCCTGGGCGTCGAACCAGGCGATCAGTTGGGTCGGGTCCACGGTGGCGGCGGTCAGACCTCGGCGAGCTCACCGGTGTCGATATCGACGACGAAGCCACGCACTGCCGTGGTATTCGCCAGAAACGGGCTGCGCCGCACCCGTTCCAGCGACTGCCGCACGTCGGATTCGGGGTCGCGGAAGGTCTCTACCGCCCAGGTCGGCCGCAGGCCGGTGGCCTCCTGTAGTTCTGCCCAGAAGTCCTCGTCGGTGAAGGTCGCCATCCCACACTTGGTGTGGTGCAACAACATCACCTGGGTGGTGCCCAGCTTCCGCTGGCTGACCGCCAGGGAGCGGATGACATCGTCGGTGACGACGCCCCCCGCGTTTCGGATCACGTGCGCTTCCCCCGGCCGGAGGCCCAGTAACTGATTAGGGTCGAGCCGGGCGTCCATGCAGGCCACTACCGCTACGTGCAGGCTCGGTGGAGAAGCCATCGGGCCAGGCCCGGTACCCGTGCGGAATGAGTTGCGCTCCACCAGATCCTGTATCGCCGTCACGGGCGTCGATCCTAGGCCTCCCGCATTCAGCGGGCTGAGCGTGGTTGTCGGGTGCCGATTACCCCGCTGCGCCTGCTGAATGCGGCCATCAGTCAGCGCGGAGACGGCAGGTAAGTTTCAAGGATGGACGAGAACAGGGCGCGCCGGGTCGCGGACGCGCTGCGGGAGCGGGGCGTCGAGGCGCATCTGGTGAGGGCCGGCGAGTACCACTGCGGGGTGCGAGTGTCGCTTCCCGGCGGTCGAGAGGCGATGTGGGACACCGACGGCACGGCGAGCCTCGAGGCGCAAGTCATGCGCGATGGTGTCCTCGTCGGCTTCGTTCCCGTCATCGAGGGCTCCGAAGACTTTGACGAAGCCCAGGTGATTGACGCGATCGCCAGGACTGACTACGACCAGCCGATCGCGCGCCAGCTTCGCACCCCACCGCCACCCGGTCCGGCATTGCCGCCCGAGGGTGGGCTGTTCCGCCGCTTCCTCGATGGCTTCCGGTACCGATAGCAGCCTCTCGGCGAGGTGAGGGCGGGATAACAGTGCTCATCGCGATTGATCATGCGGTCAACACAGTGACTGCAATGTGGTCATGCCACGCAAGGAACCCACTCCGGTGCGCCTCGACCCCGGCGTCGCTGCTCGTCTGAGCTCATGGGCGTCGGCGCATCCTGGGCTATCTTTGTCATCCGCGATCAACCGACTGGTCGACGAGGCGCTGCGGGCCGAGGAGCATCCCGGCATCATGTTCCGGCTCGACCACGGGTCTGTGATCTTTCTCCAACGGTAGCCATCGTTCGGCGGTCGGCTGCCCTTAGGCTGATGTCGTGTTCGTGGCGCGTACCGACGTGGTCGGTAGCCTTCTCCGCCCGCCCGGGCTGCTCGCGGCGCGGGAGCGCCGGGATCGGGACGAGATCGGTCCACCCGAGTTCAAGCGAGTCGAGGATGCAGCGGTCGATTCGGCGATCCGCCGCCAGGTTGACGCTGGTCTCGCCGTAGTCACCGACGGTGAGATGCGCCGCCTGTCGTTCCAGAGTCAACTCACCGAGGCGGTCGAGGGCTTCAGTGACTGGGATCTCGACGCGTTCCTGTGGGGGGACTGGTACGGCGCCGAGGTCGGGGACAAGCATGTCAAGCGCCCACGGATCGCTGTCCTCGATCGGCTGCGCCGCCGGCGCTTCCTCTCCGCCGAGGAGTTCACCTATGCGCGCGCCAGGACGGCGCGGATCGTCAAAGTCACCCTCCCCAGCCCCAGCCTGTTCGCCAACTTCTACGACCCCGAACGCTCGCGGGCCGCTTACCCGAGTCTGGAAAGCTTTCTGGCCGATGTCGCGGAGATCCTGCGTGAAGAGGTCGACGAACTCGTACGGCTCGGGTGCCGATACGTCCAGCTCGACGCTCCCCACTATCCGCTGCTTCTCGATCCCGGCTATCGCGAGTTCTATGCGAGCAGAGGCTGGCCGGCGCAGCGCTGGCTCGACCTCGGCGTCGAGCTGGACAACATCGTCTTCGGATCACATCCCGGCCTCACCTGCGGCTTCCATCTCTGTCGTGGGAATCAAGAAAGCCGCTGGCTGGTCGCAGGCGGCTATGACTGGCTGGCGCAGCGCCTGTTCCCCCGCATAGGGGCGCAGCGGCTCCTACTCGAGTACGACGACGAGCGCTCCGGCGGATTCGAGCCGCTGGACGCGGCACCGGAGGGCATGACCGTCGTGCTCGGCCTCGTGACGACCAAGACCGGACGGCGGGAGACCGTCGACGAGCTCGAGACACGAATCCGTGAGGCGGCACGTCACCAGCCGCTCGAGTGCCTCGCGCTGTCGCCACAGTGCGGATTCGCGACCTCCATCCTCGGCAATGCGCTTTCCACAGCCGACCAGGACGCCAAGCTGCGGACGATCGTGGCCACCGCCGAACGCGTCTGGGGATAACTGGCTAGCTGGTGCGGGCTCGGTGGGCGGCGGATTTGACGCGGTTCTGGCAGGCGGTGCAACAGAACCGGCGGGTGCCGTTGCGGGAGACGTCGACGTAGACGCGGTCGCAGCAGGGGGCGGAACAGACCCCAAGGCGGGTGGCGCAGTCGCTGCCGAGTACGGCGGCTAGGCCGACCGCGCAGCCGGCGGCCCAGCTTCTGGCGGGCTCGTTGTCGGGACTGTGGAAATGCAGGTGCCAGGGCTCGCCGTCGTGACGATCGAGATAGGGCGTGGGGTGCAGTGCGGTGAGTAGCGAGTTGAGGGTGCCGGCGGCGGCGTCGAGGTCGCCACGCGTGACCTGATCGAACACCGGTCGCAGTTGCCCTGCGGTCATGGCCAGCGCCTGGGTCTGCGATCCGTCCAGAGCCGTTGGGTGCCCGCGGCCCGAGGTGAGGGCGACGTTGATCGCGTCGACAAGGTCGGTGCCGGTGGGCGGAAGGTAGGGGCGTCCGTGCCGGGTGCCGCGGGTGGCTGCGTTGACAAGCGCCACAGCAACCGCTACCACGGCATCGGTGTGACTGTTGAAATTAATTTGACCAGTCACCTCCACGATTGTAACGTCGATAACTGTCTAATTCTAAAACGACAGTGATTGGAGCACTCATGCTGACCCAAGAGCAGGCTCGGCACTGGCTCGACCGGTGGGACCGGCAGCAAGAGCACCACCTCGCCGTTCGGGAGGAGCGATTCACCGTCATCGCCGACGTGGTGGCGGCTACGGTCGGCCGCGAGGACGCGCTCATTGTCGATCTCGGGGTCGGCCCCGGTTCGCTGGCGGTCCGGCTGCTCGACCGCCTGCCTCAGGCGCGCGTGGTGGGCATCGATGCCGATCCGTTGCTGCTCGGGCTGGCCCGCACCGGATATGGCGATCGGTCTGGGCTGCGCCTGGTCGATCATGACCTGCGCGAGGCCGGTTGGATCGACGCGCTGGCGCTGGAGCGCGCGCCGGAAGCGATCGTGAGTACCACCGCCCTGCACTGGCTGACCGGCCCGCAGCTGGCTGCGGTGTACCGGGCGTGCGGCGAGCTACTGCACCCAGCTGGGGTACTGGTCAATGGTGACCACCTGCAGGACGGACCGGCGCGGCCTCGGCTCGACGCGCTCACCCGTGCCCTCGCGCGGTCTCACACCGAGCGAAACCGCCCATCCGATGGTGAGGACTGGGCGAGCTGGTGGGAGGCCATCACCCATGCTCCCGAACTCGCCGAGCTGGTGGCGGTGCGCGGCCCCGAATTCGTCAACCACCACCTGGACAACACCCCCACCCTCGACGAGCACGTACTCTTCCTCCAGGAAAGCGGCTTTGATGAGGTCGGAGTCGTGTGGCAACACGGTGACAACCGCGTCCTGGTCGCGGTGCGCTAACGAGGTCTTTCATTCGATGCCGAAACGCGAGACAGACAGGCCCGATCTAGCGGCCGCCGGCTCACCGGCAGCTATCGCCACTCCAGAGTGGGTCAAACAGGCCGTCTTCTACCAGATCTTCCCGGACCGGTTTGCGAAGAGCAAGACTCTGGACAAGCCGCACAACCTGGAACCGTGGGACAGCGACCCGACACCGTTCGGTTATAAGGGCGGGGACCTCGTCGGTGTTCGGGAGCGTCTTGATTACCTGCAAGATCTGGGGGTCACGGCGCTGTACTTCAATCCGATCTTCCAGTCGGCGTCGAACCACCGTTACCACACCCACGACTACTACCACGTCGATCCGCTACTTGGCGGGGATGAGGCGTTCGATGCGCTGGTGGCCGAATGCCGGCGGCGAAACATGCGTATCGTGCTCGACGGGGTGTTCAACCACGCCAGCCGGGGATTCTTCCCGTTCAACGATGTGCTTGAGAACGGCCCAGCATCGCCGTGGCTAGATTGGTTCACCATCCATGAGCACCCTCCCAACGCCTACGACCACAGCCGGCCGCCTGGCTACGAGACCTGGGTCGGGCTGCACGCACTGCCCAAGTTCAACACCGACAACCCACAGGTCCGCGAGTATCTGATGCGGATTGGGGAGTACTGGCTTGGCCGGGGGATCGACGGCTGGCGGCTCGATGTCCCGTTCGAGATCCACTCCGATGGGTTCTGGCAGGAGTTCCGGCAGCGGGTCAAGGCGATCAACCCTCAGGCGTACATCGTGGGTGAGGTGTGGGGCGAGGCCCGGCAATGGCTGCGAGGTGACCAATTCGACGGCGTCATGAACTACCTGTTCGCGGAGGCGGCCATCGGGTTCAGCGCCGGCCACCGCGTCCGCCGGGAGACGGTCGAGGATCGCGGCTACGCCCCCTGGCCTGGCATCGATGGCCGCGCCTACGCGGCCAAGATCGACCGACTGATACGTCTGTATCCCTGGCCGATCCAACTCACCCAGCTCAACCTGCTCGGCAGCCACGATACGTCGCGCTTCCTCAGCATCGCCGGCGGCGACCAGGCCAGCGTCCGGATCGGTACGCTCCTGCTTTTCACCTTCCCCGGCGCTCCGTCGATCTACTACGGCGATGAGATCGGCCTGACCGGGGCCCTACCCCCAGACCGCTGGGCCCGCAAGACCTTCCCTTGGGACCACCCGCAGCGCTGGGACACCGACGCGCTGGCCTTGCACAAGGCGCTTATCGCCCTGCGGCAATCCCACCCCGCCCTCCGCGCCGGCGACTACACCTCGCTCTATGCCGATCCGGACGTCTACGCCTTCGCCCGCACCCTGGGCGGCAACACCATCATCACTGGCGTCAACGTCGCTGAGGCACCCCGCCGGTGCGAAATCTCACTGGCCGCCCAACTGAATGTGCAGCCCGCCACCGCCGAGATGCTCTTCACCACCGGCGGCTCACCCACCATTGAGCTCGCCTCCGGCTCGCTGATGCTGGCACTCCCAGCACGCAGCGGCGCGGTCTTCAATACCTCACCAGCACCTCACGACTGCGCGGTGGCGAGCCCGGTGTGACGCGCACCCGCATGCCGGTGCAGGTGAACAGCGACGCCCATGGCGCCCATGGCGGTGATGGCAGCAGTGGCGAAGCCGGCCTGGTACCCGAGGTGGGTGGCGAGTAGGCCGCTGGCTGGACCGGCGATGAGAATGCCGAGGTCCCAGAACGAGCTGATGGCCCCGACAGCGGTGCCTGGCTGCAGGGCTCCGGTGCGGCGCAGGGTCATCGCCACGGTGGCGGGGAACATCAGGCTGACCCCGACCCCGGCCAGGGCAGTGCCGGTCAGAGCGGCAGCCTGGGAGGGCACAGCGGCGAGCAGGCCGAACCCAGCAGCCTCGGTGGCGAGCACGGCCATCGCGACCGGGGCGCCGCCGAAGCGGTCGACGGCGGGGCTGCCCAGCCAGCGCACGACCAGGAACGCGGCGGCGAACATCACCAGACCGGCGTTCTGCCCACCAATTCCGGGACTGGACAGGTAGAGCACCAGCAGCGCGGAGATGGTCCCGTAGCCGTAGGCCGCCAGCCCGAAGCCGAGTCCGGGTAACGCGGCGCCGCGAGGAACGATCTCTCGCCAGCTTGCCGAACGCAGCGCCGCTTTGCCGCCCTGCGCCCGGGTGGCGGCTACGAGGGCAGCGGAGGTGACGCCGAGTGCGAGCACCGCGGCCCACACTGCGTTCGGGCCGCCCGCATGAGTTGCGATGACGGCAACGAGCGGACCGGTGGCGAGCCCACCCCACATGGATAGGCCGAACCACCCTGCGACCCGCCCGCGCCGCTCGACCGGGGTGCCGTCGAGTACCCAGGGCAGAGCCGCGGAGAACAGTGCGGCCTCGCCCGCACCCATGATCAGCCGGGCAGCCAGCAGGGTAGCCAGGTTGGGAGCGATGACGTGCCCGGCGCTCCCGGCCGCAATCAGGATCCCTCCGCTGAGCGCGACGGAGCGGGCATTCCCGGCGTCGCCAGCTCGCCCGGCGAACGGCCGGCACACTGCGGTTGCGGCGAACGCTATCCCTACTGCCAGCCCCGCAGCAGCGGGGCCCGCGCGGAAGCGTTCCAGTACGTAGCTCGGCAACGCCTGCAATGTTGCGCCGAACGCAAGATAGCCGCAGCACACCGCCACCCACAGCCGCCCTACTGGCGGCGCGGTTCCGTGGTCTGTCATGAACAATACAGTACAGTACTGTATTTATATAAGAACAGACCTGTACTATCGTTGCTAAGCCAGAACTGACGGTGAAGGAGCGGCAGCGGTGGTGGTGAAAGGTTCTACGGTGGACCCGGCGGCGACGCGGGCGCGCATCCTCGACACCGCCACCGAGCTCTTCTACGCCCGGGGAGTGCACGCCGTCGGTGTCAACGAGATTGCCGCCGCCGCCGGCGCGTCGAAGCTGAGCTTGTACCGCTACTTTCCTTCCAAAGATCAACTGGTCACGGCGATGTTGGTGGAGCGCTCTGAACGCGTCCACGACTGGCTGCGTCGAGAAACTGCGGATGCCTCGCCGGGTCCCGCTCGAGTGCTCGCGGTGTTCGACCTTCTCATCGACTGGTTCGCGCAACCGGGATACCACGGCTGTGTCGTGGTCAACGCCGCCAGCGACACCCGTGGAAATCCGGCCGTAATCGGCGAACTCGCCCGCGTCCATCTCGCCCGCTATCGCGACCTGCTCGCTGAGCGCCTCACCGAGATGGTTCCCGTTCCCCCCGACCCCGAAGCTCTGGCCCGTCAATTACTCCTGCTCATCGAGGGCGCCACCGTGGTCAGTGCTATCGACGGCCACGACACCAGTCCCGCAGGCTCCGACGCACGCGCCGCTGCGAGCGCCATCATCCGCGCCTCGACTGCTAACCCTGCCTTCGGCTAGTGAGACGTATTCTGAGACGCGCCATGAGCATGGGTTGGTAGGCGCAGAGCATTGACGATGGAAACTTTCCGTGAACATACCGATCTCGGGTTGTAACTGCCCGGATTACTAACTACTCTGTGTGTCGGGGCTTGGCGCGGTAAATGGGTGGTCTGCCGATCAGTCGGCGGCTACCGCTATTTGTCGCGTCGAGACGAGGTGGTAGGTGTGCTGGTCGTCGGTTCTCGCGGCTGTCTCCGCACAGGCATGTTGAAGGGGATGTGGGGGCGATGACCGTCCCCGCTCCACGCTGGGCTGATGAGTTCACGCACCCGGCGCTCTTCTACCGAGGCACTGCGGAATACCTCACGGCGACGGTGCCATTCATCCGCGATGGGCTGGCCGCCGGAGAACCGGTGGCGCTTGCCGTGCCGGGGCCGAATTTGCGGTTCATCCTCGGCGAACTGGGTGCCGATGCCGAACGGGTCCGGCTGCTCGATATGACCCGCTCCGGCCGCAACACAGGGCGGATCATCCCCAACGTGCTTCGCGCCTTCGCTGATACCCATCTTTCCGGGCGGGTGCGGATCGTGGCAGAACAGCCGTGGACCGGCCGCACCGCCAGGGAGTATCCCGCCTGCGCGCACCAAGAGGCCTTGATCAATATTGCGCTCGCCGGCCGATCGGTCAGCATGTTGTGCCCGTACGATGTTGACCTGGTGGGCCCACGGACCCTCGCCGAAGTCGAGCTCAACCACCCGCGGTTGATCGATGCCCGTGGTGAGCGGCCCAGTAACGGCTTCGCACCCGAACGGATCATGACCGACGACCGGCTCTGCTCGCCCGTGGTGGGTCCCAGTTTTGCCTTTGATGCCAGCAAGGCGGCGCTGGCCGGGCAGTTCGTCTGCGACCACGCTGCCCGGCTGGGCCTGAGCGGCGATCACTCGGAGCTCAAGCTGATAGTGGGTGAGTTGGTGGCGCGCAGCCTCGTTCACGGCAGCGGGACTGGCAGTCTACGCGTCTGGGCCGACCGGGGTTACCTGGTCTGCGAGGTCCGCCACGCCGGATACGTCAGTGATCCTCCCGGCGACCGGCTACTGGCTGACCCAAGAAAACCGGACGGCCGGGGCCTGTTGCTGGTCCACCATCTCTGTGACCTGGTCCAGCGGCACACCTGCCCGCAGGGGACTACCACCCGGGTATTTCTGAAGCTTCCGCCTGCCGATGAGCCACCGAAGGATTCCGGCGCACCGACTCCTGCGCCGCCGCGCATCCGGCCCACGTCGGCCGACGGACCGACGCCTTTGCCATGGCAGACCTTCGAGGCACTGCATGCCGCTGAGCGTTTCGGTCGGTACCTCCCGCAGGACACCGCCACTGACATGCAGCGGCTCACTACGGCGAACGGCGAGCGGCGCCTTATCGAACCGGTACTCGAGGCCTTGACTGCGGTGGAGTCCCTCGCCCGGGTGGTCGATCGGTGGCGGGCCAGGTTGGTGCGGCTGGCGCGCACGCGTGGTGCACCATGGACCGATATCGGTCAGTCGCTCGGAGTCAGCAAGCAGGCGGCCCATGAGAGATACGGGCGAGCACGCAGCAGGCGGACGGGTGGCGGCCCGGGGCTACAGCGCCACGTGGGACCGCTGCCGCCGATTCAGGGCACCTGACCGCTGCTGCCACCGGAGTAGTTACCAGATCCAGTAGGAGTGCAATTCGGCGTGCCATGGCTGCGGGTAAATCTGATCAATCACGAAGCCCATCCCGATACCGCGGGCGAGGTAGACGTCGCGCTCCAGCTTGCGCGTGATCGGGCCACCGGGGGAGCCGTTGTTGTCCGACCATGATTCCCACTGGCGGATGCAGGTTTGCCCTCCGAGGTAGGTGTTGTAACACGGGCTGGGCGGGGACCATACCTGCGAATGGGAGAAGTCCACGGTCTTGCCGCTGAGCTGGTCGGTAATGGTGCCCCAGGCCTGGAGGCAGTAGGCACGGGGCGGAATCTTCCACTGCACGTAGTGCTGACGGCCACCGTCCGAGGGCAGCGCCACCAGGTTCTGGCACGACCCGTCACCGATGAGCTCGCGGTTGACCCGTTGAACGTAATAGGTGCCGAAGCTGCGCCATCCGTCGAGCAGAACCCAGTCGCCAGCATGCCTGAAATGTTCCGCGCTGTCCGGTGGCCACTTCGACGGGTCCCCCCACAGCACCTCCGACTCGTCACCCTGTGGTGTCCAGGACCATTGGCCGGCGGCCTTGCCATCGGAGTAGAACTGCCCGGCATGACGCCGGGTCATCAGGGAGTACTCGCCGTAGTTCTCTGATGGCGAGGCGGCGGCGACGGGTCCGAGCACGAACATCAACACCATGAGCAAACAGAAGAGGGGCCAACTGCTAACTCTTCGTTGCACTGTCCGGGCTCCCTGCATCACGATAGCGTGGTAACTCAACGTTACCATCGCTGCAAGGTAACTAAACGTTACGAGAGCCCTTCCCGGCTACGTCCCGCCGTCATGCTCAAACTCATCGAAGCGGCGCGGCGGGTGAGGAGCAGGGACACTCGGTGTGCCGCGTAGAAGGTGGCTCCCAGACTTGCGACGAGAAGGAGCCCCAGAGCGAGAATAGTGCCGTCGACGGTGGGGGCAGCGCCGCTACCGGCCTGGGCACGGGCGGAGCCGGTCAGGAAAGGCACGATGAAGAGCACGCAGACTCCGAGCGCGGTCTCCACGGCCACTACGGCGGGGAAGTGGCGCAAGGCGAGGGCAAACCCATTGCCGATTTCACCGGCCGCGTGTGCTCTTGCAATACGCGGTGTGAGCAGGAACTGGTTGTAAGCGCCGGCTGACACCAAAGCCAGTACCAAGAGGATCTTGACCAGGAGAAACCGCCCGTATGTCGTGGTGGCGAGCTCTGAGACACCCCCGACATGCTTCCACGTCAGCCAGAAACCTGAGATGATCACCGCGCCCACGGCGGTGAGCGCGAGGACGCTGAAGCGTTGCCATATGCGAGCCCAGAACAGTCCCGCGTGCTTGCCGAGCGCGCGCCGGGCCCGAGCCAGCAGCGCGAGGCTGGCCAGCCCGCCCAACCAGGTGCAGCCAGCGACGATGTGGGTTTGGGTCATGACGGCGCCGAGCACATCGTCGAACGTCTCGGCGCCCAGGTTCGTCGGCACCGAAGCCACGATCGAGGCGCTCGCCGCGAAGGATGCGGCGAGCATGGCCACACCCCCGAGACGGTCCCGGACGCCTGGAACGAACAGCGAGACGAGTAGCACGGCTACTACGACGAAAAGTACGTTCTGCACCAGGATCAATGCCCCCGAGGACACCCAGGAACCAGCCTTCGCGGGCTGCGCGAGGAACTGCCATATCCGGAACGGTGCCAGCGCTTCACCAAACGACGTGCCCGTGTCGGCGCGGGCCACCCGACTCGCGAGCTGGAGGTAAGCGGCCACCACGAGCGCGACACCAGACGAGGCGAGCACCGTCGCACTCCGGCGCCGCATGACGACCACGTCGGCGTCCTCGATCCCCATCTCCTTCGCCCGCAGCACCGGACGCACGACCGCAAGATAGGTCAACGTCCCACCGATGACCGACGCCAGGGCGAGGAAGTAGGCGAATCCGCTCAGTACTCGCCACCAGGCGGGCCACGATGCGGCCGGGGGCGGCACCAACGCCAGCTCAAGAGGTAAATCAGTCATAACGGACATTAGATTAGGCTAAACTAACTTCCAGGACAAGGGTGCCGTCCGTCGCTAGAGATCGAAGCCCAGACGGGCGACCGACAAGGCGGCGCGTAGGCCGGATCGACGACGAGGTGGCGTTCGCGACCGAACCCGCGCCAGGTGACGATCTTGGCTGGTGTGACTGGCGAGCTTGGTCATTTCTGGATGGCCGTAGGCTGTGCGGGTGGTGGATCTGAAGGTTGTGCTCAGCGAGCGGCTCGGGCGCGCGTTTGAGTTGGTGGCGGGTGTTGGCGTAGATCCGTCGGTCCGGCGGTCGCAGCACGCCGACTATCAGGCCGATGGGGCGCTCGCAGCGGCGCGACGGGTGAAGTCCAACCCCCGTGAGGTGGCTGCCCGGGTGGTGGAGCAGGCCGCACTGGATGATTTGTGTGCCTCGGTCGAGATCTCCGGTCCAGGATTTATCAATTTGAGCATCCGTGATGATGTGCTGGCCCGGTTTGTGGTCGAGGTCGCCCGCGCGGACCGGTTCGGCGTAGCGTCGCCCACCCCGGAGACGGTGGTCGTTGACTATTCGGCACCGAACGTCGCGAAGGAGATGCACGCCGGCCACTTGCGTTCAACGATCATCGGTGACGCAGCCGTTCGCCTGCTGGAATGGCTCGGTCATCGAGTAATTCGCCAGAACCACATCGGTGACTGGGGCACACCGTTTGGCATGCTCATAGAGCACCTACTGGACCTCGGTGAAGATGAGGCAGCCCACGAGCTGTCCATCGGTGATCTGAACGGTTTCTACCGGACCGCACGCGTGAAGTTCGACGCGAGTGAGGAGTTCAAGCAACGCGCTCGCCATCGCGTTGTGCTGCTACAGGGCGGCGATGCCGACACCTTGCACTTGTGGCGGCTGCTGATCGGCGAGTCGCAGAAGTATTTCATGACTGTCTATGACCGGCTCGGTGTCGGGCTGACCGCCGAAGACTTCGCGGGCGAGAGCACATACAATGATCAACTCGAGTCAGTCGTCGCCGAGTTGGAAAACGCAGGTATGGCGAAGGAGAGCCACGGCGCGCTATGCGTGTTCCCGAATGGCTTCACCGGCCGGGACGGTGAGCCGCAACCGCTGATCGTACGCAAGCGGGACGGCGGTTATGGATATGACTCCACTGATCTCGCGACCATCCGGTACCGGCTGCGCATCCTCGGGGCGACGCGCCTGCTGTACGTGGTCGGCTCGCCGCAACATCAGCACCTCGAAATGGTGTTCCAGACGGCCCGCGAGGCCGGCTGGCTGGTCTCCCCCGCCCGAGCCGAGCACATCGGACACGGCTCGGTGTTGGGCAAAGACGGCAAGATGCTGCGCAGCCGGGCCGGCGAGGCGGTTCGGCTGATCGATTTGATCGAGGAGGCCATCTCCCGCGCGACGGCGGCCGTGGTGGAGAAGAATCCCGACCTGGACGAGGCGACGCGGGCAGCGGTAGCGCATGCGGTGGGGATCGGCGCGGTGAAGTATGCGGATCTATCCACTGACCGGGTCAAGGATTACGTCCTCGACTTTGACCGGATGCTGTCCTTCGACGGCAACACCGCCCCGTATCTGCAGTACGCGCATGCTCGTATCCGATCGATTTTCCGCCGAGCCGGTATCACACCACCCGAGGCTGTCGATCGAGTGGTGATCGCCGCTGCGGCTGAGCGCGTGCTTGCGCTCGCTGTGCTGGAGTTTCCCAGTGTGATCGGCGAGGTCGAACAGAGCATGCAGTTCCATCGTCTCGCCAGCTATTTGTTCGGTCTGGCGACGGCGTTCACCGGTTTTTACGAGCAGTGCCCGGTTCTCAAAACCGAGGGCGATGTTCGCGAGAGTCGTCTGGTGCTTTGCGCGTTGACGGCGCGCATCCTGGCTGAGGGACTTGGCTTGCTCGGCATCGAGGCGCCCGAACAACTCTGATATAGCGCCGATCGTGCGCACTGTTACGGCATTTCGATCAGGCCGTGTAGGTGGTCGGTGCTGGACGTTGCCGCCCGCAGAGCTTTGTCGATGATCGGTTTCCGTTCCGGTGGTACGTACAGGATGTGTTGCGAGGTTGCCACGTTGGCGAGGATACCCAGCTTGCCGAGCGGAACGCTGACGATCTCCGCGTGTGTGATCGGGAACGACGCGCTGTGGACCAGCTTGCCGACATGGTCGCTGGGGTAGTATCTGAGCAGGTAATCCTGCAAGCGCGCGAATCGTTCAGGCTTGTTCTTGTGGGTCGAGTACAGCGCTGTTCGAGCCAGTCGGTCAGATCCAGCCCTTCCCCGGCTCGCCGATATACGACGTGATGATCAGATCGCTCGTCTCTCCAGCGGTCTGCCTCACCGCGGATTTGAGCGATAGCGGTAACCGATCCGATCGATGAGGTGCAAGCTCCCACGCAGCTGCTCGGCGACCGGCAGCCCACCGGCAAGAGCAGCCAACGAGCGTCGCCGCCGGGTGACACTGCATGACTTCGCCTGCCAGACCCACCCAGGTAGATCTCATCGACCTGCTCGACGGTCTCCCGCACGCTCAACAGCGTCCGTGCCCGGTGCGATTCGTTCGAAGGCGAACCCCTGGTTCATGGCGGGCGTCGAGCAGCCGATTGCGGTAACCACATCTGGGCCATCAGCATCGGACGTCGCCACCTACAGCGGGTGCGGGCAGTAGGTAGCCGCGAGGGGTGAGGTGTCCCAGGCGGTCGCGATCTCTTCTATTCTCAGCAACATGCTTCCCTTGCAGCTTCCTTCTCCGCTCGTGGAGATCCGCGATGCGCGTGTGGAGGCACGGGGTGTGCGCCTCTATCTGAAGCGGGATGATCTGATTCATGCAGAGCTGCCAGGCAATAAATGGCGCAAGCTGAAGTACAATATCGAAGCCGCCCGAGAGCAAGACATGAGCACGCTACTGACCTTCGGGGGAGCGTACTCGAATCACATCAGAGCGACTGCGGCGGCGGGTCACTATTTCGGCTTCAACACAATTGGGGTTATCCGTGGCGAGGAGCGCTTGCCGCTTAACAGTTCGCTCAGGTACGCCACAAGCCACGGAATGCAACTCGCCTATATGGATCGTAGTGCGTATCGAGAGAAGGCTGATTCGTCCGCCATCGCAGATCTTCGTGCACGTTTCGGAAATTTCTACCTCATTCCCGAAGGTGGAAGTAACACTTTGGCGGTCATGGGTTGCAAAGAGCTGGTGGACGAAATTGATGTCGATTTCGATGTCATTTGCTGCCCATGCGGAACAGGCGGTACCCTTGCAGGAATCTCGGCAGCGCTTCATCAGGGACAGCGAGCCGTAGGCTTTTCTGCACTCAAGGGCGGAAATTTTCTGGTCGATGATGTTGCCGAGCTGCAACGTCAGTCGATCGGCACCGTTCTCGACAATTGGTCGATCGAAATCGAATTTCACTTCGGAGGCTTCGCTCGTCGCACGCAGCAACTCAACGAATTTATCGCATTGTTCACGCAGGCGCACGGTCTGAATCTCGATTGGGTGTATGTCGCGAAAATGATGTACGGAATCTTCACACTTGCCGACCGAGGTACGTTCACTGCAAGTAAAAAAATCGTGGCTGTGATCACCGGCTAAGCAAGATACGGAAAGCACCTTATACCTTCATGTAGTAGAAGCGTTGCGTCGTCTTTGCGGTGGAATTGTCCTCCAAGGTCAGCTCCCATCGTCCGCTGTTCACCTTGAAGTCACGACTGAACCCAAGCCACATACCGCGCATACTGCGTCCACTCGGGTCGATGACCATCTGTAATGTGCCGTGGTAGGTGGCACCTTTGTAATATCCTGTCGGGGACGTTGTTTCGCGCCACGACCCAGTAGCCACGGGCGGTTCGAGTACAAGTTCAAGTCGAAGTTGTGATCCTGTCGAATGTGGCAAACTTTGACCAAATAGTCGGCCTTCCCGCTGCCGAAAAACAATATAATGATCGCCGGTGAACTCGCCGCCACGGCCAGTACTCGGATAAACGTAATGGCTCCGCCAGATTCCCGAGAGAGCTGACGGATCCAGCGGCTGACCATTTGAAGAAATCCCGCTTTCATCTATCACCACAGGCGATAGCGCCGCAATCGACAGGCCCGCGCTCAGCTTCAGCAGTAGTGTCCTTCGCGAAATTCCATCACCCGTGTGATCAGCCCATTCTGTCACCATTCGGGCGACTTCGTGAACGTCAACGGACTCCAATTGAGCCACAAGCTCAGAAAAGTTGGTCATCTCGCTTTCGGTTTTATCGGAAAACCGCGGAGACGGCCCATCGGAGAGTGGTCGGGGGAGTCTCGAAGGCGTCCTCAATGCTCGATAAGAAGAATCTCGATAACGGAAGTCTGCGCAATCGCAAAGCAAGTCCGCCATCCCGCATTCGTACAATTCGGCAAGTTTGGTGAGCACATCAAGTGAGGGGGCATACCCAGTTGACGATGGCCATAACTCCCAATATGAGAAGTTCTTGAAAGTCTTTAGATCAGCGGGCCAATGACTGTTCCATCGCTCAGCTGCGTCCCGTTGACTCCAGCCGTGCGCCATCCGCAGCGCTGCGCGCATGTTCAGGTGATACCGGTCGCAAAACACAGCAGCGACCTCAGCCCACGTCTTGTGCTGGGCACGCAACTCGGCTGATAGTTGTCGCTGCTCCTGCCGCTGGCTGCGAAGCCTGGGTGGCACCGACGTCTCCTCTCCCCCTGGGGTCACAGACCGTACCGCCTTCAGGATGCCGCAGAACGTCCCAGTTGAACAGGGAGACCTAACCCGTCAAGATCACGGTCTTGCTGGGTGTATTGACGGGCCAAACTACGGTTTCCTTTCCTACTGTAGATAGCCGTCGACGAGGCGAGACAGGGAGAGGAGAATTTGAAGGATGGCTGAAGACAGGCACAGCGGCGACGATGACAAGCAGACTGATCATCTGGACAAGGGGTCAGACGGTCACACTGTCGAAAGCGGAGACGAGAAGTGACGATTGCCAGCACTGATACGCTGGTGAACGAACTGCACTCGGCCGGTAACCTTCCGGCCGAGTGCAGTCTTCTACTCCATGCCGTACCTCGCGAATGGTTCATCCCCGACCGGATTTGGGTTGATCGGAATCCTATTGATCGGGCATCGCAGCCAGACAAGTGGATGCTGGCTGTCTACTCCAATTCTGCCATCGTCACCCAGTTCGATGATGGCTGTACGCAGTGGCCCGATGTGGGAGAGATACCGACGTGCTCAGCGTCGATGCCCTCTACCGTGATGGGAATGTTAGACCACCTCGACGTCAAGCACGGCCATTCAGTACTGGAGATCGGCACTGGCACCGGATTCAATGCCGCACTGCTCTCTGAGGTAGTCGGACCATCGGGTACCGTCACGACGGTCGAGATAGACCAACAAGTGGCCAAAACCGCGCGCGACCGACTCACTGTTGCCGGATTCGATCAAGTTCGTACCCTACTCGGTGACGGAACAACTTGTACTTTCGAATCCGCCCCCTTCGATCGCGTCATATCCACAGCATCCGTCCATCTTGGGCGGGTTCCGTACCCATGGGTGCAACAAACGAAACCTGGCGGCATAATCGTTACCCCCGTTCGCGCTGATCTCACGACAGGACCACTGGTCCGTTTCATCGTCTCTGAGGACGGCACTGCCATTGGTCGCATGGTCCCGATGGGCGTCCAATTCATGGAGGTGCGTTCACAGCGCACCGTCAAAACACCGGACGACAACTTCAACTGGCAAGACAACACCGCCGACCACGGAACCACCAAAATAGAGCCCTGGTTGATGTTCTCGGATATCGTTTCCCGCTGGGCGCTGGCTGTAGCCCTGCCTTCCTGCCGCTACAACATGGAAGAAAACAAATTCGTCTGGTTACGTGACCCAGTGTCGTGCTCATGGGCCTCCGTAGTCCCGGACGCCGACGGTCGATTCCTGGTTCGCCAAAAAGGTATTCGTCGCCTGTGGGATGAGGCCGAGAGCGCTTACCGCTGGTGGATAGATCACGGAAAGCCGGTCGGGCCCGATTGGGTGTGGACCATCACGCCAGAGCATCAGGCAATCCAGCTTGGCACCACAACGGGACCGGGCTGAGCGATGTACCCACAGGAGCATGCTGACAGCCCGGATGTGGTGACCGCAAAACGACTACTGGATTATGCCAAGCTCGGTGGCTTTACATTCCAGCGCGCGGCATCGGGCGCGGATGCTCCGCTGGTCGGATACCGAATCTGCGATGGATGGGTGGACCTCATCCACATCGAGGGATTCAGCCGTGATTGTTTCGCCTGGCGAAAGCGCACAACCACACTGATCGTCTCCCCGGACACCCTCGTACAACGCCAGGTGGAAGGCAGCGCGCTCGATGTGCTCGGCGAAGTGCTCACTTGGCAGCCGGGACCATGACTATCTTCCCCCGGAATGCCCCGATTTCCGGCTTTCTTGAAGACCCCCGGCTTGCTGCTTGTCGAAATACTGCCGTGCCCTCTTCCGATCCCAGCGACCAGCCGGAACCGGCCCCCGATTACCGGCAACCACCTGGAGGCACATCATGCCTTGGCTAGCCCCGCAACCGATCAACGGCCGGTGGTGCGATATCGAGGGCGCCCGTTTAGCCCTTTTCTGCCGGGTTGAGCAGGTTGCCCAAAGCACGCAGCATGAGGCGCTGCCCTCCCGGCTGCACCAGCACGGCCAGGTCGTCGGTCGAGGCCTCGATTCACCCTACGTGTGCTTCGCGGACAATGCGGTGGTCAGCTTGCCACCCACGTCCTGCGCCTGCTTCCCAACGACCACGGCGAGCGCTGATGCCCCCATCCCCGCTCACCGTGCGCAGGAACCGATCCGGCGCCGTCAACCACCCCGATACCCTGGGCAGGCGCAACACTATCCACCCGGACACTGAACTGGCTTGCTGCGCATTCCGACGCCCGGGACCTGGTCCACTCGGTGTGGACCACGCTCACCCAGTTGGAGCGGGCGGGCCAGCACCGCGGGACTCTTGCCGCCCTGCGGTTCGTCCTCAACCACCACCAGCCCCCAACCCGTACCGGTCATTGCCCCACCTGCAGGCGCCGCACCTGGCGTCAGCTGTGGCGGCGGCGCCGATTCCCCTGTG
>CAXUFG010000082.1:0-20199 GCA_964250265.1 uncultured Pseudonocardiaceae bacterium | reverse complement strand
GATAAGAAACCGGTCAGTGATCGAGGAGTCCTTGAGCAGACCGGGACGTGAGTGCGCGCGCTCAGAGCTCGGGAGAGGACCCGGCAGCAAGATCGGTGATCTAGCTGTTGAGCAGGGCGCGGGCCATGACGATGCGCTGGATCTGGTTGGTGCCCTCGTAAATCTGGGTGATTTTCGCGTCGCGCATCATCCGCTCGACGGGGAAATCCCGGGTGTAGCCGTAACCACCGAAAAGCTGCACCGCGTCAGTCGTCACCTCCATAGCCACGTCGGAGGCGAAGCATTTCGATGCCGAGGAAATGAACCCGAGCTGGCTCTCACCGCGCTCCGCGCGCGCCGCGGCGAGGTAGACCAGCTGCCGGGCAGCCTCGGTCTTCATCGCCATGTCGGCAAGCATGAACTGGACACCCTGAAAGTCAGCGATCGGCTTGCCGAACTGCTTGCGCTGCTTCACGTAGGTGATTGCGGCGTCCACCGCCCCTTGCGCGATCCCGACCGCCTGCGCTCCGATGGTTGGGCGGGTGTGGTCCAGCGTCGCTAAAGCAGTCTTGAAACCGGTACCGGGCTCGCCGATGATCCGGTTCGCTGGAATCATGCAGTCCTCGAAATAGATCTCCCGGGTCGGGCTGCCTCGGATTCCGAGCTTGCGTTCTTTCGGCCCGATCGAGAATCCAGGATCGTCTTTGTGGACGACAAAGGCGCTGATCCCGCTAGCACCCTTGCCCGGGTCGGTCACCGCCATCACGGTGTACCAGGTGGCCTGCCCGGCATTGGTGATCCAGCACTTGGTGCCGTTGAGTACCCAGTGGACTCCGTCCCGCCGGGCCCGGGTCCGCATCGCCGCCGCGTCGCTGCCCGCCTCTCGCTCCGACAGCGCATAACAGGCCATCGATCCGGCGGCCACCGAGGGCAGCACCTGGTTACGCAGCTCCTCCGAGCCGGCCAGCAGCAGCCCCATGGTGCCCAGCTTGTTGACCGCCGGAATGAGCGAGGATGACGCGCACACTCGCGCCACCTCTTCGATCACCATGCAGGTCGCCACTGAGTCCGCGCCCTGCCCACCGTAGGCCTCGGGCACGTGCACCGCGTGGAAGCCCGAGCTCATCAGCGCCGTCTGCGCCTCGTGCGGGAACCGCTCCAGTTCGTCGACCTCCGCGGCGTAGGGGGCGATTTCCTTCTCGGCCAGCGCGCGCACCGCCTCGCGCAGCGCCTCATAATCCGCACCAAGCCGGTAGATCTCGAACTCCGGGTTCATGGACTCGCCTCCTCTGCCGCGTTCTGCCCCTAATTGGGCACCGGTTTACCGCAGTCTGCCTCCCGGAGGCGGGTGAGGTCCGCACGTAAGGCGGAATCCTTGGCCACGACTTGCTGGGCCAGGTCTTGTTGGAAGGTGGCCATGCGCTGGGCGAGGGTTGGGTCCGATGTGGCTAGGATGCGGATCGCGAGCAACCCGGCGTTGCGCGCTCCACCGATTGATACCGTCGCGACCGGCACTCCGGCAGGCATCTGCACGATCGAGAGCAGCGAGTCCAGCCCGTCCAGCTGCGCCAGCGGCACCGGCACGCCGATCACCGGCAGCACACTCGCCGAGGCCACCATTCCGGGCAGGTGCGCCGCCCCGCCAGCCCCGGCGATGATCACCTTCAAACCCCGGTTCGCGGCGTTGCGGGCGTAGTCGAGCATGCGGTCGGGGGTGCGGTGCGCGGAGACCACCGACACCTCGTGCGGCACGCTGAACTCGTCGAGGGCCTGCGCCGCGGCTCGCAGCACCGGCCAGTCCGAATCACTGCCCATGATCACACCGACCAGGCTCATGCCCTCTCCCGTTCCGGCCCATGCACCGGGTACCCGTCCGGCCAGGACCCGGTGGCCAGGAAAGCTGCCGAGGTGACCGCCACCTCGCGCACACCCACCAGCGCCTCACCGAGCGCCGTGACGTGCCCGATCTTGCGCCCGGGCCGTTCGTGCTTGGCGTACAGGTGCACCTTCGTCTGGGGGTAGCGGGCCATCAGATGATGCACCCGCTCGTCGATCCCCATCATCGGCGACGTGGGGGCGCCCAGCACGTTGGCCATCACGCAGGCCGGCGCCCGCGGTTCGGTGGCTCCCAGCGGGTAGTCCAGCACCGCCCGCAAGTGCTGCTCGAACTGCGACGTTACGGCACCCTCGATGGTCCAGTGCCCACTGTTGTGCGGCCGCATCGCGAGCTCGTTGACGAGCAGCTGCCCGGACGGCATCTCGAACAGCTCGACGGCCAGCACACCGACCACATCCAGCGTCCCCGCCACGTGCAGCGCCAGCTGCTGACCGGCCTGCGCAAGCTCGGGGTCCAGGTCCGGCGCCGGCGCCAGCACCTCAATGCAGATCCCGTCCCGCTGCACCGTCTGCACCACCGGCCACGCCGCGCCCTGCCCGAACGGTGAGCGGGCCACCAGCGCGGCCAGTTCCCGGCGCATCGCCACGCACTGCTCCACCAGCAGCGGGGTGCCCGCGGCGAGCAGCTGCGTCACCACCTGGCGCGCGCCGGCAGGGGTGGTGAGCATCCACAGACCCCGCCCGTCATAGCCACCGCGGGTTGCCTTGAGCACGCACGGCCAGCCGTACTCACTACCAAAGGACATCACGTCCCGCAGCCGAGTCACCTCGCGAAACGGCGGGACCGGCACGCCCATACCAGCCAGTGCACGGCGCATGAGCAACTTGTCCTGGGCATGAGCCAGGGCGTCCGGCCCCGGGTGCACCGCCACCCCCTCGGCGACTAGGGCCCGCAGATGCTCGGTGGGGACATGCTCATGGTCGAAGGTGACCACGTCGCAGCCGAGGGCCAACCTGCGCAATGCCCGCAGATCGTTGTGGGAGCCCACCACCACATCAGCGGCCACCAGCGCGGCCGGCTCGTCCGGACATCCAGCCAGCACGCGCAGAGACTGACCGAGCGCCACCGCAGCCTGGTGGGTCATCCGGGCCAGCTGCCCGGCGCCCACCATGCCGACGACCGGCAGTCCGGTGCGGGGGTCCACGAGTGGACGATCATATCTGGGTCCGTCGAGGTTGGTGACCCTCCCGCATCGGGCGCGAGGCGAACTAGCAGCGGCAGGTCGTCACGATCCTTGGTCGCTAGTCTGACACCGGCTCACGGTGCGCTCACGTTTCACGCAGGGCTTGAAGTGGAGGGCCAATGGCGGAGGGTCAGCCAGAATCGAGCGCGGCGTTAGATCAGGACGTCTTCGTAGCGGAGTTCCGCCGCTGGCGTGACGTTCGAGGGCTCTCCCGGTCGGCGCTCGCGCAGCGGATGGGGTATAGCCGCTCGTATGTGTCGAAGGTCGAAAGTGGCGGTGAGCACGCCTCACGGGAGTTCGCCGTCGCAGCCGATACCGCCCTCAACGCGGGCGGAGCAATCCGCCGCGCGTGGCGCGACCAGGAGGCAGCCAACCCCCTAAAAGCCGATCGTGATCCGCGGCTGATCACGCCAGCGCCAGGCGCGGAACCAGCGGGTGGGCTCCTTGTTGAGCACGACCACGCCGAGTTGCGCTACGACGCCGGGACCTACCGGGCGACGATGCGGCGCAAGCTCATGAATTACGGCGACCACCCGATTACTCAGTACCTGATCAGGATTTCGGTGGATCGGTTCCCTGGCGATCCGGCACGTTCGAACCAGCTCTACCGGGACAATCCACTCACCTGGGAAGAGATCGGCCTACAGGCATGGTGTGGTGAGCACCGCGCCGAACCGATGCGCTGGGCTGTCCAGCACGACCGCGATGCATTTAAGGAGGTATGGCTGCTTTTCGCCAATGACTCCGGCCGCTTCCCGCTCTACCCCGGCGACAGCACATGGATCGAGTACAGCTATACCGTCGGCGACGACAAGTGGGGTCACTGGTTCCGCCGCGCCGTTCGCCTGCCAACCCGGCGACTGTCGGTGACGCTGGACTTTCCCGCCCAGCTCGACCCCGCCGTGTGGGGATTACACACCTCCATGACCGCCGAGTCGATGCCGTTCGCCACCGCAATCCAAATCCACCGGTATGAAGACCGCAGCCTCTACTCGTGGTCCACCGAGGACCCGCCGCTGCATGCCCGGTACCGGCTGGAATGGCATTTTCGTGCTAGCGACCACACCAACCCGATCCCTCTGCCAAAGCCCAGCGAAACCATGAGCGCACTCGGCATTGTTCAGGAAGGTGACCTCATCCTGCGTCGACCTGCGCGGCCGTTTTCCTTGCCGATCGAGGCCGAAGATGCCCGTCGCGTAATCTCCGAACTATCCGCGGCCGCGCAACGAGTGGCGGCTGTACACACCTTCGGCAAAGGAATGGGCCTCGCCGCGCCACAGATCGGCATCGAACGCGCAGCGGCTATCGTGCGCCCGCCCGGCACCCACGACGTGATCACACTCCTCAACCCGCTCATCATCGAGACCAGTGACGTGACCGACGAGCAGTACGAGGGGTGCCTCAGCTTCTTTGACGTCCGCTGCCTCGTGGGCCGTCCGCTCGTCATCCACGTCGAGCATCAAGACGTCAACGGCGATCGCCGCATCGCCATCTTCGAACAAGGGATCGCGCGGCTCGTGGCTCACGAGATCGACCACCTGCACGGGATCCTATGTCAGGACCACCTCCCGCCGGGCGTGCAGCCGATTCCCGTCGAGCAGTATCGCGACACCGGCGCCAACTGGCACTACCACGAACGCGACAAGAGCATAGGTACTACCTGACATCTTCTCGGAGGGTGGAGTATGGATCGATCACGGTGTGGCGGGCGCACCCGCACGGTGGTTGACAAAGAACCGTCCGCCGCCTAGAACAGGCCTGGCTGGGATTCAGTCTTAGGTTCTGCTGTGGATACGCCTCCCAGTTCATGCAGTTCACTCGCGCTGCGCGGGAGGCCGTCCTTGCCGACGGCGAGCGCGAGGAGCAACTTGGCCGTAACCAGCGCGTCGTAGGTTGCGCGATGCGGTCGGAGCCCTTCGGGCAGGCCGTTGGCGAGGTCGAAGTAGTTGACAAGGGCGCCAAGCGTGCGCGAGGGGAGACCGGGCAGCAGCGCACGCGCCACTCGCAGCGTGTCCAGCACCGCGTAGGCGTGCCAGCCGGGCAGCTTGCGGCCAAGGACATCCAGATCGATGTGGACATTGTGTCCCACGATGATGACCTCGTCAGCGAGGAGTCGTGCGACCGTGTCCCGGACCGCGTCGAAGCTGGGTTGATCGGCGACGTCGTCGTTGGTGATGCCGTGCACCTTGCGGGCCTGCCAGGTGATCGGGCTGGTCGGTCGCACCAGCCACGATCTAGGTTCGCCGATGACCCCACCGGTGATAGACACGGCAGCGAGTTCCACCAGGTCGGGTGGATGCGCTCCGTTACCCTCGACGTCAACGACGAGATAACGCCACTCGTTCCATCGTGTGCCGGTCACGCCGAACCCTTCGATGTGTCGTTGTCCCAGCCGATGTCAGCCCGTCCGTGCCGTCGTGGCCGGTGCGGGTAGCGGTGATCATGAATCTGGAATCCGAGCGCGTGCTGCAGGAAATACCGCGGTTGCTCACCGTGCAGCCCGGCGACCACCGCGGTCCGCTCGGAGAGGTCAATCACCCGGAAGTCTTGCGCCTCGGGCAGTTGGGCGGCAATCGCACGAAGGGCGTCTTCGGTCGGCGCGTGATGAGCCTGCGCGCAGAGCTTTAACTGCTGCAACGGACAGATGTCGCACAGCTCCTCTCGGAGGCCGTAATGCCCATTGTAGTCGGGCAGGCCCTGAGCGAAGGACACCGCGCAGGAGGTTTTGCGGAACAGTGGACCGCCCTTGCCACCCGCGAACGCGTCGAGAATCCGATGCTCCAGTTCCTCAGGAACGATCTTTCGGCGGGCGATGTCCTCGTACGGTTCGGGCTTATCATCACTTCATCTCACACTGTTGTAATCACTCGTTCAGCATAGCACGGGGCGCAGCACCTTTTACAGGTTTCTCACAGACCTCGCTGATGAATCTTGTCAGCACAGGCCGCGATGTTCTGATCAGCATTAATCACGACTTCTCCGTCGATCACCAAACTCATGCGTACTGCCCGCGCCTGTAATCGCTGTGCCATGGCGGCTAACCGCTTAGCGAAGGCGAAATGCTCGTCAACAGTCGCGCTCTCGTCAATAATCCGCATAGCTAACGGCACCACGTCGGTGTTGAGTCGCCCCAGTTCAGCCAACAACAACCGGTCCTCCCGGATCACGGATGCACCTCACCTTCCTGTCCATCGATCGCGCCGACAGCGCTGAGTACACCCGGGAAGCGAGGGGTTCCCCTACGCCGACACCGGCTCACGGTGCACTCACGCACACGCACGCAATACGGGTGGAGGAGCCGAGGCCGTTCGGTGAACACCGGTGCGAGACGGGTGCGTGCCTACGGTCCGTACACTCGCGGCCGTGTCCCTGGTCGACGCGGTGCTCATCCGGATCCCGCAGCCCTACCGCGACATCGCGGTGCGCCACCGCGAGCTGGTGAAGTTTGCGCTCGTCGGCGGGATCACCTACGTCGTGGACATCACGCTGTTCACCGTGCTCAAGACGACGGTGCTGGAGCCGAAACCGGTCACAGCCAAGATCGTGGCCGTGCTGGTGGCGACGATCGTGTCCTACGTCCTCAACCGGGAATGGTCCTTCCGCACCCGGGGCGGCCGGGAGCGGCGCCACGAGGCCTCGCTGTTCTTCCTCGTCTGCGGCATCGGCCTGGTGATCAACGCCACGCCACTGTGGATCTCCCGCTACGTGTTGGACCTGCAAGTGCCGCAGGTCAGCCTGCTCGCGCAGGAAGCCGCTGACTTCGCCAGCGCTAACGTCATCGGAACGCTGCTGGCGATGGTATTCCGGTGGTGGGCGTTCAGGAGGTATGTCTTCCCCGACGAGAACGTGCGCCGTCAGCTACCGGTGCCCGCTGACGTGGTGTGATCAGCGCACCACGCCGGTACCCGGGCGCGGCGACCCGACCAGCTCTTCGGCCCGCGGTACCCGAAGGTAGACCGCGAACCGGGCGGGCCGCGCCGAACTGAGCTCCAGGCGGCCACCGTCGGCCTCGACCAGCGCCCTGGCCAACGCCAGCCCGACACCGGTGGAGGACGCCCCCGAGATTCCCCGGTCGAACACGTGGGCCGCCAGCTCCTCGGGCACCCCCAGGCCGCCGTCGGTCACCTCCACCACGACCATCCGATCCGGCACCACGCCGGTCCACCGCGCGGACAGCGTCACCACACCGGCGCCGTGCCGCAGGGCGTTGTCGATCAGCACCCCGAGTGCCTCCCGTAGCCGGCCGGGCGTGACCCGGGCGACCAGCCCCTCAGCGACCCGCAGCCGCAGCGGCCGCCGGTCGGCGTCGGCCTGAGTCCGCCAGTCGGCGACCACCTCGCCGAGCAGCTCAGCCAGCGCCACCGGCTCGGCGGTAGCGGCCCGCGCCTCCTCGGTGGCGCGCAACAGATCATCGAGCACCGCACCGAGCCGCTCGGCTTGCTCCAGCGCTGCCTCGGCCTCCGCGGCGGTGTCCGGGTCGGGGTGCTCGGCCAGCTCGTCCAACCGCAGCTGCAGCGCGGTCAGCCGGCTGCGCAGCTGATGTGACACATCGCCCACGAGTGCCCGCTCCCGGGCGACCAGCTCAGCCAGCGCGGCCGCCGAAACGTCGAGCACCTCCGCGATCTGGTCAAGCTCCGGGATGCGGTACCTGACCGGCACCCGGTAGAAGTCTCCGGCTCCGAGCCTGGCGGCCCGGTCGGCGACGTCTTGCAGTGGGCCGGTCAACTTCCGCGCGGTAACGGTCGCGATCACTGCACCCATACCCACCGACAACCCCACCAGGAGCCCGATGAGCGCGACAACGCGCAGCTTCTCATTTCGGACCCCGCTTCGGGGCACCGCCAGCCGGGCAGTGCCACGCTGGCCGAGCGCTAATGACGCTACGACGGCACCGGTACCCGGATCGGGGCCGATCACCACCCGGGGAATCCGCGGCGAATCCACCACGAGCTGTGCGCCGGGCGGCACCACCCGCCCGAGCGAAGCGAGATCCGCAGGTTGAGCCGGCAGATTCAAGCCCTCCAACCGCGGCGCCAGCTGCCCCAGCTGGCGCTGCAGCTCCGTCCGGGTGGTGTGGTCCACCAGCCGCCAGGACGTGAACGCCAGCGGTCCACCCAACACCAGGCCGGTGATCGCCACCGCGATCAGCGTGGACCACAGAATCCTCCACCGCACGGCCGAACGTTACGCCGGTTGGCGGCATCTGTTATAGGGCATCGAAGCGGAAACCGACCCCCCGGACGGTGGCGATCCGGCTGCTGCCGATCTTGCGGCGGAGCCAGGACATGTGCATGTCCAGTGTCTTGGAGTTCTTCAGCTCAGGGTCTTTCCACACCTCGCGGAGGATCTCCTCACGGCTGACCACCTGCCCGGGCCGGGACAGCAGCACCCTCAGCAGTTCGAACTCCTTGTTGGCCAGCGCGATTTCGGCACCCTCGATGAGTACCCGGCGGCCGGCCAGGTCCATCCGGACGCCACCCACCTCTAGCGCGTCCGGCGCGCTGCGGCGCAGCAGGGCACGCACCCTGGCCAGCAGTTCGGCCAACCGGAACGGCTTGGCGACGTAGTCGTCGGCGCCCGCGTCGAGCCCGACGACGAAGTCCACCTCGTCGGTGCGGGCGGTGAGCATGAGCACCGGGAGGTCGGGACGCACCCGGCGAAGCCGGCGGCAGACGTCCAGGCCGTCCATGCCCGGCAGCCCGAGATCGAGCACCAGCAGGTCAACGTTCCCCTGGTCGGCGCAGGTCAAGGCGGTGTGGCCGTCACCTACCACCATCACCTCGTGACCTTCACGCTGCAGCGCGCGGGACAACGGCACGGCGATGCCGGTGTCGTCCTCGACCAGCAGCACAGTGGGCACGGCGCTCAGCTTATGCGGCATGACAGCCTGTGCTCGTGACCGGCAACGTATTGCGCTGTGCGGAGACGGCGTGACGAGCGACCTCGCCCCCGATCTGGCCCTGGCCCTGGCCCTGGCCGACAGCGCCGACCGGATCACCCTGGATCGGGCCGGTGCGGCGGATCTGCGGGTGGACCGCAAGCCTGACCGGACCCCGGTCACCGACGCCGACCTGGCCGTCGAGGACGCGATACGCACGGTGTTGGCCGCCCAGCGGCCGGCCGACGCAGTGCTCGGTGAGGAGCGCGGCGGCGCGTCCGTGGATGCCGACCGGTGCTGGCTGCTGGACCCGATCGACGGGACGAAGAACTTCCTGCGTGGTGTGCCGGTCTGGGCGACCCTCATCGCGCTGGTCGAGTACGGCACACCAGTGGTGGGGGTGATCAGCGCGCCGGCGCTGCGGCGGCGCTGGTGGGCGGCCACCGGCGCCGGTGCACACACCCGGGATGCCCACGGAGCGACCCGAACCATCACGGTGTCGGGGGTGAGTGAGCTGGCTGATGCCTACGTCTCCACGACCCACCTCGGGAGTTGGGCGGAGCACCGCATCCGGGCGTCCTACCTCTCGCTGGTGGACGCGACCTGGGAGAACCGGGCCTTCGGCGACTTCTGGCAGCATTGCCTGGTCGCCGAGGGGGCTATCGATCTCGCCGCCGAACCGGTCGTCAGTCCCTGGGATGTGGCCGCGGTGCAGGTGCTGGTGGAGCAGGCCGGCGGCCGGTTCACCGACCTCGACGGAATCGCCCGATACGACCGCGGCACCGCCCTGTCCTCCAACGGACTGCTGCATGACGCCGCGCTGGCCCTGCTGCGCTTGTGATCGGGAACGGTGGCATGGGTCTACGCATAGGGATCCCGCTACGCGAGTAGGTGCGACGAACCTGCGAGGGGTCCATGTCACGGCACGGCGTTACCCGATCTGCTGAAACCCTTGCCCGCATGGCGAGCAACGGGTATCGATATGTGCATGCGGCGTGCTGTGCTCGAGCAATTCTGGCCGAGTCGGCGCATGCACGCCTTCGATCAGTTCTGTAGGTAGGCCGCGCGTCGGCCCATGGCCTCCCCGCCCCGCGCGGCCGATCCCCGGTGCCCAAACTCATCCCCTCCGCACACCAGGAGTATGCGTGTCCGTCACCGATGAACTGCTCGCGAACAACGCCCGCTACACCGAGACCTTCGGCGGGCAGCTGCCGCTGCCGCCCGCCAAGCACGTCGCCGTCGTGGCCTGCATGGACGCCCGCCTGGACGTCTACCGCATCCTCGGTCTCAACGAAGGTGAAGCCCATGTCATCCGCAACGCCGGAGGCGTGATCACCGACGACGAGATCCGCTCGCTGGCGATCAGCCAGCGGCTGCTCGGCACCCGGGAGGTCATCCTCATCCACCACACCGACTGCGGGATGCTCACCTTCAACGACGACGACTTCAAGAGGTCCATCCAGGACGAGACCGGAGTCAAGCCGCCGTGGTCAGCCGAGGCCTTCCCGGACCTCGACGAGGACGTCCGGCAATCCATCGCCCGGATCAAGATCAGCCCGTTCGTGCCGAACAAGGACTCCATCCGCGGGTTCGTCTTTGACGTGGCGACCGGCAAGCTCAACGAGATCGTCTGATCTGAGCAGTCCCACGAGCCCTGCCGGCCCGCACTGACGCCGGCAGGGCTCGCGGCGCACTCAGAGTAGATCGGCTAGGTCAGGAGAGGGCACGGACTGCCGAAGAGGGGGAGGGTCTACCGAGCTGGGTGGCCATCCACACGCTGGTGGCAACCAGGGCGTCGAGGTCGACGCCGTGCTCGATACCCAGCCCGTCCAGCATCCACACCAGGTCCTCGGTGGCCAGGTTGCCGGTGGCCGATCCGGCGTAGGGGCAGCCGCCCAGCCCACCAGCCGAAGCGTCCACGCAGCTCACTCCGGCGCGCAGAGCGGCCAGGGTGTTCGCCAGGGCCTGACCGTAGGTGTCATGGAAGTGCACCGCGAGGGCATCGGTCCCAACACCGGCGCGGCTGAACCCGTCCAGCACCGCGGCGACGTGGCCCGGGGTGGCCACCCCGATCGTGTCGCCCACGGAGAGCTGGTGGCAGCCCAGCTCCAGCAGCCTGCATCCGGCATCGACGACCTGGGAGACCGCTACCGGGCCCTCCCAGGGATCGCCGAAGCACATCGAGATGTATCCGCGTACCCCAAGGCCGCTCGCCTGCGCCCGGCACAGCACCGGCGTGAACATCGCAAACTGAGCCTCGAAGTCGCAGTTGAGGTTGCGGCGGGCGAAGCTCTCGGTGGCCGAGGCGAAGATCGCCACCTCGGCGACGCCGGCAGCCAGCGCGCGATCCAGACCCCGCTCGTTGGGCACCAGCACGGGATAGCGCACCCCGTCGCGCCGGGTGAGCTGCCCGAGCAACTCCGTGGCATCCGCTAGCTGCGGTACCCAGCGCGGGTGCGCGAAGCTGGTCGCCTCCAGAACCCGCAGTCCCGCCGTGGCCAGCCGATCCAGGAACTCAACCTTGACGGTGACCGGAAGGATCACCGACTCGTTCTGCAGACCGTCGCGGGCCCCGACCTCCCAGATCGTCACCCGCGCCGGCAGCCCGGACGCCGGGTGCCGGTCAGGCAGTCCGGCGGCCCTTGCGGTCATCCGGGCTCCGGCTCCGGGTTCACCTCGTAGTACAGCAGCGAGTGCACCTTCTCGACTTGCGGGATGTCGTCGAATTCCAGCGGCTCGTCGGAGGCCGATTCGATAATCAGCGTGCCACAGCCCAGCATCCGATCGATAAGGGAATGCCGGAACTGCACGGTGTTGATCCGGTTGATCGGGATGTCGATCCCGCTGCGGGACAGGATACCTTCGCGGACCAGCACCCGCCTGGTGGTGAGCACGAAATGCGTGGTGCGCCAGCGCAGCAATGGCGTCACGGTCAGCCACACCACGCCGGCACCGCCGAGCACGGCCAACCCAATCCACCCGTACAGCTGCCACGATGCTCCCGCGAGCAACGCGGCCGCGTAGGAGCCGAGCCCCACGATGAGCAGTAACGCCACCACCGGCAGAACCAGCATTTTCCAGTGCGGATGCTTGTGCACCACCACCCGCTCATCGCCCCGCAGCAGGTCCTCTGGGTAGGGCAAGTCTCCTCCTCGTCGCCACTGATCACGGTACCGTTGCGCGGGCGACGCGGCGGGGAGGTACAGTCCGGCGGCGCGCGTGGTCATGACGGACGTGCTCACGTGGGCGGCGGATCGGCGTCGCAGAAAGTTGAGATCAATCATGCGCAACCCGAGCCCGGAGGGCGCTGGCATGGACCCCGGGCAGGCAGGCCAAGCGCTGATCGGATGGGCCGAGCAGCTGCAACGCAAGGCTGACGCCTACCGCGGCCTGCATCACCAGATGTCCCAACTCACGGTGACCGAGACGTCAGCAGACGGCATGGTCCGGGTCAGGGTGGACGCCCAGGGTGTGCCCACCGAGCTGACTCTGACCGACCGGGCCCGGGGAGCGGACCCGGCCCGGCTGTCCGCCGAGTTGATGACCTGCCTGCGGCGGGCCCACAGCACCCTGGCCGCTCAGGTACAGGACCTCGTCACTGCATCGGTTCCCGACAGCGAGGACGATGCCGCCGCGCAGATCGTGGCCAGCTACCGGAACCGCTTCGGCGACCCCACCGGGGACCCGGCCGCGCGGCACCCTCGCCGGACCCGACCACTCGACGACGGTTGCTAAGACCCGGGATTCAGCGCAGGCCTCGACCGGCGAGTGCCGCAGCCACGGCGCACAGCAGGCAGGCTAGCCCGAGCGCCGATCGCAGGCCGGCGGCATCGGCCAGCAGCCCGATCACCGGTGGCCCGAGGAGCAGACCGCCGTAGCCGGCCGTGGAGACCGCAGCCAGGCTGGGAGCCGTGGCTCCCGGGCTCCCCAACGCGGCGGCACGCAGGGTGAGCGGGAAGACGACGGACAGGCCCAGGCCCATGAGCGCGAACCCGGCGACGGCCGCGACGGGTGTCGCCAGTACGAGCGCGACGCCGAGGCCAAGCGCGGCCAGCAGCGCGCCGCCGCACGCCGTACGAGGCGATCCCGCCCGGGCGGCAGCCCAGTCACCGCCGAGCCGGCCCACCCCCATGAGCAGCGAGAATGCGGCCAGCCCGAGCGGCGCAAGCCGAGCGGTGGTGCCTGCCTGCGTGGTGAGGTAGACACCGCTCCAGTCGAAGACCGACCCCTCGGCTAGCAGCGCGCAGAACGCGATCACTCCCAAGGCAGCGAGACGACGGTCCGGCCGCGCGAACAGCGGCGCATCGGGATTCCCCCGGTCGTCGAGCAGTCCCGGTGCCAACGCCGCGGCGAGCGCCGCACCTACGACGGCGCTCACGGCCAGGTAAGGCAGCGCGGCCACGCCACCCGCGGCCACCGCGACTGCGGCGCCGGCGAGCGCGCCGAAGGAGAACGCGGCATGAAGCGAGCTGAACAGCGCACCGCCGGACGCCCGCTCCACCGCGATGCCCTGGGCGTTCATCGCAATATCGAGCACTCCGCTCGCCGCACCCACCAGCACGAGAGCCAGGAGCAACGTCACTGTGTCGACCGCGAGCGCGGGTAGCACCACCGTCCCGAGATAGAGCGGGGCCGCGGCCACGACGAGGCGCGATCCCTTCCGGGCCACCAGCGCGGCGATCGCCGGCATGGCCACGAGCAGTCCGGCCGGGGCACCGAACAGAGCGAACCCCAGCTCTGCGGGGGAGAGCTCCAGCCGCTGCTGGATTGCGGGCAGGCGCGCATACCAGGAGCTGAACACCGCACCGTGGAGAAGAAACATCCCGGTGACCGAGACCCGAGCGTGCACTCAGGCGCCCGAACTCAACAGCAGAGCAGTTTGATCAAGGCCCGGCAGCTCTGCTGTTGGGTTCGGGAGGACCAGAGCTGGCAGGCAGATCTGCGGGAAACGCTGTGTCGGTGAGCACACCGACAGCGGGATTGCGGACGTGCCGGAAAATGACCGAGGTGCGGAATCCGGTCACCTCCCGCCGGCGGCTGAGGCGGTCGACCAGGAAGGCGCGCAGGTGCTCGATGCGCGGGACACCCACGTGGAGCAGGAAGTCGTCGCCTCCGGCCAGGACAGAAACCGACATCACCTCGGGCATGGCTGAGGCCTCCCGTTGGAATGGTCTATCTTGTCCACGTTCGGAATTTATCGCATTTCCCGAATATTCGTCGATTCTTCCTCTCGACAACGGAACTCTGCATATCTCCGGCGTCACGCTTCGAACAGCTATCTCACCGGACCCGATATCGGCAGTGGGCCCGCGTCGTGTGGGTGCCAGACATCCTCGCCAGCGCGGGCGGCATCCATGCCGTCAACATCGAGCAACACGGCTTGACCAGCGAACAGGTCACCCGCACATGGCGGCGATCGGAGACACTGTCGCACAGATCCTCTCCGAAACGAGGCAATCTTCGATGATCCCGTTGGCAATCGCGCGCCATCAAGCGTTCGAACGCATTCGCCGCAAGCGGCTGGGCATCAACCAGGACCGCACCCTTCCTGCTACCACTGCGGCTGAAGGCCATCTCGCGCATGCTGTGCAGATGCCGCTGTTCACCTTCGGCCACGGCACGGCCGACCGCGGCCGGCTGGTGGAGCTGCTGAGCGCAGCGGGGATCGCCGAGTTGGTGGATGTGCGGAGCGCTCCGGGCAGCCGGCGTAATCCCGATGTGGCGCGCGTGGAGATGGCGCGCTGGCTACCCGAACACGGCATCGGGTACCGCTGGGAGCGGCGGTTAGGCGGTTGGCGCAAGTCACCGCCCGACTCACCGGACAGCGGGCTGCGCAACCGCTCCTTCGCCGGCTACGCGGCGCACATGCGGACTCGGGAGTTCCTCGACGCGATCCGCGAGCTCGTCAACAAAGCGCCCGATCGGCCCACCACGGTGCTCTGCTCGGAGTCACTGTGGTGGCGCTGCCACCGCCGCATGATCGCCGATTTCATGGTGCTGTGTGCCCAGGTGCCGGTGCTCCATCTCCTGCACGACGGGCAGGTGCAGGAACACCGTCCGACGGAGGTGGCACGCATCCGCGACGACGGCCTTCTCGTCTACGACGGGGACCAGCGACCACGGTTTGCGGCACCGCTGTTCTGACTGGCAGGCATAGTGCGGCCTGCGGGAGCATCCAGCTCGACGCGGAGCTCATTCGGCAGGCAAAGGTGATCGCCGCGGAGCGAGGTACCTCGGTCAGCAGCTTGGTTACGCCACCCGGGACCACCTTCATCGACACCAACATTCTGCCACGACGAAGCCAAGCACAGGGCGGCCGAGAAGCTGCTCACGCAGGCGTGGACCTCGGGACTCGGGGTGGTGAGCACTCAGGTGCTGCGGAAGTGCTACAGCGCCGCGACCCGCGAACTACGGCCCCCACTGACTCCGACGCAGGCGCGCCAGGTTGTGCAGGACTACAGCGAGTGGTGCTGGATCGATACCGACCCGCCGCTCATCCTCTCCGGAAGTCACCTGTCCGAGCAGCATCCGATCAACTTCTGGGATGCGCTGATCATCGCGGCTGCGCTGCGAGCCGGGGGCTACCGAACTGGTCACTGAGGATCTGCACCACGGTCACCGGTCCGACCAACTGACGGTGCGCAATCCGTTCACCGGCGGGTAGCGGCCTCAGCGGTCAGAGCCAGCCGCGATCCCGGGCCACCCGGGCAGCCTCGATGCGGTTGCGGGTGCCGAGCTTGCTGATCACGGTCGAGAGATAGTTGCGCACGGTGCCTTCAGCGAGGTGGAGCCGGGCGGCGATATCGGTATTGGGCAGCCCGTCAGCCGCCAGCCGCAGCACGTCACGCTCGCGGTCGGTCATCGGGTCGGCACCGTCCCAGGCCGCGACGGCCAGCGCCGGGTCGACCACCCGCGCTCCGGCGTGTACCCGGCGGACCGTGTCGACGAGCTGATCGATCGGCGCGTCCTTCAGGACGTAACCGGACACCCCGGCCTCCAGCGCCCGGCGGAGGTAACCCGACCGCGCGAACGTCGTCACGATCACCAACCGGGTCCGGGCACCGGTGCGATGCAGCTCAGCGGCCACCTCCAGACCGGTCATAACAGGCATCTCCACGTCGGTGACCAGCACATCCGGATCATGCGCCCGCACCGCTGCCAGCGCAGCGGTGCCATCAGTGGCCGTCGCGACGACGTCGAGGTCAGGCTCCAGGGCCAGCAGTGCGGCGAACGCACCGAGCACCATCGCCTGGTCCTCAGCGAGCACGACGCGGATCACCACGGCGCTCATGTCGCTACTGCTGACGGGACCGTGACGGTGATCGCCGTGCCGTCCCGGACTGCTCGGGTCATGTTCCCGCCCAGGGCGGCGATGCGCTCGCGCATGCCGGTCAAGCCGTTGCCCTCACGCGGGTCACCGCCGACCCCGTCGTCAACGACCGCCAGCACCACCGCGGCATCCCGGCGGCGCAGGGTGACGGTGCAGCGCCGCGCGTGAGCGTGGCGCACGACGTTGGTGACAGCCTCCCGCAACGCGAGGCTCAGGGCAGTCTCCGCGGACGGGGTGAGGACCACCTCGGGGTCCCTACCCACCACGAACGCGACACCGGCCGCGGCGAGCGCCTCGCGGGCCACTGCGAGCTCATCGTCGAGCACCACCTGGCGCCAGCCCTGCACCGTGGCGCGGACCTCGGCCAGTGCCGCGCGGGCGGCCCGCTCGACTTCGACCATCTCGGCGATGCCGGCGTCCGGGTCGCCGGCGGTGAGCCGCTGCGCGAGCTGGGAGCGCACCACGATCCCGGTGAGTGCCTGGCCGAGCAGGTCGTGCAGGTCGCGGGAGATCCGCTCACGCTCCGAAAGCGTGGCCAGGTGCTGGATCCGGGCGTTGTCCACCCGCAACCCCGCTGACTCGCGCTCACGGGCCGCCTCGGCCATGCAGGTGAGGCCGACGACCCACACGAACAGCGCGGAGGGAGCGAACGCCCAGATCCGGTAGGGGAACGGGATGGACGAGACCGCGGCGAGCACTCCGAGCAGCACGGTGAGCCCGACCATCCAGCGCATCGCCGACCGGCGGGTCTGGTGCGAACCGGCGAAGCCAGCCGCGTACACGAACAACACGTTCGCGGCGGAGTTCACCGGCATCACCAGCACCCCGAGCACGGTGGACAGCACCGGGGCCCACCGTCGCAGCGGGCCAGGCTGCCGGCGCGCCTGCACATAGAGCGGCACGAACACCGCGACCACCGCAGCCACGATCGCCCAGTCCAGCGCGGTCGCGGCCGGGTCGAAGATCGGCTGAAATACCAGCAAACCCAGGTAGATCAGCGGCCACAGGGACACCAGCCGCCAACCAGTCGGGGTGACGCGCTCCAGGAGCGTCATACCCGCAGGTTACGGTAGGCCAGCGCGGCCAGAACCCCAGCGACAGCGGCGGTGAGCAGCAGCGCGAACACGTGCACCGCGGCTGGCCCCCCGCTCAGCTGGGCCAGCGCCAGCTGACGGAGGTGGTAGGTAGGCAGGAACGGTGCCAGGTGCGCCACGATCGGCGGCAGGATCTCCAGCGGCATCCACAACCCTGAGGCCACCGACATCGGGATGAGCAGGGCGTTGAGGATCGCGGCGGCCGCGTTGGAGGACGCGACGAACCCGACCGCGAGCCCGATCAACGCAAAGGGCAGCGCGCCGAGCAGCAGCACACCCGCCAGCCGCACCACCGTCCCGACTCCCACCACCGGCCCGGCCACGACCAGCGATACCGCCGCCATCGACAGCAGTACACCCAGCGCGTAGGGCAGCGTCGCGATGACCTTGGCCGCCAGCGTGGTGCCCACCGGGACCGCCGAGACCTTCTTCACCCGCAACCAACCCCGGCTTCGCGCCTCGGCCACGCCGATGCCGGGGTTGAGCAGCACCACCGACACGACCCCGAACGTGCCATAGGTCGCCAGCATCACCGCAGCGACCGGCAGGCCCCCAGGCTGCTGGTAGCGGCCGAAAAGCGAGGCGAACAGCGCGTAGAAGCCCACCGGCATGAGTACCGAGAAGAACAGTGCTGCCGGTTCCCGCCCGATTCCCCGCAGCTCGTCGAGCAGTTCCACCCTGAGCACCCGGAGCGGCTGGTGCGCCCTCGCCGGTATCACCGTTGCCGTCATGCCGCCGCTCCCGCCATGTCCTCGCTGCCGGTCAGAGCAAACAGGGCGTGCTCCAGGTTGGCTCCCTCCACCCGGAGATCGGCCAGCCCGTCATCGGCGGCGAGCCAGCCCCGCAGCACCATCTCCGGCTCGGCCGTCGCCACCCGCACCCGGTCCCCGTCGCGGCGCACCGACAGCACACCGTCGAAGGCCCGCAGCGCCACGTCATCGAGCCTGGTACGCGCGGAGATGGTGCGGTCCGGCAGCCGGGCGGCCAGCGCTGCCGGAGTGCCGGTGGCGACGACCCGCCCGCGGTGCAGCACCACCACCCGGTCGGCCATCGCGGCCGCCTCCTCGATGACGTGGGTGGTCAGCAACACCCCCACGCCGGCGTCGCGCCGCGCCGCCAGGGCGCGCCAGAACGCGCGGCGCGCGGTGACGTCCAGTCCGGCTGTCGGCTCGTCGAGCAGCAGCAGATCCGGGTCGCCCACGAGCGCCATCGCCAGCGCCACCCGCTGCTGCTGACCGCCGGAGAGCTTCGCAGCCCGCCGCCCACACAGCTCAGTGATCCCGACCTCAGCGAGCACCGGGCCCGCCGCGGCGGCAGAGCGTCCCGCGCGCACCGCCCAGCCCCGTACCAACTCGCCGACCGTCAACGCCCGGGGGAAACCCATCGACTGCTGCACTACCCCGAGATGGCTCCGGGTCACCGCCCGGCGGGGATCCCCACCGCACACCCGCACGTAGCCGGCCTGCACTCCCAGCAACCCGGTGGCCAGCCCGATCACCGTGGTCTTGCCCGCCCCGTTCGGGCCGAGCAACGCCACGCACTCACCTGCCCCGACGGTCAGCCCCACCTCGTCCAGAGCGCTCACCGCACCGAAGCGATGCCGTACTCGGTCGATCTCCAGTATTTCGGACATGGCAAGAACAATCCCGCCGAACACGGCTCGCGGGCAGTGCCCGGCGTCAGGACCCTCCCGTGACAGATGTCAGACCGATCGATCGGCTAGAGCACCCGGGCCACGGCGCTGCCGATAGTGGCGGGGGCCCGCCGATCAGCGTTCCAGATCCGGCCGCACCTGGGCCAGCACGCCGGTGCGGGTCTTCGCGTTGAGGTCCACGAGCCGGGCCGATAAGCCCGCGTACGACCGTCAGCGGCCCGTCCTCCCGGTCGGCGCATCGCTGCTCTCTGTCGGTCGGTGTTGCTATGAATTGCAGACCGACCCATGACTGGAGGCAGCCAATGAGCCCCAATACTGCGACGGATGCCGAAACCTACGTCGCGGACCTGCAGTCCACGCTGACCACTCCGCTAGACCGCGAGTGCCTGGTCTGCTACCTGCTCCGCATGGTCGGTGAGTTCGGTTGCAACGGGACACACCGCTGGACCGAGCGCTGGCGGGCGATCAGCGCTCCCCGGGCGACCGCACTGCTCCAGCGGTTAGCCAACCGTGGCGGTTGCTGCTGCGACTGCGAGGTGCTCATGAACGTCTATCCCGAGCGGCTTCCGGAGGACGACTCGGCACCACTGCCCGGCTGCGCCGGTGTGTCGCGCCAGGGTTCCACCGCACCGTGCAAGCCCGTGCCTTGAGGCGCGGGTCCGGAACCCACGACACTGCGGATTCACGGCGGACGGCGAGGCTCACCAGTACCTCACAGCCAGCCGCGGTCCTCGGCGATGCGCACCGCGTCGGCACGGTTGCGGGCGCCGGTCTTGCCGATCGCGGCGGAGAGGTGGTTGCGCACGGTGCCGGCGGACAGGTGCAGCTGGCGGGCCAGCTCGGCCACCGTGCCGCCGCCGGCGGCGGCACGGAGTACTTCGAGCTCCCTGCTGGTCAATGGGCTGGTTCCGCTGGCCAGCGACTCCGCAGCCAGCGTTGGATCCACCACCCGCAGCCCTGCGTGCACCCGGCGCACCGCGTCCACCAACTGCTCGGGCGGAGCGTCTTTGACGATGAACCCGGCTGCGCCGGAGGCCATGGCGCGGGCCAGGTACCCGGGACGACCGAAGGTGGTGCAGATGAGCACCCGGCAGCGGGGCAGCTCGGCGCGCAGCGCCGCTGCGGCGGCCAGGCCGTCGGTGCCGGGCATCTGGACGTCGAGCAGGGCGACGTCGGGGTGGGTG
>CAXUFG010000081.1:0-20215 GCA_964250265.1 uncultured Pseudonocardiaceae bacterium | reverse complement strand
GGCCGAAGTTGGGGTGGTGGAAGGCGTAGATGTCGAGGTGGTCGGTTCCTAGGTTATCGAGTGATTGTTCGAGTTGGCGGTGCATGTGGCGGGGTTCGTATCCGTGTTCGGCGGTTCCGGTGAAGTAGCCGACTTTGGAGGCGAGCACGATCTCGTGTCGCGGGACCTGTGCGACAAGCCGGCCGAGGAGGCGTTCGGATCGGCCGTGGCCGTAGACGTCGGCGGTGTCGTAGAGACGGGCGCCGTGTTGCCAGGCGGTTTCCAGGCCGGCGAGGGAGCGTGTCTCGTCGGCGCCGGTGGACCAGCCCATGGGCATGCCGAGGTTGTGATCGGGGCCGCCGATGGCCCAGCAGCCGATGCCGAGGGCGGGCACGGTGAGGCCGGTGGCGCCGAGTTGTCGGGTCGGGATCGGCGGCGGGGCGGTGTGGTCAGCGGCGGGGGGTGGGGTCATGCTGGCCTGCTCTGGTCGAGGATGACGGCGAGTTCGTCCTGGATGAACTCGAAGAGTTCACCGGGCCGCGCGCAGACGAACACCGGTACCGCGGCGCCGCGGGCGCGGGAGTGACTGTAGAGGCCCACGACGGCGATGTCGTCGAAGCGGTAGAAGCTGAAGACGCGATCACCCGCTCGGTAGTACACCTCGATCTGGGCGCCGTCTTCTCGGCGCAGTGCCTGGTAGGCGCTGCGGGTGGCGGTGATCCGGGTACGTAGTTCGTCGTGGGTGATGTTGAAGCGGTCCGCTAGGACGGCGACGGTGAGGTCGTCGTGCGGGTCGGCCAGGACGACACGAACACGACAATCGAGCCTGGCGGCGAGTTGGGTGAGTTCCCGTGCGTGGAGGTTGCGCCAGGTTTGGCCGTATGCCACCACGATGTCGAGTTCGGCGACCTGGGCGAAGAGTTGTTTCCACTCCAGTTCACTGAGGTAGGTCGCGCCGATCCGCAGCAGACCAGCGGCCTCGAAGCCGCGGGTCAGGCTTTGCCGGAGATGGCCCTGCGCCGAAGCGGGTTTGGTGGCCTGACCTGCGAGCCGGGTCCAGGCGATCTCCCAACGACGATCGCTGGGAGGTATGCCGCAGGCGTGGACCAGTGCCAGGACCAGGGTCTTGCGGGGCAGGCGACGGCCGGCGAGGGCGTCCTGGACGGTGCTGCGCGGGAGCGGGATCTTGTGGCGCTCACCCCACTGTTGCAGGGCACGGTAGGACGGGTTGCCCGCGCGGAGGCGGACGGTGCGCAGGCACGCGGCGAACTCCGCGATGGTGGTCGCGTCGAGCGGGTCCAGGTCGTCGGGCGGTGATGTCATCGATCTCGGGGGCGGACCAGCAGGTGTCCCATGGCGTCCGAGACCCTACCGTCCTCGGCGCGGCCGGTTGGATGTTGGCGCAGTTCGGGGGTGTGGCGTCGGAGGGGCGAGTCCGGGTGTGTCCGGAGCGCTTGTCGGCCCCCGTGTTCGCCCGATGTGCTGGGTGTGTACCGCATATCTCGGCGGGAGGTCGGCATGTACGCGCTGCACGAGGACAGCGTCGCATCGACCGCGGGCTGGGAGGGAACCTCACCATTCCACGGCCGTCTCGTCGAGGCGATTCGCGCCACCCGGCTCCACGGTGTCGTCGCGGACACCACGGTGACCGCGCTGACGAGTGTGGCCGAGACGGACTTGACCACGCTGGCCCGGCGGGTCGCGGATGCCGTTCCGGGCCGGTTCAGCCTCACGGGCGCTCTGGATCGGCGGCTGTTGTTCGCCGAACGGCTGACAGCTGTGGGTGGCTGGGTGGTGGCCGATCTGTCCGGGCAGCCGCACCAGACTCGGGCGTGGCCGGAGTGGGTGTCCGCTCGGGTGCGCATCGCCGAGCCGGATCGGTGGTTGTCCCTCGCCGAGTTGACCGGGGACGCGGCCGAGCGGTTGGCGCGCCCGCGAGTGCTCTTGACGTCGCTGTATCACCCGGAGTGGTTCCCGTTGCCGCGGTTCCCGTTGGGGATCTCCGACCTCGCGCGGGCGGCACGCCTGACTCTGATGGGTGATGTGCACTTGATAGATATGCAACTGGGCGCCTCGGTGGATGACATCACCCAGTGGATCGATGATCAGTTACCGGACATCGTGGGGATCTCGGCGACCTTCGGCCAGCACGACCTGATGACCGAATTGCTCGACCGGCTGGACCAGATGCCGGTTCCACCGCTGGTGCTCGCGGGCGGCGGCTTGACGGTGCGCAACGAGGCCTTACTGCTGGAGCGGTATCCGTGGCTGCTCATCGCCCGCGGAGCCGGTGAGGCGACGATCGCCGACGCGATCGGGTACTTCCACAGCGACCATGAGCTCGCGACCATCCGCGGCATCGCCCACCGGGGGGCACGTTGTCGCGGGGCCGTAGCGCCCGGCGGTCGGGCACGGCGTACCGCGGTGGCGCCGAACCGCGTCCAGCGCGACTTCTTGCCCGAGCTCGACCTGTTGGACGCCACGTTCGCGAGCAGTGGCGTAGCACAGTTGGAGATCTCCAGAGGCTGCACGAGCCATTGCTCGTTTTGTCCGCGCGGGCACAAGGGCTCGTGGTCCGGCGGTGACACTGACCGGCTGCCCTGGATTCTTGCCGAGATCGGGAAGGTCGCTGATCGGCATCCGGCGATCTCCCGCACGCTGTATGTGGTCGATGAGGAGTTCATCGGACGCGGTGAGGACGCCGTCAACCGGGCGCTCGAGGTCGCGAGCACGATCAGCGATGCCGGGTTCGCGTGGGAGTCGTCCTGCCGGATCGATCAGGTCGTCCGCCCGGACCGCGATCGCGCCTGGCATGTGGAGCGGGCATCGATGTGGCGCGGCCTGCTGGATGCCGGGCTGCGCAGGATGTTGTTCGGTGTCGAATCCGGCGTGAACTCGATCCTTCAGCGGTTCGCCAAGGACACCACAGCTGAGCAAAACGCCGTGGCGATCCGCACCCTGTCGGCCCTCGGGGTGCCGACGCGGTTCACCTACATCACCTTCGACCACCTGATGACCACCGATGAACTGGCCGCGACCCACGCCTTCCAGGCCCGCACCGATCTGCTGCTGCGTCCGCTGCCCGTGCTGCCGGTCGAGCAGATCGTGGATGGCGTCACCGACCCGGACTTCGTCGCCGAGCACGCGACCGGTCGGCCGTTTTACACCGAGATCTCCTACCTGCTGGTCTCGATGGAGTGCCTGATCGGTGCCCCGTACACCCGTGCGGTGCAGGCTCGTGGCCTTGTCGGCCCGGCGGATCCCATGATGGGGCGGGTCGAGGCACGGTTCGCGGACTGGCGGATCGGCGTGTGCTCACGCCGTGCGCAGATGTGGGTCGATCGCCACTTCGCGCTCGACTACACCCTCAAGAGCCTGGAAAAGATCCTGGATGGCGTTCCTCGTCGTCGCGTGCGTGACGCGCGTGTCGTGCTCAAAGACGGTTCGTTCCGGGTGCTGACCGGGATGCTCGGCCTCCTCGGAACCTACGGCCCGGACACACCCGATCCTGGCCTGGACGCCGCGGTGCTCGCGCTGCTGGACACCGAGGTCAGCAAGCTGGCGACAACCGTGGCGCCCGCGATCGAGCAGCTACGTCCAGCCCTGTCGGAGACGAACCGGCACCTGCTTGATCGCGAATTCAGCCGGTGGTGTGCCGCCGAGGGGTGGCAGCTCATCAATGCGAATGACCCATGCGGAACCTGACCTCCGCCATCGCCCCGGCCGCCGCAGGGTGCGGGGCCGGTGTATTGCCTCGGCTATCCGCCGTCACCACAATCGGTCATCGTGCCCTCCCTGGGTCACAGTCGCACTCCGAGGAGGAGCCGCACCCATGCCTGGCCGATTCATCGCGTTGGAAGGCACGGACGGAGTCGGCAAGACCTCCCTGGCACGACATCTCGCCGACATCAGCTACGAGAGCGCCATCACCCAGCTCGCGCAGCCCATGGCGGCCCGCCCAGCGGAGGTGGGCGCTGGCTCATTGGTGTTCGTCCCGCGTCGGCAGATCTCCGCGACCTCGAGCTACGCGGCCACGTTGATGGAGCACCTGTCCACCATGCTATGGCACAGCGGCGACGCCCCGGACCTCTCGGATGCGTTCTGGGTGTCGCTGCAGGCCGCGTGGTTCACCGCGCACACCGAGACCGTTGTGGGACCGTTGCTCGATGCCGGGTTCGACGTCCTCGTCGATGGCTGGCTCCACAGGTTCTTCGCCAAGCTGCTGCTCCAAGGCTTCACCGAGCCCACCCTCACCGTGATCTTCGACCGGGTGCGGATGCCCGACGCGGTCCTCCTGCTGCAGGCCGAGGTGGGCGCGGTGTACGACCGCCGCTGTGAGTTCCGGCCCGCCGAGTTGGGGATGCACGCCAACTACGGTGGACTCGAGGACCTGGGCCGCGACACCTTCATCGACTACCAGACCCGAACCGCGCTCAACCTCCAGGCGTTCGCCGAGCGACACGGCTGGCGCACCGCCCAGCTCGACCCCGACGAACCCATCCCCGCCACCGTGCGGCGACTCGCGCCGATCATCGCCGGGCTCCGGACACCGCCCCACTCCGCCCCGACGGCGGGAGCAACACCGAACGGAGCGGTTCCCCGATGACCACGACCGGCACGCTCGCCGCGCACGGGGGGAGGAAAGCGCTGGACATCCCGCAGCCGCACTACCAGTGGCCCGCCGTCACCACCGAGTTGGACGACGCGGTCCGGGCGCAACTGCACCGGTCCCTGTCCGACCGGGACGCCTGCGGGGTGATCGGCGAGTTCGAGGCCGCGTTCGCCCGGTTCGTCGGAACGTCGCACGCCGTGTCGTTCGCCTCGGGAACCTCGGCCATCCACGCCATGAGCCGCATCGCCGGACTCCGACCCGGTGACGCGATCATCGCACCGGCCTACACCTTCTTCGCCACAGCCTCCCCGTTCGCCTACGACGGCATCGAGGTCCGCTTCGCCGACGCCGACCGCTACGGCAACGTCACCGCGACGACCCTGGCCGAGACCCTGAGCCCAGCGGTCCGGGCGGTGATCGTCACGCACATGTGGGGCAACCCGTGCCCGATGGGAGAGATCGTCGAGTTCTGCCGCACCCACGGCCTGTTACTGCTGGAGGACTGCTCCCACGCGCACTTCGCGTCTTGGCAGGGTCAGCGGGTCGGCACGTTCGGGGACATGGCGGTGTTTTCCACCAACCAGAAGGCGATCACCACCGGAGAGGGTGGCGTCCTGGTCACCGCCCACGACCACTACCGCGAGCTGGCGTTGCTGTTCGGGCACTACAACAAGCGCTGCCAGACCGAGATCGACCCCGGCGCCGAGTACTACCCCTATGCCTTCACCGGCATGGGCCTCAAACACCGCATCACCACCCTGGGTGCCGCGATCGGTGTCCACCAACTCGACCACGCCACCGAGATCGAGAGCCGCCGCCGCGCGATCCTCACCCAGTACACCACCAGCCTGGCCGACAACCCCGTGATCACCACCGCGATCGTGCCCGGCACGGACGCCCAGCACGGCCTCTACGTGCTCGGGCTGCGATTCCACCCCGAGAACGCCTCGGTCTCCCGCGAGGAGTTCGTGGCGTTCTGCCACGCCGAAGGGGCCACCGAACTCGACGCACCCGGCTCGACGCGCGACATCAGCACCGAGCCACTGTTCGCCCGCCGTGACCCGTTCGCGCCGTGGGTGCCCAGCACGCCACCGGCCACCGAGCTTCCCGGAGTGGCGGCGTTCGCCGACGCCTTCATCAAGATCCCGCTGTGGGGATACCAGGACGACGAGCCGCTCGTGGCCGGTTACCTCGACGTCCTCGCCAAGGTCTCCGCCGCGGTCGCCCGATGACCGCCACACCGACCACCGGCAGCGGTGGCGCACCCGGGCGGACAGTGGCGCGCCACCCTGTGCGGGTGGATACCGACGGCGACTTCGCTCTCGATGAGCTCCTCGCCCTGCCCGGTAGCCGCCTCGCGCGCAGGATCACCGCCACGCAGGCAACCCAGGCCGCGCTCTGGCGCCTTGACACCGACACCGCCGAAGTGGCCGCCACCTCGCAACCAGGCGCGGTCACTGAGCCCGATGCCCCGACTCAGGACGACGCGAACCTCCTGCACCGGATCGAAACCAGCGGGTTGTTCCAGCCTCCAGTCCACGAGCGGGTGAGTTCTCTGGCGCCCGCGGTCGGCGCGGCCTGGCTGGCGCTGGCCGCCCGCTGGGTCGACCTCTCCCTCTCCTGCGGTGATCTGCGCTTCCTCAATACGGCCTGCAAACTCACCGGGGCCGTCTGGCTGCACCACTCCCGCACGAGCCGGAGCATCCGGGCTGGCGGCGCGTGGCAGGAGTCGGGTCTGACCGGTCAGCTTGCCGCTCTCGGGCGCTTGCTGGGCGAGGCCACCGAGCAGCTCCAGCGGCGCCTGGCGAATCGCATCCTGCTTGGCGAGCCCGCCGCGCCCGGCGACGACGCACTCCACACGGTCCGGCTCGCCAGCCACGAGCGGGCGCGGATCGTGGTGCTCGCCAGCTCCGGGTCACGCAGCGCCGGACGTCTGGTGACCGCCGCGCACACCGCCAGGCTGCCGATCGAGGCCGTGTGCTGGTATACACCCTCGCGCACCGAGCCGACGGTGTCATCGAACTACTCCAGCGCGTGGTACCCACCAGCGTCACCTGAGCTCGCACCAGCGCCCGGCGTGCCCGACCACGTCCCGGCTACCACGGCCCGGTCCTGGGGCGAGATCACCGCAGCGGTGCGCGCTGCGGACGCTGATCTCGTTCTCCTGGTTGGCATGCCGGTGGTTCCGGCCCGGGTGCTCGACTCCGCGAGGCTGGGCGTCCTCAACGCCCATAACGGCGCGCTGCCCAGCCATCGCGGTATGGATGCCGTCGGCTGGGCCCTGCTGCACAACCAGCCGATCGTGTGCAGCCTGCACCTGGCTCGTCCGGCGGTCGATACCGGAGAAGTCCTCGCGGCTCATCCCGTCCCGGTCGCGCCCGTGGGCACGCTGGCGGCCAGGGTGAAGACCACTCAGCTCCGGCTTCTCCTGGCCGGAGCCGGCCACGTGGCCGCCACCGGCTCCCTGCCCGACCTGACCCCGCAACCCGCCTGTGGCACCCAGTTCTACCGCCTGCATCCGCACCTCAAGCGGCTCCTGGATGCCTCGCCCTACGTCCACGACGGCCATCCCCGTGGACGGTGATTCAGCCATGACCGGCCCACCACACCCCAGCTTCGCGGTGCTCGGCCAGATCGACTGGGACGACACCACCTCGATCCTGCGTGGCTGCACACCGCTGTTCGACACGCTCGGCAGCGACTCCGCGCTGCTGGCAGAGCTCGTCGCGGGGGTCGCCGAGGACCCTCACTTGAGCGAGATGTGCGAGGGGTACGACTTCATGCACAAGCTCGTTCTTTACGACGCGACCGAACTCAACGTTCGGTTACGGCTGCACGTGTACCAGGCGGGATTCTTCGACCGGCCGCACAACCACCGGTGGAGCTTCGCCAGCCACATTCTGCGCGGTGGCTACGTTCACCGCATCTTCGGCCGCGACGACCAGTTCGGCGAGGACACCGACCCGAACAGCCTGCTCCCCATCCACGAACGCCTCGAACGACCCGGCTCGACCTACGCCTTGCACCACACCAGCGTGCACACCGTCCAAGCCGAAGCCGACACCATCTCCCTGCTCGTCCGCGGCCCGTCGGCCAAACAGCGGTTCCTGATCCTCGACGCCACCACTGGCGGCTTCTTCTGGGTCTATGGCGCAGCCCAGGAATCAGCCCACCAGCGCGCCGGCAAACGCTTGACCCCCCACCAACTCGACCACACGATCACCCGCATCCAACGCCTCATCGCGGACCCGATCCGGCCAGCCGATCCGCACTCTCTCGAGGGAAGGTAGAGACACTGTGAACGATGATGCGTGGCAGGGAATGCTGTTCGGCGCTATCTCGACCGGGGACGAGACCGCCGAGGACCGCCCGGTCGACGAGCTGCGCGTGTGCGCGCTCAACGTCAACAGCCCCAACCCCGCCCGCGCGCAACGCATCGTCAACTGGCTACTGGCCACCAAAAGCAACACACTGGTGCTCACCGAGATGCAACCCTCCGACGGAGGCCGCCACATCCTGGCCTGCCTCCACGCGGAAGAATTCACCATCACCTGCACACCCGGCTGGACAGACACCCGCTACTTCACCGCCGTCGCCACCCGAGGCGTCGAGACCACCCCGGTCCACCCAGCGGGATTCCACCCCCGCATCGCCGCCGTCGACCTCATCACCGACGCCATCACCGTGCGCCTGGTGGGCATCTACGGGCCTACCAACGGCATGACCGCCGACAGCAGCCATCGCCGCCGCGAGTTCCAGCAACGCCTCCTGGACTACCTCTCCGAGATCAACCATCCGGTCCTGTGCGTCACGGGTGATCTCAACGTCGTCGAACCCGACCACCGACCCCACCTCCCTGCATTCGAAGACCACGACTACGCCTTCTACACCGGCCTGCTCGCACTCGGTCTCCGCGACGCCTACCGCGAACTCAACCCCACCGGCGGCGACCACAGCTGGATCAACCCCCGCTTCGGCAGCCAACGCTTGGACCACACCCTCGTCAGCGTCGAGGCAGGACAGATCCGAGCGTGCACCTATGACCACACCACCCGACACGAAGACCTCAGCGATCACGCCGCCCTGCTCACCACCATCGGGCTGTGAGCCGCTCCTGGCGAGCTGCTAGCCCACCAACACCGGGGTACCCAGGCGGGCCAGGAGCTTGTCCCGGAAGCGCGCCATATGCGGATCGAACCGGTCATGCGCCCACTCCGCCGGATCGTCCAAGGCGAACCAGCGGACCCCGTTGGCCTCCCGCGGGTCCGCCTCGATCCGCATGCCCTGATCCGCAGCCAGCACGAACCAGAACGACACATCCGTATGGCTGTGCTCGCCGTGGATCCTTGTCACGGTCAGGAACAGTGGCTCGGCCCCGAACCGCGGGTGGAACTCGCCCTCGATCCGCAGCTCCTCAGCCGCCTCCCGCAGCACCGTGGTGCGCGGGTCCTCACCGTCGTCGACGTGGCCTCCCGGGAACAGCCACAGGCCCGCTTTCACATGGTCCACCAGCAAGACAGACCGGCGCGCCTCGTCGAACAAGGCGCAATAGACGCACAGGTGCTTGTCGGGCGTGGCCGGGCGGGCGATCCGAAACAACGGCGCACCCGACCGGACCCACGCCAACGTGGTGGCCCGATCCTGCGCCTCGTACTCATCCAGCGGCGCGACACCCGCCACCAGGTCGTACACCACACCGCGCGGATCCTGACCTGCCACCCTCATCGTCCAAGCCCTCCCCACCGAGCCCACTGAGTCCGAACGCCGCAGCACACAGCAACGACCTCTGCCCACGCCCGAGGGCGCGCGGCGGACCCTAGCAGCGCTCCCTCTCCAACCCGCGGAGCCCACACCAACCCCCTGGTCGTACCTGCCCAGCAGCTCACCCGGCCAAGTCGAGCGTCAGGCGCAACGCCGAGTGGTCAGTCAGTCCGTCTGTTCGCACCGAATGGTCATATCGGCACTCGACCACCGCTCCACGGTGCGCCCTGCTGACGAAGGCGTGATCAAACCGATATCCGTTACGCCTGCCCTCGGCAGAGGGACGACCGAACCACGAATAATCCATCCCGGCTGGCTCCGTGATACGAAAAGCGTCATAGAACCCGGCCCGGCCAAACGCGCGATAAAAGTCGTACTCCCATTCACCGAAGACCGCATAACGCGGATCGTGATCCGGTTCCAGCACGTTCAGATCACCCGCGACCACCACAGGCCCAGACACCTCCAGAGCACTCCGGGCATTGGGCAGCACCGCAGCGACACATTCCTGAAACATGCGCTTGTCCCGATTACGGCGATCCTTCGGACCGCGAGAGGGAACATAGAGACCAATGACACCGATCTCACCCGCCGGGAAGGCTACCCGCGCGGCGAGACACCGATGCCCCATTGAGCCGGCCCCGACATCGACACAGGTCGGCACGGCGTCCCGGCAGGCGACGAGCACACGGTACCGATCATTCACCGACGGCCCCGGGAGCAACACTCCGAAACCCTCGTCCACGAGCAACCGGGCCAGGACATCACCCGACCCCTCCGCCGACACCTCACTCAGAACGAGCACATCCGCACCACTACCCGCCAGCCAGGCAACCTGCCGGCGCGCCCTGGACACGCGGGCCCGCTGAACATTGCAGGTGAGCACCCGAATCTCAGCGAGACGGTCGGCTCGCCCCGCAGTGCACATTCCACTCATGGTGATCGAACCCTAACCACCGTTGAGATTACAGTCTCGGTCATTGCCGGGCTGGCTCTGGTCACCGCGTGGGTATCGGCATAGGTCAGCGCCGGGTTGATGTGCTGCCGCGGCGCGTACGCGGCGACGGTAGGTCGTGCCACGCTCCATGCCCTGTCCCGGGACTGACCGGCAGTTGCTTGCTTGGTGATCAGCCCACCCTCATCCCCAGTGCGAACCCGCTTCCCTTCGGCGTTTGATCGCACCGCAGCGCAGCTCATTATGGATCCCGGCCCAGGTACCTCGGCCGACCAGCGGCGATGCCGGTTGTAGAGGGTCTTCAAGTTAGCGTACTGACGATCCACTACAAACCCGCTGGTCATCCCGGTCGGAGGTTACTTATACTTTCTCGGATCCGCTGGCGCACCGTGTCCCGGAGGCCTGCTGTATCAAGGAGGCTGTGCTGATAGGCGACGCACTGCGCGTAGAGCTGTCCGAGGACGGCGCGGACGCCGAACGACTCAACACCTTGACCAGATTCCTTCGCCAGGAGCTCCTCCAGCTTGACGTGGAAGATGTAACTACTCTCCGGACCGGTAAGCCTCCACCCGGCGCCAGGGCCTTCGATGTGATGACGGTCGGTGGGCTGCTGGTGAGTCTCGGTCACTCTGCCGAGGGTTTACGAGCGGTCGTCTCGGCGATCAGACAATGGCTGGCGCGCGGGCCGGGAGTCCGCCGGACCGTGCGGATGGAGCTCGACGGCGACGTGCTGGAGCTTTCTGAGGCGACGGAGACCGACCAGGACCGACTGATTGCGCTGTTTGTCGGCCGCAACACCACCCGGCGCGGGGAGCAGTGAACGGTCAACGCAAAGCACTGATCGTCGCCAGCGACGACTATGAGCACGACGGACTCCGACGTCTGCTGGCCCCCGAGGCGGACGCCGCGGCACTGGCTGGCGTGCTCGGCGATCCGCGGATCGGTGAATTCGATGTGCGAGTCGTTCATAACGAGACCGCACACGTCATCCAGGCGCAGATCGAAGATCTCTTTTCAGATGCTCGCCCCGAAGATATTCTCTTACTGCATTTCTCCTGTCATGGGCTGAAAAGCGAGTCGGGGGAACTGTTCTTCGCAGCGCGCAACACTCGCCCAAACAGACTCGCTTCTACCGCGGTCCCGGCAGACTTTGTCCAGCGGTGCATGCGAACAAGCCGGTCGCGCAGCATCGTGTTGTTCCTGGACTGCTGCTACGGCGGCGCGTTCGGTCAGGGAGTGACGGTTCGGGCAGCGGGGGACGTCAACGTGATGGATAGTTTTCCCGGTGAAAAGCTGGGGGGCGGGCGTGGTCGTGCGGTGATCACCGCATCCAGCTCGACCGAGTACGCCTTTGAAGGAGACCAGCTCGCAGACGATCGCAGTCGGCAGCCATCAGTGTTCACCGCAGCCCTGGTCGAGGGGCTGGCCACGGGTGAAGCGGATCGCGACGAGGACGGCTGGGTCGGGCTTAATGAACTCTACGACTACGTCTTCGATAAGGTTCGTGAACAGAATCCGTACCAGACGCCGAGCCGTGATGTCCAAATGCAGGGTGATCTGTACCTGGCCCGCAGTAGGCGCCGACGCATTCGCGCGATGCCCTGTCCGCCGGATCTGCACGCCGCGATGACGGATGCGAACATGTTCACTCGCCTCGGTGCGGTCAGCGAGCTGCGGTCGCGGCTAACCAGTGACAACCTTATGGCAGCCGCGGGGGCCCTCGACGCATTGGCGGAAATGGTACGCAACGACATCGGCGCGGTCGTCGAGCCCGCCGCAGCCGCACTGCGCGAAGTGCGAGTGCAGACGGTGGAGCTGGAGTTGAACTTTGGACAGGTGCCAGCAGGTTCGGCCCTGGCGCATCAAACAATCCACCTGTTGGGTCCGCCGTTGGCCCGAGTTTGTGTGTTCGCGGCCTCACACAGCTGGATCCGGGTCGAGGAGTCGGCCGAGGGCTTCGACGTATCCGTGGACACCTCGCGGATAGCGGAGCTGCAGGGCACCATCACTCTCAAGGGACCGACAGACGAACTGGTTATTCCCGTTCACGTGGACGTTCAGCCTGGCTCACATCCACAGCAGTCACTCAAGGCAGAGCCGCTCAACATACCGGAACGCAAAGTCGTTTCGGCGCCACCACCCCCCGTGTCCATCGCAAGTTCCCCCGCGACGACCGCGCAGATCGTGACGGACTCGAACACTGGCGCGGCAAAAGAATCCACGACTCCTCATCCGCATGACCCCCGTCATAGGATCATGGTGATCGCGGGCGCGGTCCTGCTATTCGTGGTCATTGCCATCGCCAGTACCGTGATCTTTCTGCTGAACCAGCCAAGCAGCTCAGTGATAAGCAGTGGGCCAGCGCTAAGCACCGGACCAGGGTCTGCATGCGCCCGGGATCTGGCGGCGCTCATAACCGGCAGCGGTGCGAACCGGATCTCCATCCTGGCTGGAAACGACTCCTACGGTAGCGACGTGGCCGACAACACCGTGAAGTACCTGCTTGACGCCGGTAAACCCGCAGACCAGATTCAAAAGATCATCTACGGCACAAACGTGATGTCCGACAACACCGAGATCGACGACGTTCGGCTGTTCAATCCGGACGCGATCGCGGTGATCGGCTTCGGCATGCCGCCGAAGAGGATCATCACTCGGATGAGCGAGCTAAGGATCGGGCCCAGCCAGAAGCTGGTCTACGCTACAGACAGCGTCAGCAATATATCTCTGGGCCTCCCGCCGGGGATGACAGACTCTTTACGGTCAGCTTCTTGCCAGTCTGGTGTCCGGTGATCGCGCCGGTCAGCTCACCACATGCGGCAGGCCCGACAAGGCAGCCGGGGATTCGCAGACACGAAACACGCGCTCATGCCGCAGGTCGCAATCTTGCGAGGACAACCGGTGTAGCAACTGGCGGTTGCGAAGAGGTGTTACGGGCGGTGACTCGGGTCGGCCACGACGTCACCGTCCCGCCACCTCCTCCGTGGTCGCGTGTGCTGGCGATCTCCGCGACCAGGACAGCACAGGTCCTCGGTGGTGTCAGCGATGGCGGCGGCCGCCGTCGCGGGACTGCCTCGGTGCTCGAGGTGGTTCATCTTCACACCGCGGGCCGCGCCTGACGCGGAGTTATGGTGATCTGGTGCTTGATCTGAGCAGGCTTGACCTCGAGGACATCGCCACCGCGTTGGCGGACCAGACCGACTACGAGCACCGGTGGCTGATCAACGCCGAGACCGGAGAAATCGTGTTTTGGACATCCGACACCGGAATCGACGGCCAGACGGCCGTGGACCTCGACGAGTTGGACCTGCTTTGCATCGAGCCACTGCCATCCTCCATCTGGTACCAGGACATGGCCGACTTCGCCGCTCAAGTCAGCGACGAGGGAGCCGGGCGGAGGCTGGCCCGTGCTCTTCAGGGCAAAGGCGCCTTCCGCCGGTTCAAAGCCGAGCTGCACGCGGAATTTCCGCAACTGTTGCCAGCGTGGTACACCTTCCGCGACGCCCGCGCCCACCGCCGCGCGGTCGAGTGGCTCGCGGACAATTCGCTCATCTCCGCTGCCGCTGCCGCGTGCTTTCTCGACGGCCACCCGGAGCCCAGCGTGCCCTGACCCCTGACAGCCGTGGATACCAGTGACCTCTACATAGAATATGCACGTCTGCCGCTGAGCGGGCGCGTCAGTCGTGATGCGGGCGGGTGGTCCTGCGCAGGGGAGGCTGTTCTGCCTGTGGCTGGCTCGCCGTCACGGTCGAGCACGTCGCTCGGATCGCCAGCGGCCGACGCAGATCTGGTGTGGTCGCTGAGAGCCGGACTCGCGGTTGATCAGGATAGGCGCCGCGTCTGTTCGGGGCAGCGCCACACTCAGCGGGACCAGGGGGCTAGTGCGCCAAAAAACATTCATGCATCACAATCGCCTCACCGGTCACACTAGCCACACGCGTCGCGACCTTCCCATCGCGTTCGGACGCCGCGCAGCCCGCGCTTCTCATATTGCCACTTACCGTAGCTCGTGATCGCGGGTAAACTCCCCGTAAACCCCAACTTCGCCGCCTTCGTCGACCCACGCAAGCTAGTTACGTGCCCAATAGGGAAACGGTCGCGTTCCGAGCTTGATCGAGCGCTGGAACATTTCTCGTAGGCCTGGAGGTCGCATTGAATGAGTATGGAGAGAACCTCAGTGGCTGGTGGGCAGGCCTGATCATCGGGCTGGTGGTCGTGGTGGTCGTGGTGATCCTGGTAAGCGTCCTCCTGGTGCTTGCCTCCCGGATCAACGCGCACGTACGCGCAGCGGCTCGTGAGCTCGAGGGAACACAGTCGACCACGCAACCACTCGGGGAGCTGGCCCGCACGAACGCCACGCTCCAGAGCATCCTCCGCGGCGCTCGGGCCGCCCGACAAGCATTGGGGGGATAACGATGACCTTAGCTCTCGCCGCCGAGGAGATTACGTTCTGGCAGGTGATTCTGGTTGTCGGTGCGGTCGTGCTAGTTGCCGTGATCGCGCTTCTCAGCCTGCTCCTCTCCCTTGTCCGCTCCATCGAAACCAGCGTGCAGCGACTTGGGGGCGTGGCGCAGGGGGTGGCCGGTAACACGGCCAACATCAAAGTCGCGCTTGCCGTCGCAGACAGCCTGGATGAGGTCATGGACGAGATTCGCCGCCACGCTCGACTTCTGGGGGTGGGGGCGCAATGAGCACGACACTGCTCGTGATCCTCACCGTCATCGAGATCGTGGCCCTGGTGGTCGTGTTGGCGCTGTTCGTTATCTGGATCACTCGCCGGCTACGCTCCATCGCCAACGCCCTCGGGCAGCTGAGCGGGACGACCATCGGGGCGATCCAAGGGGACGTGTTTCTGGTCGGCGCCGGCGCAGCGATTCTGAACCGGAAGCTGAACGCGATCGCTGGCGCGCTGCCGGCGATCGCGGAGAAGGCCGAGTCGCTGCCTTCGAAGCAGACGCAGGTCCAGATTCCGCAGCAGACCCAGGCCGGTAGCTCCGGAAATGCCTGGCAACCCGCAGTAGCTCAGGATCCTGTGATCAACCCAAGGTAGGACAATGGAGGCGACGATGGTGCTGTGGTGGATCGGCAACGCGATCTTCCTCGTCGTGGTCGTACCCGTCGTGGTGGTGCTTCTCCAGCGCCTGAAGGGAGCCACCGTCGACGTCGGGAGACGTGTCGACACGATTCACGATCAGGCTGGGGGCCTCGTCATCGCAAGCGACGATGTGAAGGCGCTCATACCCACCCGTGACGCCGTGAAACGGGTGGGGGCTGGCCTCACCCGTTATGTGAAGGCGGTTGACCGCCTCCTGTAAGGAGCGAATTACCATGCCGGCAGCTGCTGTATTCACGATCGTCCTCGCAGTGCTCACCGTGCTGGTGCTCGCTGCCTACCTGATCAGTGTTGCGCGCGTTCTCCGGCGCGTCGACGCCAGGCTCCGCGCGGTCACCACCGGCCTCCATGTGGTTACCGAGAGGACCGAGCCAGCCGGATCGATCGTCGGAGAGATCAACAGTGACCTCGCCGGGGTGGACGACGCATTGCGGGCCGTGCTCGCCAAATAGCTAGGGTCATCTTCGGTACCTGCATGCGGGTCGGACCGCGACGCTCACGAACCGGCCGCGGGACGGGGTCAGAGCTCTCTTGCTGCAACGCGGGCTGGCTGTGGTGGTTCTCGTGTTGTTCCTCGCAGCCGGATGTACGGCGGTGAACACCAACAACGACGTCGGAACGCTGCCGGTGGGGGCAGCGCTGCCCTCGGGCGAGGAATGCGCCGCCAGAATCCAGCGTGACCCCCGCGAACCGCGGCCGGAGAACACCACGGCCAACCACGTCGTCCCCGACCGGGTGTCGATGGGGAGCTGGAAAGACTTCACCGAGCAGGCCAACCGCCAGTTCGTGCCCCGCATCGATGGCAAATTCACCGGTACCACGGGTGAGATCCTCAGCTGGGGCGCCTGCAAGTGGGGCCTGGACGCCGACCTCGTGCGAGCGGTCGCGGCGCAGGAGAGTGATTGGCGCCAGAGCACGGTCTCCGACGAGTCCGACCGGGCCAGGGACTGCGTCGGCGGCGCCCGGCCGCCCTGTCCGACGAGTTTCGGGATCATGCAGCTCAAGCACATCTTCCTGCCGGGCTCCTACCCGCTCTCGCAGCGCAGCACGGCGTTCAACGTCGACTACTACGGCGCCCGTATCCGTAGCTGCTATGAGGGCTGGGTCACCTACCTGCGTGGTGACTACGGCCCCGGCGACATCTGGCACTGCGTGGGCTGGCACTGGTCCGGACACTGGAAGGACGCCGGTTCTGCGCGCTACATCCAGCGGGTACGTGGCTACCTCGACCGTAAACCCTGGTTGGACTGGGCCGATCAGCCTGGCTAGCGGCGACGCGGGATCGCTAGGCCGCAGGCGAGGCGGCAGTAGTTTCCCTCGCCAACGGCCTGCCCGTGGGGCACCATGCAGCTATGAGGGGACTCTCATGTAGTGATCAATGTCACTCCATTGACACAGGCGACGGGTCATACGAGAAGCGAGTAATCGTTCGTCGTCGTTCCGTAGGCCGCCCGTTCACGCTTGTCATGATTGCCGCCGTCGCGGCCCTCGTGCCGACTGCTTGCGCCTACAAGGGGCTCAGCATGCCCGAGGTCACCGCGGTGGTCCTCCACGGCGAGGGTGCGCTCGCGCCGCACCGACCCCGTCCAGCACGGCTGACACGTACAACCCGGCGTTGGCGCCGACCGGCGCCCGGCTGACGGTCAACATGGATCCATCGGGCGAGACCACCGTCGTTGAGCTGGCAGTCTCCGGGATGCTCCCCAACCGGGGCTACGCGGTACATGCGCACACCAACGCCTGTGGTGAGAAGCCCGCCGCGGCGGGGCCGCACTACCAGAACCGCGTGGATCCCGCCGCCACACCCCAAGCGCCCTCGACCAACCCCGAATACGCCAATCCGCGCAACGAGGTCTGGCTCGACGTGCGCACTGATGCCACCGGAGCTGGCACGGTACGCACCACGGTCCCGTTCGTCTTCACCAATCGGGGGCCCGGTTCAATCGTGGTGCACGAGGCGGAGCAGACCACAACGGAACCCGGTCGTGCGGGTACGGCGGGTGCCCGGATCGCCTGTATCACCCTGTCCGCCGTGGGACGGCAGGGCTTTCACCCGCTGGGCTAGGACCCGGAAGGACTATGGCGCCCTGAGCTAATTGTGATCGGGTGCTCCGGTCAGGTGGTGGTCGGCGGCGTGCAGCACCTCGGTGACCAGCCGCTGCACATGCCCTCCGCGTGCGGCGTACACCGCGCGGCGGCCGTCGCGTCGCATCGTGACCAGCCCCGCAAGCCTGAGCTTTGCCAGGTGCTGTGACACCGACGGTCTGGCCGCCCCTACCGTGGCGGCGAGGCTGCTCACGTCGTAATCACCGGAGCCCAGCAGCCACATCAGTCGCAGCCGGGTCGGGTCGGCCAGCATCCGAAGCGCGGTCACCGCAGCCTCGATCTGCGCGCTGATGGGTAGCTGTTGCGCGTCAGTCGCAGTTGCAGCGTTGTCGCGTGCGTACATGAGCACCTATGGTGGCACAGCACCGGTTACTCGCGAAGGGCAACCAGGATGTCGGGCGACAACCACCACGCTGGGCATAACCATCACCACCCGGATGGCCATGCCCACCGTGGTGGCTGGTGGTATCGCTTATCGCACTTGATCACGCCGCATTCGCACGACAGCGCAGGGAAAGTCGACTCGGCGATGGAGACCTCCCGCGACGGCATGCGCGCCCTGTGGATCTCCCTGGTCGTTCTCGGTGTCACCGCCGCCGTGCAGGCCGTGGTGGTGGCGTTGTCCGGGTCGGTGGCATTGCTGGGCGACACCCTGCACAATGTCGCCGACGCCCTGACGGCCGTGCCGTTGGGGATCGCCTTCGCGCTTGGCCGCCGGGCGCCCACCCGCCGCTACACCTACGGCCTCGGCCGCGCGGAAGATCTGGCCGGCATCGTCATCGTGATGATCATCGCCGCTTCGTCGGCACTCGCCGGTTACCAGGCCCTCCAACGGCTCCTGCACCCCGCGGACGTCTCGTACCTACCCGCCGTCGCCGCTGCGGCGGTAGTCGGGTTCGTCGGCAACGAGACCGTCGCCCGCTACCGCATCCGGGTCGGCCGCCGGATCGGCTCCGCGGCGCTGGTCGCCGACGGGTTGCACGCCCGCACCGACGGGTTCACCTCCCTGGCGGTGCTGCTCGGCGCCAGCGGGGTGGCCATCGGCTGGCGGTGGGCCGACCCGGTCGTCGGGCTGGCCATCACCGCCGCGATCCTGCTAGTGCTCACCGCCGCCGCTCGTGAGGTCTACCGGCGGCTCATGGACGCGGTCGATCCCGCTCTCGTCGACCAGGTCGAGGACACCCTGCGCGCCACGCCCGGCGTAGTCGACGTCGGCGCCGTCCAGTTGCGGTGGATCGGCCATCGCCTGCGCGCCGAATGCGATATCGCCGTGCCCGCCGAGCTGACTGTCCTGGCCGCGCATGCCGTTGCGGTCGAGGCCGAACACCGGCTCATGCACGCCGTGCCGCGACTGACATCGGTCATCGTGCACACCGACCCGCATAGTGGCGACGGCACCGATCACCATGCCGATCTCGCTCACCACAGGCTGGCCTGAGACTCGCGATCACCGTCGAATCGCCGGTTGAGGACCGGCTTGACGTCCACGATGGGTGTTCCGTCAATGGCTTCCAGGTTTCGCACGAGGATCCTCGTGCCCTCGATCGACACGATGTTGACTCGATGCAGCCCGATAGGGTTGGGCCGGTGGGGGGAGCGAGTACTGAACACGCCTTGTTCGGGGTTCGCCGGATCGTCGCGAGGATGGACCGTCAGCACCTCGCGCTGGGCCCGATGCAGCCAGGTCAGCACGATGACGTCGGTACCACACTGAAGATCACGAAGCCCCTCATGCACGGCCCCGTCGAACACCAGCCATGCCTCGGGTGATCCTTCGTCGCCTTGTTTCGGAGCCGTCGCGGGATCCACTAATGCGGACTCCACCCACCCGATCGGCTGCAGTTCATACGAGCGGTCAGCCAAGGCTCCTCCTGCCCAGCGCGACGTAGCATCGTCGCATGACGGCAAGCTGATCGTCGAGGTTCTCATCGTCGAGGTGCCGTACCGGGGGGCAGGCGTGAAGCTCATCGCGTATCAGGACAACGCCAGCGCGATCATGGCGCGAGTGATGGACGACGGCAGGCTGGCCGATATCAGCTCGATGGACGAGTTCTGGGCAGCTCCAGATGCTGGCCTCGCGGCCGCCCACCAGGCCACGCCCAGCTCGGTCACCATTGACCAGGTTGTGCACCTCCCACCGGTGCCGCCAACCGCCCACGTACTGTGCGCCGGTCGCAACTACGCCGCGCACGCGGCGGAGGCGAACATGCCCGTCCCGCAGCGCCCGGATCTGTTCGGGCGCTGGCCCTCCACGCTGACCGTCAGCGGCCATCCGGTCCCGGTCCCGCCACGGGAGGATCACCTGGACTGGGAGGGCGAACTCGCCGTCGTGCTCGGCGGCCACCTGCGCGACGCGACCGTTGATCAAGCGCGGGCGGCGATCCTCGGCTACCTGTGCTTCAACGACCTGTCCGCGCGCGGCTTCCAGCGGGCCAGCAGCCGGTGGATGCTGGGCAAGAACGCCGACTTCTCAGCCCCCCTCGGTCCGTGGCTGGTCACCGCCGAGGAGGTTTCCGAGCCCGGCCGGCTGCGCATCCGCACGCGCGTCAACGGCGAGGTGGTGCAGGACGGATCCACCGAGAACCTGATCTTTTCCGCACCCGAGATCGCCGCCTACGCATCGGGCTGCATGACCCTGCGTCCCGGCGACGTGATCGCCACCGGTACGCCTGATGGCGTGGGGTTCGCC
>CAXUFG010000080.1:0-20484 GCA_964250265.1 uncultured Pseudonocardiaceae bacterium | reverse complement strand
ACCCACGCCGACTCCGACTCCGACACTGACACCGACCCCGACACCGACTCCCGGGGCGACGGCCACAAAGACCACGTTGACCGTGATCCAGGTGCCGCTTCCGTTCGGGTTGGGAGGTTTCGTGATTCCGATCGCGAATGTATCGCCGAGCAATGCAGCGGGAACTGTCCAGTTCAAGGACGGTAATACCAACCTCGGTGGGCCGGTAACAGTTATCGGCGGCAGTGCCGTCGGTCCGTTCACGAGCCTTCCTCCCGGTGCGCATTCGGTGAAGGCTGTGTTCACCCCGACTAACCCGTCGGCATTCCAATCCTCGATGTCGAGCACCGTCAACTTCACGTTCTAGGTGTTGCGCCTGAGGTAGAAGTCCTCACGGTCAGCGCGAGAGGGACTGAGACTGCTCTGGTGTCGCCGAGTTCGACACCAGAGCAGTCTCCGGCGACTTGGACGGTGGTCTCCGCGTACCGCTTCGGCGACTGGTTTCAGATAAGCTCTTTGATTCTTTTCTAAGGGTCGGCAGTGAGCGGGGGCCAGTGTGATGAACGCCGGTTCCCGCTCACTCTGCCGGTGCGGTTACGGACGGGCTTGACCAGTCCCGGCACCGGGCTTCGTCGAGGAGAGTTTGGACGATCTGGCCCTCCGGAACCGTCTTGATGACCTCACCGCGGACGAAGATCTGGCCCTTGCCGTTTCCGGAGGAGACGCCGAGATCGGCTTCGCGGGCTTCGCCCGGGCCGTTGACAACGCAGCCCATCACGGCGATCCGCAAGGGCACCGGGAAGCCCTCGAACGCGGCGGTGACCTGCTCGGCGAGGGTGTAGACGTCGACCTGGGCGCGCCCGCAGGAGGGGCAGGACACGATCTCGAGGCGGCGGGGTCGCCGGCCGAGGGATTCCAGGATGCCGATGCCGACCTTGACTTCCTCGACCGGCGGGGCAGACAGCGACACCCTGATGGTGTCGCCGATCCCTTCGGCAAGCAGGACGCCGAAGGCGACGGCGGATTTGATGGTGCCCTGGAATAGCGGTCCGGCTTCGGTGACGCCGAGGTGCAGGGGGTAGTCGCAGCGCGCCGCCAATTGCCGGTAGGCGGCGATCATCACGAGGGGGTCGTGATGCTTGACGGAGATCTTGATGTCGCTGAATCCGTGTTCTTCGAACAGGGAGCATTCCCAGAGCGCGGATTCGACCAGAGCTTCCGGAGTGGCGCGGCCGTGTTTGGCCAGGAGCCGGGGATCCAGCGAGCCGGCGTTGACTCCGATGCGGATCGGCACGCCGGCATCGAGCGCGGCACGGGCGATCTGTTTGACTTTGTCGTCGAATTTCTTGATGTTGCCGGGGTTGACCCGGACGGCCGCACAACCGGCGTCGAGGGCGGCGAAGACGTACCGGGGTTGGAAGTGGATGTCGGCGATGACCGGGATCTGCGACTTGGCGGCGATGGCGCCCAGTGCGTCGGCGTCGTCCTGGCTGGGGACCGCGACCCGCACGATCTGGCAGCCCGTGGCGGTGAGCTCGGCGATCTGCTGGAGCGTGGCGTCGATGTCGGAGGTCCGCGTGGTGGTCATGGACTGGACCGAGACCGGCGCACCGCCACCGACGGGAACCCCACCCACCAGGACCTGGCGGGACGTCCGGCGCGGCAGGGCCGGCGCGGGCATGCCTAGTTCGACCGCGGTCATCAAGCCTCCTTGCGCGAGAGGGTGGACGGCACGGTGAAATGCACGGTCTCGCGGGTGGTCTCCCGTTCGGTGACGGTGACCGGCCCACCGCCGGCTGAGCCGGCACCCCAGCTACAGCCGGACAGGGCGGCGATGACGGCCTCCACCAGCCGGGGCGGCGCCGAGGCACCGGCGGTCAAACCGACCACGCGCACCGCCTCCAGCCATTCCGGGTGGATATCGCTGGGGTCGTCGATGAGATAGCTGGGCGTGTGGTGGCGGTGCGCGAGTTCCACCAACCGGAGGGAGTTGGAGGAGTTGGTCGAGCCGACCACAATGATCAGATCCGACTCCTCGGCGATCGCCTTGAGCGCGTCCTGACGATTTGTCGTGGCGTAGCAGATATCGTCGGACGCCGGGCCGCGCAGTGCGGGGAACCGGACCCGCAGCGCGTCGAGGATCTCCGCAGTCTCGTCCACAGCGAGGGTGGTCTGCGTCAGGTATGACACCCGCGACGGGTCGGGAACCGCCAGCTCAGCGACCTCGCTGGCGGTCTGGACCAGCACGGTCCGGTCCGGGGCCTCGCCCAGGGTGCCCTCGACCTCCTCGTGCCCGGAGTGGCCGATCAAGATCACGGTGTCACCACGGGCGGCGAACCGGCGGGCCTCCGCGTGCACCTTCGTCACCAGGGGGCACGTCGCGTCTATTGTCTCCAGCCCGCGGTCGTTAGCCTCGCTCCGCACTGCCGGTGACACCCCGTGGGCGGAGAACACCACGGTGGCCCCCTCGGGAACGACGTCCAACTCGTCGACGAACACGGCGCCACGTGCCTGGAGATCGGCCACCACGTGGACGTTGTGCACGATCTGCTTGCGTACGTAGATCGGGCCGCCCCGCTGAGCCAGCAGCTGCTCGACGACCGCGATGGCGCGTTCCACACCGGCGCAGAACGATCGCGGTGCGGCGAGCAGGATGGTGCGGGGTTCAGCGGGGCGGACCGGCATCGGGGGCCTCCGGGCGTCAGTGGTCACGGTGAGTGGCCAGCCGGGCGAGCGCGCCCAGCTCTGCGCCTGCCGGGCCGCTCGCCGGCAACCGGCGCATCGCCTGGGCGAGCAGGTCATCAACCTGGGTCTGGCTCCAGCTCCGGCCGCCCGCGAGCTCGATCAGCTCTGCGGCATGATCGAGATCAGTACCGGAGAGTGGTTGGTCGCGCCGGTAGAGCGCGGCCAACTCGCGCCCGGCCGGTGTATCTGAGGTGAGCGCGGCCACCACCGGGAGGGATTTCTTCCGGCTGCGCAGGTCCGAGTAAACCGGCTTACCGGTCACGGCTGGATCTCCCCAGATGCCGAGCAGGTCATCCACGTGCTGGAACGCCAAGCCCAGGCGCTCACCGAAGCCCCGCAGGTGCTCGGCCTGCTCCGGGCTGCCGCCGCCGAAACAGGCGCCCATCGCGCACGCGCATCCCATCAGGGCACCGGTCTTTCGAGCGGCCATGCTCAGACACTCCGCCAGCTCGACCAATGCGCGGCCTTCGAGGTCCAGGTCAGCGCACTGGCCCTCCACCAGGGCCTGCACCGCGGCGCTGAGCATCCGGGTTGCCTCGGTTGCGGAGGGGTGCCCGCTGGCGGCGAGCACGTCCAGCGCCAGGGTCAGCAGCGCGTCCCCTACCAGGATCGCCGGGTTGACCCCGAACACGCTCCACGCCGTGGGCTGGTGCCGGCGGGTCAGATCACCGTCCATCACATCGTCGTGCACCAGGGAGAAGTTGTGCACCAGCTCCACCGCGGCCGCGGCCTGCACCGCCGCGGCTGCCCTCCCGCCGACAGCCTCGGCGCTCAGCAGCACCAGCGTGGGCCGGATCGCCTTGCCTCCGTTGGCCTGTTCCGGTTGACCGCGCTCGTTCCACCAGCCGAAGTGGTAACCGGCGATGCGCAGCATCGCCGAGGGCAGGGTGCCGACTGCCACTCGCAGGGCCGGTTCGACCATGTTGCGGCTCCACGCGAGCACCTCGCGTGCCGACCGGGCTTCAGTTCTCACGTCAATGGTGGTCACCGTCTTCACACCCCCTAGCGGCTGATTTCGACGTTATCCAGAATTCCCAACGCGTCCGGCACCAGGACGGCCACGGAGTAATAGGTGCTGACCAGATAGGACATGATCGCTTGCTCGTTGATACCCATGAAACGGGCGTTGCATCCGGGCTCGACTTCATCGGGAATCCCGGTCTGGTGCAACCCGATCACGCCTTCGTCGTCCATGCCGGTGCGCATGACGAGAATCGAGCTGGGGCAGTCCCCGGTAATCGGAAGCTTGTTGCACGGGAGAATCGGAACCCCCCGCCCCGCCGTCAGCGGGCGGCCGGCGACGTCGACGGTGCCCGGGTAGACCCCCCGGTGGTTACATTCCCGGCCGAATGCGGCGATGGTGCGGGGATGAGCCAGGAAGAACCGGGATTTGCGCCGCCGGCTCAGGAGGTTGTCGAGGTCCTCTGGCGCGGGTGGCCCAGTCCGGGTGTGGATGCGCTGAGCGTGATCGGCGTTGTGCAGCAACCCGAATTCGCGGTTGTTCACCAGCTCGTCTTCTTGCCGTTCCCGCAGGGACTCGATGGTCAATCGCAGCTGCTCCTCGACCTGGTTCATGGGGTGGTTGTATAGATCCGCTACCCGCGTGCTCACCCGCAGCACCGTCTGGGCCACGCTGAGCTCGTATTCCCGAGGTGCGATGTCGTAGTCGACGAAGGTGCCCGCCAACGTCGATTCTCCGGCATGGCCCGCAGTCAGCTCGATGGACGCCTCGCCGCGTTTGTTCTGAGGTCGTCGAGCCTGCGCCCGGAATCGCTCGATATGATCACGCAACGTGTCCGATCGGCTGATCACCCCGTCGAACACCTGGTGGGACAGCGCCAGCACCGTGCAGCTGGTCACCGCCTTGACGGTATGAGTCCAGGTGTCCTGCGAGGACACCAGCTCCCGATCACCGAAGTAGTCTCCGTCAGACAGCACCGCCAGCGTGGCCGGTTCACCGTATTTTCCGGACCCGATCTTGGTGAGCTTGCCGTGCGCGATGAGGAACACCTGATCGGCCGGCTGACCGGCCTCCACCAGCATGTCACCGGCCTGAAGCTCCCGCTGCTCACACTGATCGGCCAACGCACTCAGTACCTCGAGGTCCTCGAAACCGCGCAGTGCCGGCAACTCACCCAGTTCCCCGGGGATGACCCGCACCTCGGTGCCCGTCGTGATGAAAGCCACCCGGCCATCACCCACCGAATAGACCAACCGGCGGTTCACCCGGAAAATCCCGCCCGAGGCCTCCACCCACGGCAGCGCCCGCAACAACCAGCGCGGGGTGATCTCCTGGGACTGTGGGACAGACTTGGTCGTCGTCGCCAGATTACGGGCAGCCTCCGTAGCCAAACTCAGCTGCGGCCGCCGACCATTCACGCCCGACTCCACCTGCACCGACTCAGTCACCACTCACCTCATACCGCTCAGCAATTGCAGAACAGTCCCGGATGTGCCCAACCCGGAGGGGCCGTCGATTTTCGTTGATGAGCGCCGGTAGCGCCGCCGCAATGCCGTTTCGGGGTACCGGCCGCTCAGCATGTGCCAGTCGAGAATGCCGGCCATCCAGTCCTGCAGTCCCGCCACGTAGGCGTCCAGGGCCTCGCGCGCCTTCTTGCCCAGGTCGAACTCGTCGACCAGCACGGGTAGCTCTGTGGCGATGATGTGCTCGAACTGCTTCATTCGTGAGGTCATCAGCTCATTGACGACTCCGACCGCCTGCCCGCGGTCTATGGCAAGGAACTTCTGCACGACCAGCACAGCGTTGTGCAGCTCGCCTTCGAACTCAATCTCCTTCTGGTAGGAGAAAATATCGTTGGTGAAGCAAGCGTAGTCCATGGCTGAGTTTTCCAGGGCGCGCATCGCCCGGGTGCCGAGGAGCTCCGGTGGGATCCCTCCGGCCTTAGTGATACGGGCCAGGCTCAGCGTCATATCTGAGCCGAAGGTCCTCCGTCGCATCTCGATGTAGTCGACCGGGTCGGGAATCCGATGCTGGATATGGTTAGCGAGCTCCCACAACCAGCTTTCCGTCATGAGTTCGACACCGTTGCGGAACTGGCGCCGTTGATCGATGCTCATCGGGCTCGCTGTGCGGATCCAGAGATCGGCCAGGCCTGTTTCAGCAGCGTTGGCCGGAGGTGGCGTGGCGCCGCAGTCGAGCGGCATGAAGTCCGGCAGCCTTGTGTTGAACACCTTCGCCGCTGCCATGTTGCCGGTGGAATTGAACACTGCTGGGAAGTAATCGTCGCCGTAGGTCCCCCAGGTCAGCCACGCTGACGACACATCGAGTTCATCGCCGGAGGCGTCCGGATGGATCCGCGCGGCGCAGACGGCGAAATCAAAGAGCGCAAGGTTCTCCTCATCCCATATGCCGATACCTCCGGGCAGTTCCGCCAGCATCCCCATGGCGCGGGCCCAGTCGATGCAATGCTGCTGTGAGCGCTCCAGGTTGACATTGACCCGCGCGGTGTAGGGCATGTAGAAATCGGGCAGCGTCCTCGGCCCCCCCCGAACATAGGGCACATGGGTGTGATACTTGACCCTTTGCAGGCCCAAGGTGCCCGGTGACAGCGTGATCTGGGTTGCCGAGGTACCCAGGCCGGTGGGGCCGCCGAGCAGCCGCTCCATGACCGACGGTTCGCTCTTCGACGACTCGTTCATATAACGGCTCGAGCGCATGTGCCACTCATGGCCGCCCGATTGCCAATCCTGCAGGCCCTTGACGTAGAGCAGCACGCTTTCGCGTTCCAGCAGGTTCAGGCCGTGCTCCTCGAACAGCGACGGCAGCTCGGTGAGGGCGGTGTTCTCGAACTGGTGCAGCCGGGAGGTCAGGATGTCGTTGGTCAGATCCGCGGCGCGCTGCGGGCTGACCTCCAGGAACCGCTCCAGCACCAGAACACAGTTGTTGATCTCGCCTTCCTGTTCGGTTTCCCGCTGGTAGGAGAACAGGTCGTTGCGCAGATGCACCCCGTCGGCGAACGTGTCCTTGAGGACGTGCATCGGCCGGGTGTCCGCGATCCGCGCCGGGATCTCGACGAACGCGGCGTGCTCCACCAGGTCGGCCGACCAGGGAGCGCCGCCGACCTTGCGGCGCACCTCCACGTATTCGATCGGGTTCGGGACCCGGTTCCCGCTGATGTTGGCGAGCTCCCAGGTCGATTCGTAGAGGAGGTTGCGGGTGCTCTCGAAGAACCGCAGGCGCCATTCCGGCGACCGATGCGGGACGGTACGCGCCCACAGGTCGACCAGCCCCCGCTCGACCGGGTTGGCCGGCTCGGGCGGGGAGCTGAGATCCACCGGCATGAACGCGGGTAGCCCCGCTAAGTAGGCCTTCGCGCCGGTCTGATCCTGGCTGCGTTTGTAGATCTCCAGGAAATGATCGTCGAAATAGAATACCCAGACATACCAGTCGGTCACCAGATCGAGCTCGCGGCTCGGCGCGTCGGGATGCGTATACGCGCACAGCAACGCGAAATCCATCGAGTCGAACTGTGTCTCACTCCAGATGTTCGCGCCGGGCGCATCCGCCTGCGCGTCCAGCATCCCCATCTCACGCGCCCACGCCTTGGTGTGCACGCGTGCCGTGTCCAGATGAGGATTCAACCGAGCGGGATACGGCATGTAGAAGTCTGGCAATTCATAGGGTTGCATGACCCGTCCTCACCTCGGCCTGAGACGCGCTACTTCGACTTTCTCGAGGACGCCGAGGATGAGGACTGCTTCGAGGATGATGATGATCCCGCGGATTCCGGCGGCTGCGAGTTGACGGACCCTGGCAAGTCGTCGTAACGCCCGACTTCGACGTTCTCGAGGATGCCGATGGCATCGGGAGTCATGATCGCCGCAGAGTAATACGCGGTGACCAGGTATGACATGATGGCCTTCTCGTCGATGCCCATGAAGCGGACGTTCAACCCGGGCTGGACCTCGTCGGGAAGACCGGTCTGGTGCAGACCGATCACGCCTTGCTTCTCCATACCGGTCCGGAGCAGCAAGATCGAACTGGTGTTGTATCTCGGGTCCACGCCGATTTTGTTGCACGGCAGCACAGGTATACCACGCCAGGCCGGCACCAGGTGACCGTTCACGTCGATGCTCTGCGGGTAGAGACCCCGGCGGTTACATTCTCGGCCGAACGCGGCGATCGTTCGAGGATGCGCCAACAGAACGTCCGGCTCCTTCCACACAACAGTCAGCAGCTCGTCGAGGTCGTCTGGGGTGGGCGGCCCGGTGCGGGTGCTGATCCGTTGCTCGAAGTCAGCGTTGTGCAGCAGCCCGAAACCGGGATTATTTACCATTTCACTTTCTTGGAGTTCCCGCAGGCCCTCGATGGTCAACCGCAGCTGCTCCTCAACCTGATTCATCGGGTTGTTGTACAGATCCGCCACGCGGGTTTGCACCCGCAGCACGGCCTGGGCCACGCTGAGCTGGTACTCCCGGGGTGTGAGCTCGTAATCGGCGAACGTCCCCTCCAGAAGCTGTTCCTGAGCGTGACCCGCCGTCACGTTGATGTTCGCCTCGCCATGCTCATTCTGCGCCGTTTCGGCGTTGGCCTTGAATTGATCAACACAGTCCCGCAGTGGCTCGGAACGATCGATAATCTGCTGAAATGCCCGGTCGGACAGCACCAGTACTTTGCAGTGGGATACCGCTTGGACGGTATAGGCCCAGGCGTCGTTGTCGTAGACCAACTCGTGATCACCAAAATACTGCCCGTCGGTCAGGGTGGCCAGCTCCGTCGGGTTCCCGTACTTCCCGGGGCCAATCTTCTTGGCCTTGCCGTGAGCGATAACGTACAGCGCATCAGCCGAGTCGCCCTCCTGTACGATTATGCTCCCGGGGTCGATCTCGCGTTGCTCAAACTGGTTGGCGATGTCACTCAGCACTTCCGGATGCTCGATGAACTTCCGTAGCATCGGCAGCTCGCGAAGGTCGCCGGAAGTGATCTGTATATCGGCGTCCCCATTCATCTTGATGTTAATCCGGCCATCACCTACCGCATAACTTGCGCGGCGGTTCACCCGGAAAGTCCCACCCACGGCCTCGACCCACGGCAGTACCCGCAACAGCCAACGTGATGTGATCGACTGCATCTGGGGCACGGACTTGGTCGTCGTCGCCAGATTACGGGCGGCTTCGGTAGCCAAGCTCAACTGCGGAGCCTGCCCATTCTGCGACTGCTGACCATTCACGCTCGACTCCACCTGCACCGACTCGGTCACGCCAAGCACCACCGTTCTCTATCCGTACTGATACCTACAGCGGAACCAACACCGACATCGCCGCACCAATGCGGAGAATTCTAAAAGATCGCAAGTTGGCGTGCCATCCGTAAGAACTACGGACTTAGCTACGGACCGGTTTCTCGCTATCCTCGCACCGGGTCCGTAGAAACTACGGACCCGGTGCGAACCCGAATCTGGCGGCGTGGCGCACCAGCTGTTGTTTGCCGGCGATCCCGAGCTTGGGGTAGCTGCGGGCGAGGTGCGTTTCGACGGTGCGCACTCCGATGTGCAGCTGGGTGGCGATCTGTGCGGCGGTGTAGCCGCCCGCGGCCAGCTCGGCGACCTGTCGCTCCCGTTTGGTCAGCGCATCCGCGCCGCGCTCTGCGTGCGCCGTGCACCGTCCATCCGAGGCGAGCTGTGCGAGCAGCGAGTGGGCCTGCTGATGCCGCATGATGGCTCCGCATGCCTCGTAGGCGGCGGCTGCCTCCCGCAACGCTTCCCCGGCCGCGTGGCGATCAGATCGCCGGATCGCGGTGGCGTAAGTGACGCGGGCACGCCCCGCATGCAGCACGTACCCGCGGGTGCTGAACCCCTCTGCGGCGCGCAACGCTGCTCGCGCAGCGCCGTCGCAGCGACCTTGCCCGGTCAGTGCCGATGCGGTGGCCAGCAGAGCCAGCGTCTGGTGAATGGGCGCGCCGATGCGGCGGGCGTGGTCCTGCGCCCACTGCGCGGCGTTGGTCGCCGTGTCGGACTCGCCGGCGAAGACCGCGACCTCGGCCAGATCCGCCAGAATAAACCCCATCAGGGACAATGCGTTCATCGCGGAGTAGCTGTCGGCGGCCCGCCCGAAGGCGGCCGTCGCGGCGGCGAACCGGCCCTCGGCCCTGGCCACCGCTCCCTCGGCCCACCAGTACAACGGCTTGAGGATGCCCAGGTCCTTGTTTCCGGTAGACGTCATGGCGTGGAGATTCCGGCGAGCCTCGGTGAGAGCGCCACGCTCGGCGTCCGCGATCGCCGCCCGGCCCGCCGACCGGACCGGCAAGCGGGTGCGATCCGCCGGATTGTGTGCGTCTGACTGCTGCGCCTGCGCCATCGTCAGATCTCCGGCGATCAGCTCGACGAACTCGCTGCATCGTGCGACCACTGGGTCGTCCCGCGGGCTGGACGCGGCTGCCTGGGCGCACCGGGTGCGGGCCGAGACCAGGTGGCCCCGGCAGGCATCCAGGGTGGCAAGCAGCGCCAGGGTCTGCGACTTCCACGAGCTCGCCGCTGCCGGGGCAAGCTCGACGCTGCGCACGAGCACTTGTTCGGCGCAGACGAAACGACCTTGCCAGCCAAGAGTGTGGCCCAACACTCCGAGTATCTCCGCGATCCCCTGTTGATCTTCGGTTCGCTCGGCCTCGCGCAGCAATTCCCGAGCGGCCACCTCTTGGCCGCGCAGATCGCCGGCCCATCCGCGTATTTTGGCAAGCTCGATCCCGGCTGATAACGCCGCGGCACCGCGTCCGCCTTGCCGGACCAGCGCCAGCGCCTGCCGGCACTCCCGCTCGCCCGCATCGAGGTCACCCGCCCCATAGGCAAACAGGCCCGCGAGCCACAACTGGACCTCAGCTTGCCGTCGTGGATCGCCCACCGTGGGAAGCAGTTGCCGCATCCGGTGCACCGCAGTGATGTCGGCCACATAGTGCTCGGGCCGATCGACGATGCCGCAGCTATTCGCCTGCTCGAACAACGCATCGAACACCTCGCGCCAGCGTTTGTCGCCTGCGGGCAGGAGATCCCGCAACGTCGAGACGGTCTGCCACGCTAGCGACGCCAGCCCGCGCTGCTGGGCCCCGCGGGTCATCTCGATCAGCGCGTCGATCGCCTGGCCATCTCCGGCCCGCGCCGCGCGGTCGAAGTGCGACGTCGCAGCCTCCGTCCGCCCAGCCTCCAGCATCGCCGTGGCCACTCGCCGATGCATCACCCGCCGCCTGGCGCCCCCAATGCCGGAGTACAGCACCTCCCGGGTGAGTGGATGGGCGACCATGTAACCCAACGACCGATCGCGCTGCTGTTCGACCACCGTCCCGAAGCGCACGAGCCGCTCCAGGATGAGCGCGACGTCCTCGACGGGTGTCCGGTTGATCCGGGCGAGGTCGTCCGGATCAACCGGCTCCCCGATGACGGCGAGCAACTCGACGAGGGTCAGCGCCGGCGCGTCGAGTGGCGCCAACTCGGTACGTATCCAGCGGGCCAGCTTCTCCGGTACCTCGCCCAAGGCGGGTGCGTGCAAGTCCGCGCCGCGCTCGACCAATGCCTCCAGCAGACCGATGGTAAACCGAGGGTTGCCCTGCGCGTGGACCATCAGCCAGTCCACCAGCGCCGCGGGCACCCGGTCCCGCCGAAGCGTCTCCGCCGCCAACTCGCCGACGTCTTCCTGGGAAAACGGGGCTAGTTGAACCCGGCGTAGCTGTCCGTCCTGCTCCAGAGCATGCAAGACATCAAGGGCTCTCCGGTGCCGGGCCAACTCCGCAGGCCGGGCCGTGGCGAGCACGAACACCCGGCTCGCGGGAAAATCCCGGGCGAGCCGCAGCAGCAGCTCCCATACCGCATCGTGGCTGTGGTGAGCATCATCGAGGACCACCACGATCGGCCGATCAGCACTCGCCGCGGCGAGCAGATCCGGGATCCATTCGACGACGTGGTGGCGAAGGGCGTCAGCGCAGGCGGCCGCGTCGTGGGTGTGCTCCGCGGGACGCCCGAGCGGAGGAAGACCGGCAAAGCCACTTCCACAGGCGTGGCAGACTCGATCACTGTCCGCGCTACCCGCCCGCAGGCCGAGGGCCTTCGCCCAACGACTGAACGGCGGGATGCCCCGGAACAGACAACTATGTGCGGTCAACCCGCCGGCGAGCTCGCCGCTGTGCGGCAACAGTTCGGCCGCCAGTCGTGTCTTACCCAGTCCCGCGTCACCGAGCAGCAAGCCCACTCGGAGCTCACCTCGCCTGCTCCGCTGCTGTTCGGCCCGCAGTACGCCGAGCTCGCCGGCGCGTCCAGTGACCAGACGACGGGTGCCTCCCAGGCAGCGAAATGAGCTGGCGGCGACCGGCATCGTCAAGCCACAACAGCCGCGCAGGAATTGGCGTGAAAAGACACGATCCGGCTCGGTGCCAAGGCCAGTGCCTTGGAGGAGGGGGTCGGTCGACCGCGAGTTAGCAGTGTGTTTAGCTTCGTGGGCCCAGAGCGAGTCATGATTCCCACGATGTGACGGTACCGCGGCGATGCCTTCTGCGCGAGATGTTAGCGAATCATTTCCACGAATGATATCGCAAGCATCTGCCAGCTCAGTCAGCTGTGATTGTCACATAAGAAATACTCAGTTGGCGGAGTTGCTTAATCATATTGGTTACAGCGGAGCGCGACGCTCCCCTGGTGCCGTCGCGCGTTGCGTTGCCATGAGTTACGGACCACGCGAAGGTGGCTGACCTGACCCCGACCGGACTACCCGCGACGCGATGCCCGGCCAGCCGCCACTGTGGATCATGGGAGGGCGTCGCAGACCCAGATCCTGATCGAGGCGACGTTGATGGTTCCGGAGCGTCATGGTGCGTGGTGGTGCAGGGGCTGCAGCTGCCCCTCCCGCGTCTCCCAACCCGGTGTCGCCTCCACGCAACAGCTCGTGCACCGTTCCGGTCGATTCGGCTTGATACCAAAATCCGTAGCTTCTACGGACGACACCGTGAACCGCACTTCCTATGATTAGTTGAGTGCGAGCACAGCATCACGGCTCCACGCCAAGATCTGGGAGACGGCTCACGAATCCAATCATGCCTCGCGTTATGTCGGTTCGTCACGCTGAGTCGTCTCACTGCCAGGGGCTGGAAAGAATACGGTGATGGCAGGGGTTTTCCGGCAGATCACCATCCGGTATACACGACAGTAAGGGAGCGGTCGATCATGACTGAGGGTCCATTTATGTTCGTCCACGAGGTCACCGGCACATACCTGGAGACCGATAACTACAACGACAACCTCGACCAAGCCGTCCAGACTTGGAACCTTGATCCCCTCAAAACCGACAAAGGCTATCTGGGGCATCTGTGGTACGTGGAGGCGACCTCCAATGGTGGCTATCTGATCAAGAGTTATGAGAACGGTCGCTACCTGAGCGCCTCGGCCGCCGGTGCCAGCGACTACCCCCGGCTGAAGGACCATGCCGAGGGCGACCCCAAGCAGCGGTGGAATCTACGTCACGGCCTCTACGGCGACAAGTCCGACGATTATGCGATCATCCCGGAGCTCTATCCCGGTTACGCCTTGTCCCTCCAGGGCAACTCCGGGGATAACGACCGCTACGTCGTGCCCGTGCGGATGTGGGGCGACACCCCCTCGCTGGCCCACTTCTGGAAGCGCGTCCCCGCCCCAATCTGACGACCCGAGCTCAGTTGCGAGGGCTCTCAGGCTCGGGAGGGGCAGAGCTGTCAGGAAGATCCAGTTGGGGGGTTCGGGAGCATTGTGGTCACGATTGATGGGGCGGTGGCGGCGGGTGCCTGCTGCTGATCGCCGGTCACCATGTTGCGGACCGTGACGGTGCCGGCCGCCCATTCGTCGGGTCCGATGATCACCGCGACGTGGGCGCCGGAACGGTCCGCGCGGGCGAGTTCCTTGCCCAGCTTCCGGGCCTCCAACGGCGTGCTGGTCCGCAGGCCCGCTCGGCGCAGCTCACGCGCGAGCAGTCGGGCGGCCTCGGCCAGCGTCGGAACGATCGGGATGACCGCAACGTCCACCTCGCTACGTGGCGCGGGCAGCAGGTCGTGGGTACCCAGGAAGTCCATCAGGGTGACATCGCCCATACCGAACCCGATACCGGGGATCTGGGTGGAGCAGAACAGTCCGACCAGGTTGGAGTACCGGCCGCCGCCGAACAGTGAACGGCGATTCTCCGGGCTGGTGTCGAACACCTCGAAGACCGTCGAGGTGTAGTAGTCAAAACCCCGTACGATCATCGGGTCGAATGTGACCAGATCTCGCGCACTGCTGGTGAGCACCTGCAGCAGAATCGACTGCTCTCGCGCCTCGCTGGGCAGTTCGTCGAGCAGCGCGTCGCCAGCGGCCAGGATCTCCCCCAGTCGATGGAATTGTTTGTCGGTCAGACCCAATTCGGTGGCCTCTTCACCCAGACGATCTTGCGGGTATTTCTCCCAGCGGTCGATGAGCGCGCTCACCTCCCGGATCTGATCGGCCGGCACCTCGACCATCGTGGTCAGGATCGCGTTCAGCAGCACCCGGTCACTCACCCGTAACACCCACATGCCGGGCGAGGCTTTCAGGCCAGCCATCATGTCGTGAATCAGCTCGAAGATCTCGATCTCGCAGGAGGGCGAATCCGAGCCGAACACGTCGACGTTGATCTGCCAGTGCTCACGGACCCGGCCGCGTTGCGGGCGCTCGTAGCGGTGACAGTTCGGATGGCTGTACCAGCGCACCGGGAAGCTCAGCTTTCCGGCGTGACCGGCGATGATCCGCGCCACCGACGGTGTCATCTCCGGCCGTAATGCCAGCCGCCGCTCGCCCCGGTCGGTCAGGGTGTACAGCTGTTGTTCCACGATCTCGCGGCTCGACTTCGCCTCGTAAATCTCGACCGGTTCCAGGATCGGCCCGTCGTAGCGCTGGTACCCGTACCGTTCGATCACGTCGTACAGGCTTTGGAAGACCTGAGCGCGGACACTCATCTCAGCCGGCAGGAAGTCGCGGGTGCCCCGGTAGGGCGCGGTCGGCAGGTAGTCAGCCACGGTAGAAGAGGGTAGGCGCCGCCCGGCTGCACGCCGTGGCCGGTCGGTGTCAGACCCTCGACATAGGATCCGCGCATGTTGCGTTCTGGGGACAGTCCGGCTCTCCGCAAGGAGCGCGGCGCGTTCTTCACCTCGCCGGAGATCGCCGACTACCTGGCGGACTGGGCGGTCGGTGGCGACCCCAACGCCCGGATCCTCGATCCGACCTGCGGCGAGGCCGTCTTTCTCCGGTCGGCCGGCCAGCGGTTGCGGGCCCTCGGCCGGGGAAACCTGGACCAGCACCTGTTCGGCGTCGACCTCCATGAGACCTCGCTGGCCTGGGCGAGTGCCATCCTGGAGGGCGACGGGTTGGACGCCCACCTGATGGTGGCGGACTTCTTTGATGTCGCCACGCCGGAGGCGCCGGGTGCGCCGCTGCCCGCCATGGACGCAGTGATCGGCAACCCGCCCTTCGTCCGCTACCAGCGTCATATCGGGCAGGTGCGGGCCCGCTCACGTCAGGCGGCGCTGCGCCAACACGTGCGCCTGTCTGGTCTTGCCTCGTCGTGGGCCGCGCTCGTGGTTCATGCGGGTGGCTTCCTCAAGCCGGACGGCCGACTCGCGATGGTGCTGCCCGCCGAGCTGTTGACCGTGGGATACGCCGAACCGATCCGTGCCTGGCTGCGGCAGCGCTTCGAGCAGGTGCATCTGGTGCTCTTCGAGCGGTTGCAGTTCCAGGACGCGACGGAGAAGGTGGTTTTGGTCCTGGCGGCCGGCAGTGGTGGTTGTGACGCGTTCTCGCTGTACTGCCTCGATGACGCGGCCGATCTGGCGGGTATCCGCCCGATGAGCAACTTGAGTGTCACACCGGCTGAGAGCGGCAAGTGGACGGACTTGTTGTTGCCCAACCAGCAACGCCGCCTGTTCAAGATGGTCAGCGGTGAGCGGTGCGCGCCGCTGTCCCGCTATGGCAAGCCCGAATTGGGCACGGTCACCGGGGCGAATCACTACTTCACGATGTCTGAGCAGACCCGCGCGCGCTACCGGCTCCTGGAGGGTCGGCACGTCATCAAGGTCTGCCCGCCCGGCACGAAACATCTTCGTGGCTTGGCCTTTTCGGCTGAGCGCTGGTTGGAGCTGCGGGCGCAAGGCGAGCGGGTGTGGCTGCTGCATCCCCCCGCGGGCGACCGATCGAAAGCGCTGGCTGCCTACCTCGCGCTCGGCCGCGAACTGGCGGTGCATGAGGCCTACAAGTGTACGGTCCGGTCTCCGTGGTGGCGGCCACCCGCGGTGACGCCGCCAGACCTCTTCTTCACCTACATGAGCCATCGCTACCCCCGCCTCATCGCCAACACGGCGCAGGCGACCTTCGTCAACTCGATGCACGGGCTCCGGCTGCTGCCCGGCGCGCCCCAGATTGCCCGGTCGGCCTTGCCCGCGCTGTGCCTCAACACCGTCACCCTGCTCGGTGCGGAGATCTTTGGTCGTTCCTACGGTGGCGGCATTCTGAAGATGGAGCCTCGCGAGGCCGCCATGCTGCCCGTGCCGGGTCCCGCTGACCTGGATGTCGCGTGGCAAAGATTGCGGTCCTCGAGCCGGACATTCGACGGCTGGTTGGCCGACGGTCGCTGGACCGACGTGGTGATGCGGGTGGATGACGTGCTGCTGCGCGAGGTGATGGGCCTGGATGCCGGTCAGGTCGAGCAGTTGCGGGCGGCCCTGCACTCGCTGCGGTCGCGCCGGTTGACCCGGTCGGAAGGCGCGACGCGTGGCCAAGGATGACGTCTTCGATGTCTTCGAAAACGCTATCCGCGCTCGAGCTGACGATGTCGGAAATCCCTGGCAGATCACGTCGAGCGGTCGCCGTTACGAGCCGGATTACGAGCTACTTCAGACGTTGCTGGCGATCCCGATCGACGCTGGTAGCGGATCGGAATCCGGTCGCCTCGCCAGCGCGATCGACGCTTGGGTGGCCACGGAGCTGCGGCGAGCCGGCTTCCCCTCCGATGAGGTCTGGCCGCGGCTGACCAAGCCCCGGGTACTGCCGCGTGAAGTCGGCCTGTTCCTGCACGCTCTGCCCAAGAAGCTGCGCAGTGAGGTCGAAGCCCACCTGGTGCGCAACCCCACCGTGGCGCCGCGGGACGCCAAGGTGCTCGGGCGGGCCTACGTCAAGCAGGTCGATGTCGTCATCGCGCAGTGGTCCCGCGGCCCCGAGCTGATGGTGTCGACCAAATCGATGGTCTCGTCATTCGGCAACAATCTGAAAAATCGCTTCGAAGAGTCCTACGGCGACGCCAAGAACCTTCGTGCCCGGTTCCCGCTTGCAGCCATCGGGTTCCTGTTCGTCTTTCGATCGACGATTCTTGCGCAGCCAGGCCGCTTCGAATCAGCCATCGACATGTTGCGCAAGCTGCGCTCCGAGATGGACGTCTACGACGGCACGTGCATGGTGCTCGCCGAATGGGCCGACGACGACGTCGCCGCCCACTCGATAAACGCTGCTTCGGCCGACCGTGTCACCATTCGCAACGACGTCACGCCGGCTGACCTGCAAGCCGACCAGTTCATGGTCACCATGATCGAGGCGGTGCTCGATCGGACACCAGTGGAGGCGCACGTCGAGGTCCGCGAGCGTCACGAGCACCGGGTGTTGCCAGTGGCGACACCAGAGGAAGATGACGATTCCACTGATATCGAGAGGTCGTGACGACGCCGCTCACCGCGCGGCGCGGAGCACCGCCGCGACCGCCTGCACGGCGTGGCGCACATCAGCGGTGGTGACGTCGTGGTGGGTCACCGCGCGGATCAGATCGGCACCCAGCGCGCCCATCCGCACGCTGTGCTCGGCCTCCAGCTGCGCGCAGAACTGTGGCGCATCGGCCAACCCGAACACCACGATGTTGGTCTCGACGGTGTCCGGGTCGAGCGTGATGCCGGGTAGTCCGGCGAGCCCCGCGGCGAGGATCTGCGCGTTGGCGTGGTCCTCGGCGAGCCGGTCTGCGTGGTGTTCGAGCGCCCACAGGCAGCCGGCGGCGACGATCCCGGCCTGGCGTAGCGCTCCACCCATCATCTGCTTGTAGCGCCACGCCTCCTCGATGAGCTCAGCTGAGCCCGCCAGCACGGCACCCACCGGCGCGCCCAGGCCTTTGGTGAAATCGATCCAGGCGGTGTCGAACCCGCTGGCCCACTCGGCGGCCGGGACCCCTGTGGCGACCACGGCGTTCATCAGCCGCGCGCCGTCCAGATGGGTGCGTAACCGGTGCCGGGCGGCGACCTCCAGCACCGCGCGCAGCTGCTGGAGCGACCACACCCGCCCACCTGCCAGGTTGGTGGTCTGCTCCACCGACACGAGCCGCGAGCGCGGCTGGTACCGGTCCCCGGCTGGGAACAGCGCCGCTTCCAGCGCGCTGGCGGTGAACATGCCGCCCTTGCCGAAGACCGGAGCGAGCACTGCGCCGGACAGCGCCGACGGGCCGCCCCCCTCAGCGACGATCGGGTGGGAACTCGGGTGCAGGTGCACCGCGTCGCCGCCGGGACGTATGTGCAGCCGGAAACCGATCGCATTGCACATCGTGCCGGAGGGCAGGAACACCGCCGCAGGCTTGCCCAGTAGTGCCGCGACCCGCTCGCACAGGGCAGTGACGGTGGGATCCTCGCCGCACTGCTCGTCGCCTACTTCGGCGGCAGCCATCACCGCGCGCATTGCCTCGACCGGCCGGGTCTGGGTGTCGGAATACAGGTTGATCAGCATCACCGCTGACGCTAGCCGACCGCACCCAGGCCGCACCGCCGAGACGCGCGGGGCTTCAGCGGGGGACAATGACCGGGTGAGTGATTGCCTGCCGCGCCGACCGGTCGACGTGTCCGGCCTGTTTGTCTGGGCTTGCGCGGTTCCATGGGGCGGGTCATGAGGGGCGTCGGGAGACCCTGCACCGTCGCATTCGCAGTGGTCACAGCGGCGCTGACAGGTTGTACGAGCTCGATGACCCCCGGACCAGCGATCCCCGGGCCGGCGACCCCACCGGACGCTGCCATACCGCCGACAGCCGAACTGCCCACCACAGCGACGTTGCCGACAGCGCCCCCGGCCGCACCGGGCACCACATCCAGCTCGGTCTCCCCCACGCAATGTCGCTCATCGGAACTCACCGTCTCCCCCGGCGCTACCGAGGGTGCCGCGGGTTCGGTGTACCGCGCACTGGTCTTCACCAACAAGGGAAACCGAAGCTGCGAACTGCAAGGCTTCCCGGGTGTCTCCTACGTCGCCGGCGACGATGGTCACCAGGTCGGACCCGCGGCGACGAGGGCAGGGGACCGCGGTGAATCGGTGCGCATCGCCCCGGGAGGCACGGCCTCGGCGCAGCTGCGACAAGTGAACGTCGCGAACTTCGACGCCGCGGTATGCCAGCCCACACCCGTGCGTGGCCTGCGCGTTTATCCGCCCGGTGAGACGGCGGCGATCTTCGTACCGCTCAGCGGCACCGGCTGTGCGGGCACGCCGTCCGGTCCGCAGCTCACCGTGCAGGCGATCACCGCCTCCTGATCTTCGGCGCATGAGCGGGTCCGGACCGATCCATCAGCTGCCAGTAGGTGCCGCAGGCGCGGGCCCCTACGCGATCACTACCGGCCCCGACGGCGCGCTGTGGATCACTCTCGTGCACGCCGGGCAGATCGCCCGCCTGGAAACCGGCGGCCGGCTCGACATCCACGAACTGGCCTCCACGACCTGCCGGCCCGCGCAGATCACTCCGGGCCCGGATGGAGCCCTGTGGTTCACCCGCACCGGCGACGACCGAATCGGGCGGATCACCACCAGCGGGCAGGTCACGTCGTTCCAGATCGCACCCGGCAGCGCCCCGTTCGGCCTCACCGTCGGACCCGACGATGCCCTGTGGTTCACCGCCATGGGTACAGACCGAGTCGGCCGCATCACCACCAGCGGACAGGTCACCGAGTTCCCGCTGCCCACCACCGGCGCCATGCCGTCGATGATCACCACGGGACCCGACGGCGCTCTGTGGTTCACCCTCAACCAGGCCCATGCCATCGGACGACTCAGCTGCGACGGCGAGGCCACGATCCACCCGCTGCCCACTCCCCAAGCCGGCCCGGTCGGGATCACCGCCACCGCCGACGCCGTCTGGTTCGTGGAGATCGGCGCCAGCCAGGTCGGACGCATCAGGCCCGACGGCCAGATCAGCGAGTTCGCCCTGCCCGACCGCGACGCCCGTCCGCACGCCATCGTCGCCGCTTCCGACGGCTGCTGGCTTAGCGAATGGGGTCCGAGCCGGGTAGCACACGTGAGCCCGGAGGGAGAAGTGCGCGAGCTCGCCCTACCCGCATCAAGCGAACCCCACGGGCTCACGATCGGACCCGACGGCGCACTCTGGGTCGCCCTCGAGGCCGGCGCCGTCGCAAGCATCGACCCCATGTCCGTCTAGTCGAGCGCGGCAGGCCCCAGGGCGCGGGGGTACCCCGGAGGCTGAGTCCGGGCAGCGTCGTTCGGCAGCTGCACGTGGCCCCTGAGCGACACTCGTTCTTCTCTGAGAGCACCGAGGAGTCACACTCCGACCCACAGCAATTCGCGGAACGCCGCTGCTCAGCGACCTCGCCAGGCGAGCGGAGACATGTGGCAGTGGCGGTACTCGCTGGGTGCTGTCGTGGGGTGGTCAGAATGGTGGTTGGTCGGGTAGTTCGATGGGTGGTGGTCGTGCTGGTGGTGGGGGTGGTTCGGGTAGGTGGAGGATCGGTCCGTCCAAGGTCATCGGGAGACCTGGGGGGTC
>CAXUFG010000079.1:0-20895 GCA_964250265.1 uncultured Pseudonocardiaceae bacterium | reverse complement strand
CACCCCACCCTTGCCCTGATAGGTGTAATTCTCCGGGCGCCCGTCGAACTCCCGGGCGTTGGCACCGGGATTTCCGCCGACGATCGCGTAGTCGTCGATCAACTCGCCGAAGTAGATCCGCGGCTGCTGCACCGGGATATCGCCTTGCCGTGAGGTATCCGAGACGGTGAAAACCGGGTAGCCGCCCTCCCCCGAGCCGGCGTCCGCCAGTGCCGAGTTCACGGTGTTGGCCGGAGCCGCGACGAAACCGTTGCCGTGGGTGAAGGTGAGATGCTGGTTGATCCAGGTCTTCTGGTTCTCGGCCAGGGACGCAGACTCCAACTCCCGTACTGCGACGATGTAGTCCTGCGTTTTGCCGCCGATGGTGTAGCGGTCGATATCGAGCTTGTCCGGGAAGCCGTAGAAGTTCTCCCGCTGCTGCAGCTGAGTGAAGGTCTGGGAAAGAACGCTCGGGTCCAGCAGCCGGATGTTCGGGATAGTGACGTTGTCGGCGCCCACGGCGGCCGGTGACGCGTCGCTACGTCCAGAGTACTGCGAGTACCCGACCTGCCGGTCGGTAATGCCATAGGCTTCGCGGGTCGCGATGATGTTGCGTTGGATGGAGGGCGCCTCACGCTCGTTGGCATTGGGGCGGACCACGAACTGCTCCAGAACGGCCGGCCACGCCGCACCCACCAGGATGCTGGACAGCAACAGCAACGTGATGGCGATAGCTGGCAGTTGCAGGTTGCGCAATACCGCGCCGACGAAGAAGGCGACCGCGCAGATCACCGCGATGCACGCCAGGATTATCTTGGCCGGAAGCACCGCGTTCAGGTCGGTGTAACTGGCCCCGGTGAATAGTGGATTGCGCCGTGAGAACAGCAACCCGTACCGGTCAAAGAAGTAACTCACCGCCTTGAGCAGGACGAAGACACCGGCGAGCACCGCGAGCTGGACCCGGGCCGGACCGGAGAGTTGACCGCCGCGGCCGGCCAGCCGAAGCCCACCGAACAGGTAGTGGGTGATCAACGCCCCGATGAAAGAGATCACCACGACGACGAAGGCCCAGCCCAGGAGCTCACGATAAAATGGCAGTTCAAAGGCGTAGAAGCTGATGTCCCGGCGGAACTGGGGATCGGATACACCAAAGCTGGCACCGTGCAGGAAGGCCTGCACCGTCTTCCAGTCACCCAACGCGGACAGGCCCGCGATGAACCCGACCAGCAGCGGTACGCCGACACCAACCAGCCGTAACCGCGCCAGGATCGCGGTGCGGTACCGCGCCACCGGATCATCCGGCCCCACTACTGGCACGAACACCGGCCGGGTGCGGTAGGCGATCACAATGTTGAGCGCGAGCAGACCACCGACCGCCAGACCGACAATCAGGAATTGCACGAGCCGGGTGAGCAGGACGGTGGAAAACACCGTCCGGAAGTTCACCTCGCCGAACCACAACCAGTCCACATAGGTATCGATCAGTCGCGACCCGACGATGAGGATCAGCAGTGCGGCAACTCCGGCGGCGATCATGATCCGGGCGCGACGGGACAGGGCGGGAACTCCGACGGGAGGCCGGTTGGCCACAGGACACGCTCCTGGTGACGACAGCAGTGCAGTGCGGACTCCTCGGGTGAGGCGGTGCCACGCCGTGTTGAGTCCTGCCTGTCCAACTCTACGGAGGCCGCCGGGGTTCCGATCCTCGTGGTCGCACCGCTACTGCCGGTTCCTCTCGCCGATGCGAGGATGGCCGGGTGAGCACCCCATCGCCGAACCCGGCCGCGCTGTCGCACGCCTTGCCCGTCACCGCGCGCGAGGTCGAGGAGTTCGTCGCCGCCGCCGGATGGGATCAGCCACCGCAGCTGTTCGCGCTGGTGGCCACCACCAGGCTGCTGGCCAGCCAACCAGAATTGGCCGACCAGCTCAGTGGGCAGCTCGCGCTCACGCCGGTCGCCCAGGATGCCCTGCCCGACGGTGAGCTCGACGCGGCGCTGGCGGGCATCGAATGGCCGGAGTCAGTGGCGGGCTGCGCGCTGGCTCAGGAGATCGTGGTGCTCCCCCCAGCCGCCGAAGCTGATCTCGGCGAGTTGCCGGCGGACCCGGCCCAGGCTCGCCAGGCTGCCGCGGGGCATCCGCAGCGCCGGGAAGGCAGGTTGGTAGCGGCGGTGCTCCGGGACGGCGTCGGGGCCTGCGTGCTGCGGTTACGGCCGGACGCCGGGGCCGGCCAGGGCTGCGACGAGCTGGTGGAAGACCCCCAACTGGCGCCGAACCTGCTCCGCGCGCTGCTCGCCACGCTGCACTGAAGTAGGCCCCTGGCAGCGGGCAGACGCCGGTACGCCGGCGCACGAAACTTCCTTGACTGGCGCGTCGATGATCGGGCAGCCTGCTGGTGAGGTGCCTGTCGGACAGTATCGATTGGGTCGGCTGGGGGCCGCATGTCCACAATCGCCGAGTCCATGACGATGGCGCACCGCACCGCGCCAGGTCGGCTCAGCTCGCCAGACATCGAGTGAGCGATGCGGGTTCAGCTGCTCGGACCGGTCGGCCTCGAGATCGGCGGCGCAACGATCGGCGTCGGCGGACCGCGCGCCCAGGCGGTGCTCGCCGCTCTCGCGGTGCATGCCGGGGAGGTCGTCTCCGCAGACTGGTTGATCGACCAACTCTGGGGCGAGCGGCCGCCGCGCGCCGCCCGGGTCTCGTTACAGACCTACGTGTCCCGGTTGCGCGGGGTTGCCGGACCGGATACCGAGCGCCTGCTGCCGCGCCACCCTCGTGGTTACCTCCTCGATGCGGCAGCGGCCGACATCGACGCGCACCGCTTCGTCCGGTTGTCCGAGCAGGGGCGCGCGGCGGCGACCGACCGCCGCTGGACCGACGCGCTGCGCGATGTCCGGCTGGCGCAGGACCTCTGGCGCGGCGCGCCGTTCATGGGAATCGACGGGGTACCTGCGCTGTCCACGGAGCGCCACCAGCTCATGGAGCTGCGCGTGGAGAACCGCTTCACCGACCTACAGGCCACGCTAGAGGTGAGCGGCCCGTCCGACGTGCTCGGGCCGTTGCGGGAGTTGGTGAACGCGCACCGTTGGGACGAGCGCGGGTGGCGGCTGCTGATGCTGGCCTTGTACCGGCTCGGGCGCCAGGCCGAGGCTCTGGAGGCCGCCGCCAAGGCACGCCGGCTGCTCATCGAGGAACATGGTCTGGACCCCTCCACTGCGCTCGCCCAGCTCGAGCACAAGATCCTCATGCACGACCCCGCGCTGGACTCGCCAGCGCCGGCGCAGCTCCGGCTGCACAGCTGGCTGGACACGGTGGCCACCCCGCTGGTCGGCCGCGACGGAGAGCTCGGCGAACTACGCGCGCAGTGGGAGCGGGTGACTCGCGACGGTCGCTCGAAGCTGATGATCGTGCGGGGCGAGCCGGGAGTGGGCAAGTCCCACCTGGTGGCGCAGCTGGCCCGGGACGTCGAGACCGGCCGCGGCACGGTGCTCGTCGGCCGCTGCTTTGACGAGCCACGGTTACCCCTGCAGCCCTGGTCGGACCTGATTCCGGACGCCGCCTGGCACTGGCCCGCATCGGCGGCAGCGCCGCCCGACGGTCAGTCCATGCTTGACATCTGGGAGGTGGCCGCCCATCGGCTCTTCGCTGCGGTCACGGCGCGGTTGCGCGCCGCGTTGGACTCCGGCCCGACACTGATGGTGGCAGAAGACGTGCACTGGGCCGACGTCGCGGCGCTGCGTCTGCTCGATCACGTGCTGGCCAGCTGCGCGATGGATCCCTTGCTGGTGGTGACCACGGCGCGATCGACCGGCGGCCCGATGTCTGCGCGGGCCCAGGGTGCCCTCGGTGAGCTCACCGCGCGTATGCGGCCACGCACCGTGCAGTTGACCGGCCTGCGCCTGGCTGATCTCCAGCGGATGCTGGCAAGCCACGGTCACCAAGTGAGCACTGTGGAGGCCAGGTCGGTCTGGGAGCGCACCGGTGGTGTGCCGTTGCTGGCGATGGAGGCATTGCACGGCGGCCATGGCGTCCTCGCCGCCCGACTCGCCCGGGTCAGCGCCGCCGCGGCAGGACTGGCCGACCTGCTGGCCTTGGCGGGTGACCGTTGCCCGCTAGCGGTACTCAGCACAGCGTCCGGGTTGGATGAGGACGCACTGAGCTCGGTGTTCGATGAGTTGATCGTTGCCGGGCTGGTACGGCCGGCATCCAGTGCGGTGATCTGTTACGAGTTCACCCACGCCCTGTACCGCGAGGCACTGGCAGCGCGGTTGCCCGACCTACGCCGGGTGGCGCTGTCCCGGCGGCTGCTCGCGGCCTCGGACCACGCACCCCACCAGGTCCTGCCGTCGGCGCTGGCCCGCCACGCGGTCACGGTGTCTCGATCGGGGGCTCCCGATGATGTCGCTCGGGCGCGCGACGAATGCCAACGAGCGGGGACCTGGTCAACGAGCTGCCACGAGCACCACGAAGCGGCCCGCTGGTTGCACGACGCCATCGCTCTGGCCGATCGGGCCGACTCCCCCGCCCCTGTGGTCGCCGAGCTGGCGGTCGACTACGGCCTGGCCTGCCGGCGGGCCGGACTGCCCGAAGCTCGCGAGGCATTTCTCCGGGCGGCGGACATCGCTCGCAGCACTGCTGATCACCAGCTGCTCGCGCGCATCGGCCTCGGTTGGAGCCGGGGGTTCTACAGCAAGGCCGGCACGGTGGACACCGACTTCGTCACCATCCTGCGCGAGGCGCTGCAGCAGCCCGCGACGCTCCCGGCCCCGCTGCGCGCCAGAGCGACAGCGGCGCTCGCCGCCGAGCTGACCTGGGCCGCCAATGGGGATGAACGGTTCGAGCTGGCCGACACCGCACTCAACATCGCCCGCGCCACAAACGATCCGGCGACGCGGGCCGAGGTGCTCCGGACCCGCCACCTCACGGTGGCCGCCGCCGACACGCTCACGATCCGCCGCCGGGACACCATCGAGCTACTGGACCTCGCCTCGCAGCTCGACGATCTGGGCCTGCGGTTCGAGGCGCTGTTCCACCGCAGCGGCCCGGCCATCGAGGACGGCGAGATCGGGCTGATCGAGCAGCTGCTCGGCGAAGCCGGCCAGATCGCCGACGTGCTTCGCCAGCCCACGCTGCAGTGGAGTATCGGCTGGTCGCGCGCCTCTCTGCTGCTGTGGCAAGGAGCGCTGCCGGCGGCCGAGAAGCTGGCGAAGGAGTCGTTCGAGCAGGGCGTCGCGGCCGGTCATCAGGCAGAGGCGCTCGCCTACTTCGGCGGCCAGCTCGTCGAGATCCGGCGGTTGCAGGGCCGGCTTGGCGAATTGGCGCCGATGTTGCAAGCCTTGGCGCCCAGCGCACCCGACGGGTTCACGGTGGCCCGCTACCTCTGCGCGGCAGGGCGCCCTGAGGCCGCGGCGGCCCGCCTGGACGGCCTCGAGATCGACGCCGGTCGCCTGCGGCTACGTCGCGACCTGCTCGAACGTCCGTCCCTGGACAACCTGGCGTTCCTGGCCGCACGGCTGCACCGGCCAGAGCTCGCCGCAGCGGTCCGCGCCCGGCTCGAGCCGCTGGCCGACACCTTCGGTCACGGGGTAGTGGCCCATCCCGTCGGGCACCACTGGCTAGGCGTGCTGGCGTTGGCGCAGCAGCGGCCAGCAGAGGCGGCCACTCATCTGACCCGAGCGGTAGCCCGGCACGCGGCGCTCGACCTGCCCCTGCTCGAGGCGGAGAGCCACCTGGAGCTGGCACGCGCGCAGGAGGCCCTGGGCGACGCGGCAGCCGCGACCAGAGCCCGCATGGCAGCGCGCAACCTGGCAGCCAGCCTGGGCGCCGCGGGCCTGGTCGCCGAGGCATCGAGATCATGACGACAAACGAGGAGACAGACATGGGCGACATACCTGATGAGGTAGAGATCACCAAGATCGTGGGAGACGGCGTGTCCCCTGCACACGAGGTGAACCGAAAAATCACCCTCGCCTATCACCACCTTTCGGAAGCGATCCGGCTACGTCTGGATGCCGGGCCGAACCTCGATTGGTGCGGGTTCGCGAAATGGTCATCCCACACCGTCGGGTTGGACCTCGACCCGAAGCTTGTGGGTGCCGAGATCGACAGACTGGCAGACCGGACGGTGGAGTGGATCCTCAAGGTCCTCCCGGACGAGCAGCTGCATTCCGTCGCTCAGCCGTTCCTGGAAACCGCCCTGCTGGTGAGCGAGATTCAGGAACCTGGTTTCCTGTCCAGACATCTCGATCTCGGCCACCTGCTCAGCCACCTCCGACGGCCCGGTTCGCTGTTCACCCGTATAGCAGAGGGCCACCTGCCACCCGCGTTCCTCCAAGACGCCCTCCACGCCGCGATCGTGAAGCTCCTGAAGCAGGAGGTTGCCGTCGACAGTGGCCTCGTGACCGACGCCCTTCGATTGGGCAACCAGGCCATCTTCCGGGAGATGGGATTTGTCTTCACACGCCTGGTGAACCGCCTGCCCGAACGAACCTTGCCGACCGCCGAGTCGGACGGAAAGCTCGCGGAGGACATCGTCACGGACATGGCGAACACGCCGGGGCGGTTCATACCGGACCGGCTGAATCGGGCCTTGCTCATCGACGCCGATAGGAAGCTGCTGGTCAAGGGCATCGAGTTCTATCTCCGGGCCGAGCGGGAAAAAGAGAATCGGGACGAGCTCATGCTCGCCGGCAACGTGAGCTTCTCGATGTATGAACAGGCCCGGGCCGATCGGCTGATTGCGATCGGCATCAGCGCGCCCGTCCGGGCTCGCCTGATTCCCGTCGTCAACGCGCTTTCCGAGGCGCCCGTCCCGCCCGATGAGGTGCTTCTCGCCGGCCCGAAACAGGACCGCGTGGTGATCCGCGGGGTGGTGCACGCCGTCACGGAGAAGCTCACCGACCTCGGACTGGTCGTCGTGATCGCCGGCAACCGGGTGAGCCTGGGCCATCCAGACCAGCTACCCCGACCGCAGGTCACGCCGACCCTGTCCGGAGTCAAGCAGGTCATGAAGGAGGTGGAGGACCGGGCTCGTGGCCGGGAGCGGAACTGGACCGACCTGGATTACCGCCTCGGCTTCATCGGGAAGTACTTCGCCGCGTTCCAGCAGAACCCCGATGCCATCAAGGAGCCCGACGCCGCTGCATGAGCGATACGGACGCCTGCAAGAGCGCGGATCATGGTGCGACCACGACCTCCACGGTCCAGGTCATCAGGGCCCCCGCCGGGGACACGACCCGGCCGTGGGTTCCCAGAACGGCCCTGACGAGCACGCCGATAGCCTCGACGGCGGATACGTCCCGCACCTGACCGCCGACGGCGCTAAACGACAGTACGTCGCCCACTGGCGACAGTCAGGTGCGGCGCAGGACGCTCCGTAGGCTGGATCTCGATCAGCCGACGCACCACGCGCTCAGACCGGCTCAAGCACGTCCTCCGACTCAGCCCACTCGTCCGCGTACCGAGACGCCGCGTACTGAGATGCCGAGTCCGTAGCCGAGGAGAACGGGGACTTGGGGTAGACCAGGCCGGCGAACGCGAAGTCCGACGCGTTGATGTCGGTGCCGCCGCGGATCGGGAGACCGTCGAAGGTGATCTGACCGGGCAGCTGGTAGCACATGATGGAGTCCTCGTCCGGCGGTGTGCCGAAGATCGAAGCGTCGTCCAGTGGAGTCAGCACTTGGTCGTCCACCATCTGCTTGTCCCAGCCCTGGGTCGCGAGGAAGTACCGGTACGCCTGGACGGGGTTGATGCGGATGACCAGCTCCCTGCGCAGATGCTCGTGCGGGAAGCCGAGCGTGTGCCCCGTCTCGTGCCGGATCACGCGCCTGTACTCGGATTCGTCCGTGCTCATAGTGAACGCTTCCAAGTTCATCGTCTGCCGGTTCGGCGGGATGAGCAGGATGTCCGTACCGAGGTAGGAGAAGAAGCCACCAGAGCCTCTCGAGATCCGCACCTGACCGGTTCCGGACGTCTCCGCGAAAGAGATGCACCCTGTGGCGGTCCACGAGTTCATGTGGCTGACGATGCGGACACGCAGATCGGCCGGCGTGCTCTCCATGAAGCTGACAGTCAGCTGACGAGGCGTCGGGCCCCAGTACTTGGCCGTCTCCACGACGAGCCGCTGGACACGTGGCAGTCCTGGGCGCCCGCTGATCAGTTCATGGAGCGGAGCGTTGACCGGATTGACCTTCGTTGCAACCTCCGCAGCTTTCTGGCGCAGCCTTTCCGGGAGACTCTTGACTCGACAGCCGAAGTCGAAATCGCCACCGGCGGTGGCCATCTCAGCAATCTGAGCTAGGGCAGCCGACGCCCTGCTCTCATCTTTCCCCATCATGTTATTCACCTTCCATTGATGTGAACTGTGAAGCAAATTTCTCTCGCGGCCAACGCACCGCCAACAGCCGCGCATGCGCGTCGCGGATCCGCGGAGTCAACAGCGGCTCCCCCCGCGCGGTCATGCAACAACGGCTATGACCGCCAACACCGTGCCGATGGCTTCCAGTGTCGAATTGAGCAGCGCATTCAGGTCGATGTTGACGGCGGAATTCCACTGCCATGAGTAACCGTTGGCGATGTCTGGCCAGAATCGCGCTAGATCCTGATTTGTGCCGGTGAAGGCCCAGTCGTCATCGCGGGATCCCGACTCAAACGTTCCATGCAACCGACCCCCATGACTGAACGAGAACGGCCGACCTTGGGAGTCTTTGATAACCCACACCAGCCCAAAGCTATAGCTGGGCGCACCGGAGACATGGTAATGACCAGTGAATGCGTACGACCCATCCGAGTAGATCGTGAGGTGCGAAAAGCCGCCCACTGGAACACCGTTGTCGAAGGTGATGTACCCCGTGTCCAGGTCCACCCTGGGCAATTGATCAGCCTTCGGTTGCGGCGGCGCTGACTGCATTTGCGCCTCGGGATACCGGCATACAATGTCTTTCCACAGTTCCCCGCGGCGGGCCATAAGATCGGCCGACGACGGCTCCTGGATTGTCAGCTGACCGGCACCGACGATCTGTTGAACATGCTCGCTTCGCGCCACCTCGTCGAGCTCCTCAGCGAGGATATCCGGCACGGTCGGGTGCTTCGCAGGCATGGGGTATTTCACCGACATGAGAACCTCCGGCAGTAGTGAATTAGTTGACGTAGTGGTTGGCTCAGGTACCAGTCATCGTGTGGATCAGTCGATGCCCGGGTGGGGGCCGTAGGTCAATGTGCAATGCGCTGATCGAAGGTCCACTGCCCAGCCCCGCTCGATCGTCTGTAACCCGGTGGATCCGGGCGCTTCCGACGATGGCGGAGGGCGCTTGCAAGCCCCTTGCAAAGCTCATGCACGGTCGAGCCGCTCCCGTTCGGCCATGATCCTCACAGTCTCGGGCAATGTCGGCGGCCCTGTTCGTGCGGACGTCGGCTCACTCGGTCGCTCACGGCCGGTCAGCAGACCGGTTCAGCAGCGTGGTGGCTGCTGACCGGTTCGGATCTCGTCGAGTGCGTGTACCGCATCCGCCAGAGTGCCCACCCGCACGAGCCGCAGACCGTCGGGGGCACGCTGCGCCGCTTCGGCGCAGTTGTCCGCGGGCACCATGAACACCGATGCTCCCGCCTCCCGAGCCCGGATCATCTTGAGCGGGATGCCCCCGATCGCGCCCACCTGGCCATCGGTGGCGATCTCGCCGGTGCCCGCCACGAAAGTGTTGCCGGTCAGCGCGCCCGGAGTCAGCTTGTCCACGATGGCCAGCGCGAACATCAGTCCCGCCGAGGGGCCTCCCACATCGGCCAGGGTGATGGTGACGGTGAAGGGCACCTCGGGCCGCTCGGTCAACCCGATGCCCAGGTAGCCGCGACCTGGCTGGGCTCCGGTACCGAGAGTGATTGCCACCTCCTGCGGCGGAGAACCACCGCGCTGGAAGCGGAGCGCGACGAGTTGGCCGGGGTGGCTGCCAGCGAGCAGGTCAACCGTCTGTTGCGCATTCCGCAGCTCCCGGCCATCGAGTGCCAGCAGCCGGTCCCCGGCGACCAGTTTGCCGCTCGCGGCACCACGCGGGACCACCTCGCCGGCCACCACCGAGGTGGGGTAACCGAGGTAGCGCAGCGCCGCAGCCTTGGCATTGGCCTCGGAGTCCCGGAACATCTGCTGGTTCTGCTTCTCTACCTGTTGCTCGGACAGCTCCGGGGGGAAGATCTCGTCGCGGGGAACCAGGGCGCTGTGCCCGGACATCCACAGGGCGAGCGCCGTATAGAGGGTCACGTTGTCGACCACCGACACCGTCGTCATGTTGAGGTGCCCGGTGGTGGGGTAGGTCTGGGTGCCCTTGACGTCCACCACCTTCTTACCTGCCACCACTCCGAGGGTGTCGAACGTGGGTCCCGGGCGGAGCGCGACGTAGGGCACCGTCGCCAACGCGCCCAGCAAGCCCAGGGCCGTCGCGAGGCTGAGGCTGACCAGCAGGGTCCAGGTGCGGCGGCTCACGGCCGAACAGCGTACGTGCTTGGGGTCCGCGTACCGTAGAGCTATGAGCGATGTGCCCTTCGGCTTCGGCTCCGACGATCCTCGGGACCCCGACCGGAGGAAGCCTCCCGAAGAGGGCAGCGGTGGCAGCGGCGGTAATCCCGACCCCGCCAGCCCGTTCGCTGCCTTCGGGGCCGGCGGCTTCGACGTCGGTGCCCTGGGCCAGATGCTCACCCAGCTAGGTCAGATGATCAGCCAGGGTGCGGCCGGTGGCGGTGGCCCGGTGAACTACGACTTGGCCAAGCAGATGGCGTTGCAGAAGCTGTCCACGACCGGCCTGCCCTCCGCGCAGCAGGCCACGGCGGTCACCGATGCGGTGCACCTGGCCGAGTTGTGGCTGGACCCGGCGACGACGCTGCCGACGGGGGTGCACAGCACCGCCGCATGGGCGCCACGGGATTGGGTGGAGGCAACGCTGCCCACCTGGCAGCGGTTGTGCGACCCGGTGGCCCGCCGGATGGCCGGTTCGTGGATCGAGGCCATGCCCGACGAGGTCCGCCAGAGCGCCGGTCCCCTGGTGGCGATGGTCGAGCAGATGGGTGGGATGGCGTTCGGCTCGCAGCTCGGCTCAGCGCTGGCGCAGCTCGGGGGCGAGGTGCTCACCTCCACCGACATCGGGCTTCCGCTGGGCCCGCTGGGTGTGGCGGGGTTACTGCCGGCCGCGATCGAGCAGTTCGCTGGCGGGTTGGAGCGCAAGAGCTCCGAGGTGATCGTTTTTCTGGCGGCCCGCGAGGCGGCGCACCACCGCCTGTTCGGGCACGTGCCGTGGCTGCGTCAGCGGCTGCTGGGAACCGTCGAGCAGTTCGCGCACGGCATCCGAGTGGACACCGATGCGGTGGCAGACCTCGCCCGTCAGGTCGATCCGACCAACCCGCAGAGTATGGAGCAGCTGCTCTCCTCTGGTGTGCTCGAGCAACAGCACAGCCCCGAACAAAAGAGCGCCCTGAGCCGGTTGGAGACGTTGCTCGCACTGGTCGAGGGTTGGGTCGATGTCGTAGTCGCGGAGGCGTTGGGTGAACGCCTTCCCGGTGCTGAGGCGCTCCGGGAGACGCTGCGCCGACGGCGCGCCTCGGGAGGCCCGGCCGAGCACACCTTCGCCACGCTGGTCGGTCTGGAACTACGTCCCCGCAAGCTACGCGCAGCCTCCGAGTTGTGGCGCAAGGTCACCGAGGAGCAAGACCTCGAGCGCCGGGACGCCTTGTGGAATCACCCAGATCTGCTGCCCACCGCCGAGGACCTGGACGATCCGGTCGCGTTCGTCGATCGGGCCGCGAGGCACGCCGCCGATTTGGATGATCCGATCGCCGCGCTCGAGCGAACCGCGGCGGACGCTCCCCGCGAGCAGCAGCCGCCGGACGATCCCGAGGGCTCCGGGTAGCTGTCCACAATATGTCCACAGCTGTGGGCAACCTGTGGATGGTCAGTTGAGCATCCGGATCGGGAAAGCAAGGATTGCTGGCATGATCCCGCCGAGCACCACCACCGCGCCGCCCGCCAGCATGCATCCCGACCCGGCAGTTCCCGAACGGCTGCGCCTCGCGCCAGGCCGCGCCGCGCTGTGGCGCTCTCCCACCTGTCTGCAGCTCGGGCTGGATCATCAGCGGGCCATCGTCCTCGACGATCTGCCCGAATCACTGGCAGCCCTGCTCAAGCGAATGGACGGCGTGCGCAGCACAACTGAGCTGCTCACCGAAGCGCAGACCGCCGGTTCGACCCGTCATGAGGCTCTCACGATGCTCTGTGACCTGTACCGTTTGGGCCTGGTGCAGGAGGCTTCGGCACCCGAGGGCGGCCGGCCGGGCTGGCACCGTATTGCGCAGGCCACCGAGGCAACCAACTGGTCGGTGCACAGCGCCCACCCCACCCGATCCGTTCTGCGCCAGCGACGCAAGGCGGTCGTGCGGGTGGTCGGATCCGGCCGAGTAACAGTGGCGGTGGCCACTGCGCTGGCCTCGGCCGGAGTGCGAAATGTCGACGTGCACGCCACCGGGACGGTCGGTGCCGCAGACCTGGGCACCGGCTACCTTCCCGACGACATCGGCAGGCCCCGCTGCGCGGCGGCCGCCGATGCTGTGCGCCGCTGCGGGCCGGAGGTGACCTGCGTCGCTGGCCGCCGGCCAGACCTGGTCGTGCTCAGCGACGTGGTGGTTCCGGAGCCGGCAGTGGTGACCGAGCTGCTCGGGGGCCGGATTCCCCATCTGATCGGCTACGCCCACGAGGGCATAGCGGTGGTAGGTCCGCTGGTGTGGCCTGGACGCAGCAGCTGCCTGCACTGCGCCGACCTACACCGTGCCGAGCTGGATGTGGCCTGGCCGAAACTGGCCGCCCAACTCGTCGGCCAGATCCCGGCCGCCGGGCTGGCCTGTACCCAGCTCGCTGGCGCATTGATCGCCGAACAGGTGCTCTCCACCATCGCCGGGCCAGGCGCCGGTCTGCCAGCCCCGCCGACGTGGGGCGCTGCGCTGCAGCTGGACCCGGTACGCGGCACCATGCATCGCCTGCCCCGGCCAGCCCATCCACGCTGCGGCTGCGGCGCAGGATGACGTCCCAAATGATGTTCCAACGATGTCTCTGTACCGACTAGGCACCTCACTACTACGCAGAATTCGTGCCGGGGGGAGACAATTGCCTTGTGACCGACATCCCGCGCCGAGCAACGCAGCGAACCGCCCGGCTCGCGAGCCTCCCGCTGGGGGTGGCTGGGCGGGTCGCCGCGGGCTGGGGCAAGCGGCTCGCCGGGCACAATGCGAGCGACGTGAACGCCGAGCTCAGCGCGCGCACCGCGGAGCAACTGTTCGCCGTACTCGGCGAGCTCAAGGGCGGCGCGATGAAGTTCGGCCAAGCGCTGAGCGTGTTCGAGGCGGCAATCCCTGATCAGCTGGCCGCACCGTACCGGGAGGCCCTGACCAAATTGCAGTCCGCTGCGCCGCCGATGTCCCCACAGTCGGTGCGCCGCGTGCTCGATGAGCAGCTCGGCACGGGGTGGCGACGCCGCTTCGCGTACTTCTCCGACGAGCCCGCTGCAGCCGCCAGTATCGGCCAGGTTCACCGGGCGGTGTGGCATGACGGCCGCGAGGTCGCGGTCAAGGTGCAGTACCCCGGGGCGGACGAGGCCCTGCGCTCGGACCTCCGGCAGCTGCGGCGGTTCAGCCGGCTGTTCCAGGTGATCGTGCCCGGTATGGACGTCAAGGCGCTACTCACCGAGCTGCAGGACCGGATGGTGGAGGAGCTCGATTACCGCGACGAGGCTGACAACCAGCGCGCGTTCGCTGCGGCGTTTCATGACCACCCCGAGATCGCCGTCCCCGCGATCGTCGCCAGCGCGCCGAAGGTGATGGTGTCGCAGTGGATCACTGGGACCCCGATCGCGCAGATCATCCGCAGCGGCTCGCGGTCTGAGCGGGACGACATCGGGACTAAGCTCTCCCTGTTCCACTCCTCCTCCCCCACCATCACCGGGCTGCTACACGCCGACCCCCACCCGGGAAATTTCTTGCGTCTGGACGACGGGCGGCTGGGTGTGCTCGACTTCGGTGCCGCGGCGAAGCTACCCGGCGGGACCCCGCGCACCCTCGGGATCGCGACGCGGTTGGCTGTCGAGGAACGTTCGGAGGAGCTGCTGGAGCTGCTGTGCTCGGAGGGCTTTGTCCGCCCTGGCATGCAGTTGAGCGCGGAGGATGTGCTGGCCTACCTCAGCCCGTTCGCCGATCCGGTCCGCACCGATACGTTCCACTTCACCCGGGCGTGGATGCAATCACAAGCTGAGCGCGTCGGTGACTTCTCCGGCCGGGACTTCCGGACCGGGCGAGCGCTAAACCTGCCGCCGAGTTACCTGCTGATCCACCGGGTGAGCACTGGGACGTTCGGCGTGCTGTGCCAGCTCGACGCGACCGTGCCGTTACGCGGAATCACCCAACGTTGGCAACCGGGTTTCGCTGTTTGAGGTACTGCCAGCTCTCTACAAACGGCTGGCGGCGCGGCGGGCGCGCCGGTCGGCGTAGCGGGCCAGGCGCTGCCACCGACGAGCCGCGGCCAGCCGCCGGGCCAACCGCTCCTGACGGGCCCGCTGCTGGTCATCATGCATTCGGTCCCGGGCCAGCACTTCGTGCAGCAACATTGTCGAATCCCTCAGTGATGGTGATCGGGTCGGTAGCGGTGCGACCGCGCCCAGCGGTGGGGTCAGTAGTGGTCACGGCCAGAGTTGGGGGGGGGGGGGGGGGCGCGCCCCCCCCCCCCCGGGGCCGGCCGCGGCCCGCCGCCCCCTGCGGGGGGGCCCGCCGGGGCCCGGCCCCCCGTGGGGGCCCCTTGACGGGCCCCCAACTTCCTCATGCGGCGGTTTCCCGCCCGGCGCGCTCGCGCTCGGCACGTTCCCGCTCGAGGGTGGCCTTGCTGGGTCGACCTCGCGGACGCTTGCGCGGGATGACGGCGCCATGCTCGAAGATCTCGCCACCCCACACGCCCCAGGGCTCTTGCCGGGACAGCGCACTGTCCAGGCAGGCGAGCTTGATCGGGCAATCCGTACACAGCTGCTTGGCCCGCTCCAGTTCCGCCGGCGACTCGGCGAACCAGAGGTCCGGGTTGTGTGAGCGGCAGGGCAGGGTGTCCGACCCGGACGGCGCGGTATCGAGCAGGTGGGCCAGCTCTGCCCCACCCAGCAGGTCGGGCAGCGCCCCGCCCTCCAGCGGGACGGTCGCGGTCAACACTTGTCTCTCCTCCTCGGTGGTGGTGCCGATGGAACTCGCCGGTACCGACCTGCCGCGGGATGAGGACCTAGCAACACAACAAGGCCGCGGATCCCGCTGCGGGGTCCGCGGCCTTCATGAGCCGGATGTTGCTGGCTCGAAAATCAAGGCTCCGATGCGGACATTCGCATGCGTTCGGTCACCGGCAGATCACTGCCAATGGAGTTGATGAGGACGGGGTGGAAGGGACGCTCAGCGAGCAGCCAGCGCGCGCCCGGGGGCACGGTCCGCAAGCGCTTTGACTGAATCCCCCCACACACAGCGAGGGGCCCGCGCTGCAGGAAGTAGCGGGCGCCGGTGGCGATGTTCATCTCCATCGGGCTTCTCCTTCCCACTCGGCCCACACTCAGTGTCTGGGCGATCCACCCTGGCCAGCCGCATGCAACGACCGCTTCCAGGAGTTAGGAGCAAGATTAGGGCCCGGCTGATACACCAGCAACCGAATTTCTGGTTCTCTTGCTCACAGGTCAGCGAGCCTCCTGCTCCTCGCCGCAACCCGGCCTGGTGCACGACGTTGATCGTGTGCGCCCGGAAGGTCCTGAGGCACCAGGCCGTGGAGGAAACGGCTGCGCTGCCGGGACCGCCTCCCGCCGGGACTGCGGGACAACGCCCAGGACAGCGCGAGCCGGTGGCGTGACCGAGTCACCCCGACGTACAGCAAGCGGCGCTCCTCCTCCAACGCGGCTGGGTCACCCTCGGCGTACTGAATGGGCAGCGTTCCGTCGGCGAGCCCGACCAGAAAAACCGCATCCCACTCCAGACCCTTCGCGGAGTGCAAGGAGGCCAAGGTCACACCCTGGACCGCAGGAGGATGCGCCGCGTCGGCGCGAGCATCGAGCTCGGCGACGAATTGACCCACATCGACATCCGCGGGGCCAGCGGCGAAATCATCGGCCAGTTCGGCCAGCGCGCGCAACGATTCCCAGCGCGACCGCGCCGCGCTGCCTCCGGGAGGCTCGGCGGTGAGGCCCTGTCTGGCCAGTACCGCGCGAACGGTGGCGCCCAGTTCAGCTACCGGATCGGGCATGCCTGCGGTGGCTGCCATCCGCAGCGCGCGGACCGCGGCCCGGACCTCCGGACGTTGAAAGAACCGCTCTCCGCCGCGGACCTGAAACGCAATCCCCAGTGCATCCAATGCCTGCTCGTACGCCTCAGATTGGGCATTCACCCGATACAGCACAGCAATCTCAGCAGCCGGAACCCCTTCCCGCAGCAGTTCCCCAATGGCCTGCGCCACAGCGGCGGCCTCCGAGACCTCGTCGTCGTGCTCGGCGAAAGTCGGCTCAGGACCGGCCGGCTGCTGCCCCTCCAGCAGTAACCGCGAGCCCGCCGGCCGCCCACGAGCAGCGGAGATCACCCGATTCGCCAGCGACACGACCTGGGGTGTGGAGCGGTAGTCCCGGTGCAACCGTACGGTCACCGCGTCCGGAAATCGCGCGGTGAACCCCAGGAGGAAACGAGGAGCCGCGCCGGCGAACGAGTAAATGGTCTGGTTCGCGTCGCCGACGACGGTGAGGTCGTCACGGCCGCCCAGCCAGGCGTCCAGCACCCGCTGCTGCAACGGGGTGACGTCCTGGTATTCGTCGACGACGAAGCAGCGGTAGCGATCCCGGAACTCCTGCGCCACATCCGGGTACTCCTCCAGCGCGGCGGCCGTGTGCAGCAGTAGATCGTCGAAATCGAGCAGCCGGTTGCGGTTCTTGAGCTCCTCGTAGCTGGCGTAGATCGCCGCGACCTGTGCTGCCGGCGCCGGGGTTTCCCGCCGGGCAGAAGCGACCGCGGCGGGGTAGTCCGCGGCGGCCACCAGACTCGCCTTGGCCCATTCGATCTCACCGGCGAAGTCTCGAAGATCATCGCCTCCGGTGCCGACGCCGGCCCGCTGCGCAGCCTGGCCGACCACCCGCAGCTTGTGTTCCAGCAGCGGCCACAGCTCGTCACCCACCACCCGGGGCCAGAAGTAGCGCAGCTGGCGCAGCGCCGCGGCATGGAAGGTACGGGCCTGCACCCCGGCTACCGACAGGTCGCGCAACCGGGTACGCAGCTCCCCCGCCGCCCGGGCGGTGAACGTCACGGCAAGGACCTGCCCGGGAGCGACATGACCGGCGCTGACCAGCGCTGCGATCCGCCGGGTAATGGTGCGCGTCTTTCCGGTGCCCGCACCGGCCAGCACGCAGACCGGTCCGCGCGGCGCGCACACCGCGACGCGCTGCTGCTCGTCGAGCCCCTCCAGCGGATCCCGGTGCGCGTCCACGACAGCCATCCTCGCAGAGCGGACCGACGGCCGGGATCGCTCAACAAGGGTCACGCGGCGCTCGCCGCCACATCAGGATCCCGAGGCTCACCATCCAGGTCCAGGCAAGCACCATGCAGGGAACGATCATGTCGAACCGGATCAGGAGGGCACCGATGAGCCAGCCCGCGCCCGCCACCGTGCCGAGCCAGCCGAGCCACCGGGGAAAGCTGCTGCCGGACACCAGTGCCAGGCCGTAGAGCGCAACCGAAAGGCCGAGCAGCGCCTGTGCGGTGAACGCGACGCTGCCGACCATGGTGAGCGCGACTTTCATCTCGATCAGCAGGTCAGCCCGGGACTCGACGGTGGCAGTGGACCAGCGGTGCGCAAGTTCCGCCCAGCCGAACCCGTTCAGGCTGAAGTACCCGGCAAACACCGCGCTGGCTGCGACCAGCACACCCCGTGCCAGCCGGGCAAGTCCCCGCTCGATGTCGTGCCGAAGCTGATGAGCCAGCGGGCTGAGCGCGCCGACCCAGAGCAGGACGGCGAGGATGTTGGCCAGGTGCGCAGCTCGCCACCACGGTCTGGCCGCCACGTAGTCGAGGACCCCGGCGGCATCGTCGATCGGCGGGTTGCCGTGCATTGCGCTCATCGCGGCGAATAGCAGGGTGCCGACGATGGCGAGGACTGCGCCGAGATGCGACATCGCCCGGGTTGGTAGCGCTGCGGTGGCGTACTGGGTGGTCATCAGATTCTCCGTTCACTGGTCGAACGCGACCAGTCTATAGACATTTCATGTCTATATCCGCTAAAATGTCTATGGTGCTGTGGTGACCGACTCGTCTCCTGCGCCGCGACGCCGATCGCCGCTGGCCTTTGTGGTGCTGGCGTTGCTGGCCGAGGCACCGATGCACGCCTATCGCATGCAGCAGTTGATCAAAGAGCGGGGCAAGGACCGGGTGGTCAACGTGACCCGGCGAAACAGCGTGACGCAGGCGATCGATCTGCTGCTGCGGGATGGCTCGATCGCCGTCCAGGAGACCCAGCGCGACCGGTACCGGCCCGCCCGGACGATCTACCGGATCACCCCGCAGGGCTGTGAGGTCTTCCAGGAGTGGATGCGCGAGATGCTGTCCACTCTGGCGCGGGAGTTTCCCCGGTTCCCGGCTGCCTTGGCCTTCCTCGGGCTGTTCTCCTGCGCGGAGGTCCTGCAACAGCTGCGGGCCAGGGCCTCAGCACTCGAGCAACGGCTCGCGCGGAGCGCGGACGCGATGCGCAACACCGCACTGCCTCGAGTCTTCTTGATCGAGGAGGAGTACCTGCACGCCATGGCCGAGGCGGAGCTGCGGTGGGTCCGATCGACCACTGACGAGCTCGAGAGCGGCGAGCTGTCCTGGGATACCGGCGAGCTACTAGCGTTCATGCCACCGAGCTAACCGACCCGACCATCGACTCGCGCCGCACCGTAGAGTTGATAGGCCCGGTTCCAGAGCAGCTCCACGGGCCCCCGGGCGAAGAAGCGCAACCACCAGGTGGCGAGCACGGTGAACGAGATGCAGATGCCCAGCCACGCCCCGATCACCCACCACGGCCGGTACCCCGCCAACCGGTCGGCAAGGCCCAGCCCCCAGCCGTAGCACAGCGCGCTGGCGGCAAGGTTCTGGAACACGTAGCAGGACAGCGCGGTGCGACCTACCGCGGCCAGCCCGCGCCGGCCGCGTCCCGGCGCACCGGAGGCGTTCAGCAGCAGCGTGGTGATCAGCCCGAGCAGCCCGAGCGCGACGAACGGCGGCAGCAGATAGCGGTCGAGCAGCACCCAGTCGGGTCCGGCAAGGGTCGTGGCCAGGTTCAGCGGGAGGGCCACGCCGAGCCCACCGACCGTCAGCCGGGTGCGCAGCCGCCTGCCATGCGCAGCATCGTCGAACACCCCAGCCCGCAGCAGGCGTGAGCCGAGCAGGAACAGCACAACCGATGACGGCACGATGATCACCGCCTCGGAGCGGTACAGCAAGGCGTGATCCAGCCGGGCCAGTACCTGGTCGAGGTATCCGCCGGTGCTGAACACCGACGGGTCGCCCAAGGACACGCTCCCGTCGTCCGCCCCGGTGGCCGTCATGATCAGCAAGGTGCCGGCGTTGAGCAGCATCACCTGCAGGCCAGCGATGACGATCATGACGGCGCGCACCGCGCGGTCGCTGCGGCCCACCAGATAGGCCACCACCACCGAGGTCACCGCGTAGGCCATCAGCACGTCACCCTCGAAGACCAGCACAAAGTGCACCACCCCTTCGACCAGCAACAACGCCGCCCGCCACAGGTACCAGCCCGGCCAGCGCGCTCCGCGACGCGTCGCTGACCGGTACTGCAGCTCCAAGCCGATGCCGAACAGCAAAGCCAGCAGCCCGAGGAACTTGCCGTTGGCCAGGGACCGCGCCACCAGCTCGATCGTGTCGCCCAGCGAGCCGGCCCGGGGCGTACGGGACAGAAACCCGATGATCCCGCCGGGCTCGGTGAAGATCCAGATGTTGGTGCCGAGAGTGCCCAGGATGGCCACCCCGCGCAGCACGTCCAGGACGGCGATCCGCTGCTCAGCCACGGCGCGTCCCAGGTTCGGCCGCGCTCACGGTGACCCATACCGGCCAGCCGAGCAACCAGATCACCAGCACCACCGTCAACCGGGTCATCCAGCCCACCAGGGCATCGGTGCGCGTGGGATCACCCACCATCAGGATCAGTCCGAGCATCACCCCGCACCCGATCGCCCAGGCCAGCGAGAACTTGGCCCATTCCCGCCACTCGTAACGGACCCGTTCGGGGCCGGATCGCGGTGGCCGCACGGGTGGCGGGCCGCCAGCGAACCGGTGCGCGAAGCGCTGGTCGGCCCAGCGCACCATGCTGTGCCCGAAGGCGACGGTGACCCCGAGGTAGGTCGCCGCCAGGCCGTGGCTCGCACCGGCCACCGCGCCCGCGCGCAGGTCGAGGAGGGTGGCCACCAGTACCACCACGTCGATCAGTGGCAGGCACAGCAACAGCACGGTGGACAGCGAGCGCCTGCCCAGCAGATACCGGGCCGCCAGTCCGGCGGCGAGCACCACCCAGAAACCGAGCTCACCGGCAGTGATCACTGCGAGCACCGGATTATCCCAAAGAAAGTTGTATCGGAGCAGTTGAGGCACCCTGGCAGCTTCGCCGGGCGACCTGGATCGGGTCGTCGGCCGGTCGGGCCACATCGGCGTCATCAGTTCGGAGGAGGGGTTCGTGCGGACTCCTCCGACCTTGGCAGGACGAGATCGTGGCCGGGATTGTGCTGTGATGGATCCGTGCCCGAGGCCGGGGAGCTGGTGCGGCGGGGGGGGCACCCGCCGGCCCCGGGCCCGGGCGGGGGGGGGGGGGGGTTCACGGCCGGGGGGCGGGTCTTTTTATACCGGGGGTAC
>CAXUFG010000078.1:0-21361 GCA_964250265.1 uncultured Pseudonocardiaceae bacterium | reverse complement strand
CACATGGCGAAGGTGTGTAGCTGCCCGGAGCTTCCGGCGGGCAGGTTCTGACCGCCGAGTTGGAGCAAGGCGGCCCAGGCGCTGGGGTTGGTCGTGCCGTCGGCTACGTCGGTGGGCGGGGTTCCCGTTCCGGTGGTGGGGTAGCTGCCGCGCATGTGGTAGCCCTGCTGTGGCTGAAGGCCAGATACCCCGTTGACGGTCTCGTCGGCTTTGAAGCCTCCGCCGAGCATGCGGGTTCCGGTCGGGCACGCCGCGGTGGCGGTGGTGGGTGTGGTGCCAGGTTGGGCGTCGGGGCCGGAGACATCAACTCGGGCCACCGTGACCGGTTGGATCGGGTCGGAGGTGCACAAGGCGAGTGAGGTCACCGTGTCGGGTCCGCCTCCCTGGTTGGTGATGCCGGCCGAGCCGTAGGCGCTCCAGGAAGTGGCGGTGGTCGAGCCGTTGGCTGCTGGCACTCCCGAGGAGTCCGAGGGATAGCTTCCCAGCGGCTTGAGGTTGCCGTTGTTGCCCACGGTGGTGCCGTCGTTGACCTGATCGGGAGTTTTGGTGAATGCTCCGCCGCCGATCAGGGTGGTCCCGGCGGGGCAGGTGGTGATCGTCAGATTGGGTGGATCGACCTGCTGAAGGGCGTTGGCGCCGGTGGTGGTGGTTGACTTGACCACGGTGTGGGCCGGGCCGTTGTCTGAGCACAACGCAAACGCGGTGGCCTGATCGCCGGCTTCGGCCACCCCGGTGAAGTTGGCGAGGGCCATCCAGTTGCTCGGGTTGGTGGCTCCGTCGGCGACTGGCTGGTCCACCGGGGAGGCCCCGGTGGAGGGATTGGTTCCGCCGAGCACCAATCCGTTGGTGGGCAGGGTCGAGGGGTCCGTGGCGTTGCGCAGGTACCCTCCGCCACCCACGACCAAGGATCCGGGGGGGCAGCTAGCCGTCTGGGTGACCCCGCGGTGGGAACCAAAGTTGGCCAGAGCGGTAGTGGTCGAATGGACCGTCACATCCGGTAACCCTGCGCTGACCAGGGCCGCGTTGGCGGTGACCGGTGCCAGCGTTACCACCCCGGCGGCCAGCGCCACCAGCGCCGAGATCACCAGCGAGACCACCCGGCGACCCACCCACACCCGATGGGGGGTATGCCCCGCCACGCTCCGCGACCCGGCCCGCGGCACTGCATCCCTGCGCAGCTTACGACGCCGGAATAAGGGAGCATGTCGGTCTGGCATAGCTATTCCTCCTCAGCACTCACGGACGGGCCCGAGCCGAGCTCCGGGCGCTGACAGCTCCGTGCAGCACTTCCGGCAGGCGGGGTGTCCCGCCCTCCGCGCCGGACCAGCGCACGACCGAACAACCATCGCCGTCAGCTCGCCGCAGAAGAGGTCCCTAATTCGGACTTTCTTCGCATACACGGATGTCATCCCCGCGGACGCTGCCCCCCGCAAACCAACACGCCAGGTCCAGCAAGTGACCAAGGGATGGCCAGCACGCTCACGAGAGACAGCTACTGCGGCCGCCAGGGCGCAGCGCCCGGTCGCTCTGCTCACCCCGGCGTGGTGGTCGTCGGCGCGCGATGGACACCCGCCGGGACCAGGCTCGCGGAGGCGGCAGCGCTCTAATCAGTGCTTGGTGTGCCCGCGCTGTGTGTTGCTTGGGGTGAACACTGGGGTCACCGCCGTGCCGCACTTCGGCCGTTTACACGTCCTTGTCGGGGCGGTCAGTCAGAGCGGCGGTATTGCGTGGTGGCCGTTGCAGTTTAGTTCGCCCATGGCACGCGGCAGGCGTCGCCTGAGCTGAAGCCCTGCTCGGTGATGCCGAGCGCCGAGTACATCCGGGCGCGCATGTTCTCGTGCGCAATCTCATAGGTCAGCTCGACCACCCCTGCGCGTCCGAACCGCCGCTGCAGGTCGGCCACCCGCTCGTCGGTGACCTCGGGGGGCGTGGCGGTCATGGCGTAGGCGATGGCGGCGCGCTCGTCGTCGGTGTACAGCGGCGAGGTGGCGTAGTCACCGATTTGCTTCAGCTGGTCGACGTTGAGTCCGGCCAGCCGATGCAGCATGGTGCCGAAGTCCACACACCACGAGCAGCCGACCGTCCAGGCGACCCGGTACACCGCGAGATCGCGGATATTCACCGGCAACACGGTCAAAGCCTTCTGCGCCGCTGCCTCGTGAACAGCGCTCGCGAAGAAAAGCTTCCGGTGGTTGGCGGCTACCGCGAAGGGCTCCGGCACCTCGCCGAAGCGCCGCTTGGCATACCAGTAGGACAGCTTGATCAGCGGGCCGGCTTCGTCGGGGGAGACGGCGGGTATGCGAGTCATCTCCTGATCTCCTCATCGCATCGGCTGGGTTGAGTCTGTCACTGTTATGACGGACAGCGACCAAAGGATGTGACCGTGGACGAGGCGATGAGTTGGCGCAGCGATTCGTGTCTCACGCCGCACGAGGGGAATCCATCCTCGCGCGATCGATTCGGGGTGCATATCGGCGATCACCAGGTGTCCCGCCGGGCGCAGGACTCTGGCGAATTCCGTCATGACCGGCCTCGAGCGCAGGCACATGCGTCAGCGCCAGAGCGCAGACGGCCAGGTCCACGTCGTTGTCGGCCACCGGGAGCCGGTGCAGGTCGCCTTGCCGGAAATCCCCCTGCGGCACCCGCTTCCGAGCGTGCGCAAGCATGTCGGGCGAGCTGTCCACACCAAGGATCCGATGGCCGCGCTCGGCCAGAGCCGCTGGATACCGGCCGGTGCCGCACGCGGCATCCAAGGCCACGCCCGCAGGCAGGGTGTCGATGATCTCTGTGACCGTCGGCTGAGCCTGCGAGGCTGGCGCCATGACCGACACCCCCGGACGCCCGGCCACCCTGCACACCTACTTCAGCTACCGTGACGCACCTGCCGCCCTGCCCGCAAGGGGGATACCGTTGGCTGCGGGGCCTATCTCGCGGTCGGCACCGCCGCGATGGTCGACGCGGTGTTCGCCACCGCCATCGAAGCCGGCGCCATCCGGGTCTGGGAACCAGCCGCCACCCGCTGGGGGAACTACCGCTGCCGGGTCATCGACATCGAAGGCTACGAGTGGACCTTCGGCACTTATGGCCCCGGCGCAAGCTCCGGGCCCGCCGTGCACCAATGAGCGTGCCGTCAACCCGTCATGGAGACATTTCGGGGTTGAGACACCCGCTGTCACCCCGATATGTCTCCATAACGGGAGGCGGGGTGCTTGTGCTAGGGCTTGCGTCCGATTCCGCCGAACATCGCTACCTCGTCGGGCTCGCCCCAGGGTGTGGCCTCCGGGCGCCACCGCGAGCACGACACTACGCCGGGTTCCAGCAGCTCTAACCCGTCAAAAAATCGGCGGACCTGTTCGGGGGTGCGCTGGGTTAGCTTCGGTGTGCCGTTCTCGTTCCAGAACGCGACAGCGGCGTCCACGTCGGGCATCGCCGGGCTGGTGATGGTGTGGGACAGCACCAGGTAGCTACCGGAGGGGACTGCGTCCAGGAAGCGGCGCACGATGCCATAAGCCTCCTCATCGTCGCTGATGAAGATCACTACTCCCAGCATGGTGACAGCGATCGGCCGGGTGAAGTCCAACGTCCGAGCCGCTTGCGCCAGGATCCGGTCAGGGTCGTGCATATCGGCGTCGATGTAATCGGTGGCACCTTCGGGCGTGCTGGTCAGCAGAGCACGGGCGTGCACCAGCACCAATGGGTCGTTGTCGACATAGACGATCCGCGACTCCGGCGCGACCCGCTGGGCGACTTCGTGGGTGTTGTCGACGGTGGGCAGTCCGGTACCGATGTCCAGGAACTGACGGATCCCGGGTTCACCGGTCAGATACCGCACGGCGCGCCCCAAGAACAGCCGATCAGCGCGGGCGTAGCTGCCGATATCGGGGTGGAATCGCCGGATCTGATCACCGACCTCACGGTCGATGAGGTAATTGTCCTTGCCTCCCAGCCAGTAATTCCAGATCCGAGCCGTGTGCGCCCGTGTGGTGTCAATCTGGGACTGCGACTCATGGGAGGTGCGCGCATTGTCCGCCATGGGGAAGCTCCTACGAGACGGGTCGGTGAGCGGAACCTCACTGCTTTCGACCGGAGGGTTGCGTGGTGGTAAGTAAAGCACTGAGGGCCCCGAAACCTCTGGTGAACTCGGTGATGATTGTGGCGGTCACCAGCCCGCAGGCTGGCGCGGCGCAGGTAGTGTCGAGGGCCGCAGCGCCACGAGATAACCCGCCCGCGGAAGGATGTGTATGACCGGCCGGTTGGAGATTGACGGGATCTCCAAGCGGTACGGTGATGTACTCGCGTTGCAGGAGATGACCTTCGAGGTCCGCGCTGGCGAGCTGTTCGGTTTCGTCGGCAGCAACGGCGCCGGCAAGACCACCACGATGCGGATCGTGCTCGGGGTGCTGGCCGCCGATCGGGGCGAGGTCCGCTGGGATGGCCGGACGATCGACCTGGACAGCAGGCGGCGCATCGGTTACATGCCGGAGGAACGCGGGCTTTACCCGAAGATGCAGGTCGGCGAGCAGCTGGTGTACCTGGCACAGCTGCACGGCCTGACCCCCGCAGCGGCGAGGCAATCAATGCAGGCGTGGACCGAACGCCTCGGCGTGGCCGCGCACCGCGACGATGAGGTACAGAAGCTGAGCCTGGGTAATCAGCAGCGGGTCCAGCTGGCCGCGGCGCTGGTGCACGACCCGGCGCTGCTCGTCCTCGACGAACCGTTCTCCGGCCTGGATCCGGTCGCGGTGGAGGTGATGAGCCAGGTGCTGCGGGAGAAGTGCGCTCAGGGCATTCCGGTGATGTTCTCCAGCCATCAGCTGGACCTGGTGCAGCGGCTGTGCGACCGGGTCGGAATCGTCCGCAGCGGAACGATGGTGGCGTGCGGCTCGGTGGACGAGCTGCGCAGCGGCACCAGCATGCAGCTGGTGGTGGACGCACCGGACGCGCCGCAGGGTTGGGCCGCGGGTTTGCCCGGCGTGACGGTGCACACCCGGGAGGGCACCCGCGACGTGCTCGAGCTATCGGCCGGGGTCGACGACCAGGTCGTGCTGAAGACGGCGCTGAGCACCGGGCCGGTCCGCGAGTTCGCGCGCCGGCGGCCGTCGCTGGTGGACCTGTTCCGCAGCGTGGTGAGCGAGGAGACGACGCGATGACCACGGCGTGGCGGCCGGCTGGATTGGTGGCCCGCCGCGAGATCACCACCCGCCTGAGGTCCAAGGCGTTCCGGATCAGCACGCTCGTCCTGCTGGGCCTGCTCGTGGGATTGTCGGTGGTGCTGCGGTTCGTCGGCGGCTCCTCGGCGCATCCCGTGGGCTTCACCAGCCAGAACGCCTCGCTGGCCGCGCCGTTCGCAGCGCTGTCCACAGCGTCGGGCACGCAGGTGCAGACCTCGACGGTGCCCGATCGGTCCACCGGTGAGCGCCAGGTCCGGGCCGGCGAGCTGGACGCGCTGGTGGTCGGCGCGCCGGGATCGGTCCAGATCGTGGTGAACAAGACTCTTGACGAGGGCCTGCGCGCCGCGTTCACCGCGCTGGCCCGCCAGCAGGCGCTCAACGCGCAGATCGGCCGTCTGGGGGGTGATCCGGCGCAGGTGAGCGCTGCGGTCGCGGCGGCCGGGGTGAGGGTGGCGGCGCTGGAGCCCAGCCCGGCGCTCGACGCGCAGCGGATCACCCTCGGCATCGTCACCGGAGTGCTGATCTATCTCTCGCTGCAGGCCTGGGGTCAGTTCGTCGCGCAGGGTGTGGTGGAGGAGAAGTCCAGCCGGGTGGTGGAGCTACTGCTCTCCACGATCCAACCGTGGCAGCTGATGGCCGGGAAGGTGGCCGGCATCGGCCTGGTCGGGCTGGTACAGATCGTGATCGTGGCCGCCGGCGGGGCCATCGCCGGGCTGGCCACCGGGTCACTCACCATTTCCGCCTCGGCGGCCGCCGGAACGGTGGTGTGGCTGGTGGTGTGGTACCTGCTGGGATTCTTCAGCTATGCCCTGGTGCTTGCTGCCGCGAGCGCGCTGGTCTCCCGGCAGGAGGAGATCGCTGGCGTGGTCACCCCGATCCTGATGCTGCTCGTCGTGCCCTACGTACTGGGCGTCTCCATCCTGCCGGCGCAGCCGGACAGCTCGCTGATCGAGGTGCTCTCCCTGATCCCGCTGTTCGCGCCCACCTTGATGCCGATGCGACTCGCCTTCGGGGGCGTGCCGGTCTGGCAGGCCGGCTTGGCGGTGGCCCTCGTGATCCTGCTGATCCCGGCCCTGGTCTGGCTCTCCGGCCGGATCTACCGCAACGCCGTGCTGCGGACCGGCGCACGCGTCCGGCTGCGTGACGCGCTGCGCGGCGCCTGAGCGGAGGTCGGCGATGCGCAGGGCAGCCGCTCCGCGCCAGAGGCAGGCCCGAACGGGCCGTGGTATGTCCGCTCGAAGACGCCGGGCTGGTCGAACGCAGCTTCTCATCACCGGTCATCCGGGTCATCAGCACGGGCACCTGCGAATAGGACAGTGCTGCCGTCATGAACTCCATGCTCGAACCTCAAGCATGGTTGATGTCAGGGCCTCGCGCCGCGTTGCTCGTTGGCCACCGTCGGGTCCCCGCTCATAGCCTCACGAACGACCGGGGCTAACCCGCTCCGGTGGGGACCCCTCCCCGCCCCTTGCGGCCTACGATCCGTCCGTGACCGAAGAGCACGATCCCGCCGCCGGTCCGCCCGGCCCAGTGGCTGCTGGCACGCCACCTCGCAGCGTCGTGAACGCTTCGCGGTTGTGGGTCGCGCTGGGGTCGGTGTTCGCGCTTGGCGGGCTCGGGAGCTCTATCCGGCCGTACTCCTACCCAGCCGAGCTCGGGCTCGTCCTGATCGCCTTGGGCGTGGTCATCCTCGCCCTTGGGCTCAGGCTGAAGCGCGGATCCGACACCAGGGTCCTGCTGACCGTTCTCAGCATGCTCACGGCCATCGGGGTCTGGCCACTACTCCTGGTCGTCCCGGCGATCGTTCTGCAGAACCGACTCGATAGCACAGAGTGGTTCGCCTCGCTCCACCCGCTGTCCAGGGACTGAACCAGCGCCGGTCGGGTTACCGCCTGCCGGTCTTGCGGCTTCGGTTGACACGTGCCGGCTGTTACTGCTGTGGGGAGGCGTGCCCGCCGCGCGGCGCTCGCCCACCGGCAACGCCGAAACCGTTGACGACCTGCTCAGCCGGAGTGCGCGTGAGATCCATGCTGCACCGCATGGGTTACCGCTTCCGGGGGTGCATGCAGGTTGTGCCGACACTTCGGCGTAGCGCAGACATCGTCGCCCCGCGTCTCCAGCTCGCCGTCTTCATCGACGGCTGCTTCTGGCATGGCTGTCCGGAGCACTACAACCCGCCCAGGGCGAAGGCCGGTTACTGGGCAAGATCGAGCGCAATGTCGCCCGAGACCGCGACACCGACGAACGGCTCCGTGCGGCCGGTTGGCACGTTCTGCGACTCTGGGAGCACATCGAGTCGTCGGAGTCAGCGGGTGCCATCGCCACCGTCGTCGACCAGCAGCGTGCCCTCAATCGCGGGCAAGCCACGTTGGCAAGTGCGGCCGGTTCCTTGGGCAGCGGCAGGATGTGGCCGCCGAGGACAAGGGCATCCTCGAGATGGTGGGTGCTGCTGGCCGTCAGTGGCCAGCTGGTCGTGCCGTGACGTCGGAACACGCCTCGGATGTCAAATTCTTACGCCTCACAGCGTTGACGGAGCCACTCCTCAACATCGATTGACGTTACGATGTCGCAGCTCGCACCATCCTCGCCCACCGGTCCGTTACCCGTTGACGGGGCGGCCGAGTAGGGCGACGAGGCGGTCGATGGCGGGGGCGTCGTCGGCGACGGGCTGGGCGGGATCGAACCGGCCGGTGCGGGGGACCGTGAGGAGCTGGACCCGGGCGAAGGCCAGTGCCTGCTCGGCCAGATCCTCGGGCAGGTCGGCGGATTGGCCGGTGGCTTGGGCGAGATCCCAGCCGTGGGCAAGGAGGTCGGCGATGCGCAGGTGCAGCCGCTCCGCGCCAGAGGCAGGCCCGAACGGGCCGTGGTATGTCCGCTCGAAGACGCCGGGCTGGTCGAACGCGGCCTGTACCGCTGCACTGGAATCGCGGTACGCGGCGGCGGGGTCGTCGCCGAGGTGGTCGGCGCCGCGCTCGGGCGGATCTGATCACGCAACAGGGCCGTGAAGAACAGGTTCGCCCCGACCAGGTGGTTGACCAGGCCGTGCACGGTCCAGTCGGTGCACGGCGTAGATGCCGACCACTGGTCGACTCGGATCCCGGCGATCAGGTGACCGACGGCGCTCAGCGCCCGGGTGAGGTGCTCGACCGATGGAGGCGGTGGGGCCATGGTGGTCCTCCCAGTTCGCGACGGTGGCGGGTGCCGCTGATGGACTCTGCCGCACAACCGCTGCTTGAACGACCCCTGCCCTTCCGCGCAGTATTTTGCTGGTACCACTTCGTCCCTCGGCTTGACAACGACGCTCAGCGGATCAGCATCACGCGTCGGCGATACCGCGGAGCACCTCTGCGCAGAACAATGCCGGGGCGAACGCCGGCGCAAGATGTCCCTGCGCCGGGAGCTCGACGGTTCGCGCCGAGGGCAGCAGCGCGGCGAGGTGCTCGACGCTGGCACGCAGGTAGTGCGGGGTGTGCTCGCCGACGAGCAGCAGCGTGGCGAACATGATGTCCTCGAAGCGGTCCGAGCCCATTTGCTGCAGCGACCGCAGCTCACGGGGGACCGTGTGGACGTCACGCTCGATCTGTTTCCAGGCCGGCGTATTGGCTCGAATCCGGGCGATCTCCTCAGCGGTGGCAACGCGCTCCAGAAACGCGAGCGCGGCGGCCGAGCGGTCCCCGGACTCGATGTGCCGGTCAATTCGCTCCGCCCACTGCTCGCAGCCGTAGAAGCTCTGCGCCAGCAGCGGCGGCTCATAGAGGATGAGCCGCGCGATACCGGCGGTCAATCTGGTGGCGCCGAGCGAGACGATCGCTCCGTAGGAGTGCCCGATCAGCGTCACCGGCTCGTCGATCGCCTCGACGACCGCGGCGAGATCCTCGTACTCGCGCTCGATCGCGTATGCCGGCGCGTCAGTTGAAGTCCCACGGCCGCGGCGATCGATCGCATAGAGGGTCAGCCGTGGGGACAGCTGTGGCGTGCATGCGATCCAGTTGCCCCGGTCTCCGCAGCTTCCATGGACGAGAACGGCAGGCGGACCACCTCCCGCGCGATGCCATCGGATCTGCGTCCCATCACGCGAGGTGATCATGCCGACACCGTAGGCCCTCGACGATCCGCAGAACCAGGCCGACAGCGTCCCAGCGCGCGATGGCCCGGATCGCAGAGGGCGGCCAACTACGTCACGCTGACGGGACGGCCGAGGAAGGCGACGAGCCGGTCGACGGCTCCACGTGTGGTTCCATGCCCTGCGCCTCGATCAGAAGCGGTGTCGGCGGGGGGGGCCGCCTCGCTCCTACGGGGGGGGGGGGGCGCCCCCCACCCCACTGTGGGGGGGGGGGCCCCCCCCACGACCTACCGGACTAGTAGCTACCTCACCCGAAGATGCCTAGCAACCCACCCCGGTGGGAGTTGCCGTAGTAGCCGCAACCGTCGTTGTAGCAGTAGTAGTCATCGTAACGGCGGTAGAAGTAGTCAGTGCGGCGGTACTTGCCATCGCACTCCCAGTCGAAGCAATCGTAGTCACAGCCACCGCCGTATCCATAGCCGCCACCCTGTCCGAAAATCTGTGAAACACTCATGCCCGCTCCTTCGATTCGATAGCGGAGCAGTGGACGCCAGCAAACCCGGGCAATGCGCGTACAGCTACACAAAAGCGATCACACCGTCCAACAGGATATGATCGAATCATAAGGTGCGTGCCGGAAAAGTTTCTCACGACATAGTTGCGGGCAGTGCCCCCCGGTATCAACACCGGCAGCTCGTCATCGCACAGTCAGCAATTCCCCCAGGTTGTCCGACCCGACCCCCTCACTCCCCGTGGTCACATGCATCTCGAACGTAAGCGATACGCCCGCCGATTTCAATATTAACTTTTCATATAAGTACGCCTACCAGCCCCAGCTGCCGGGGACTCCTTTGAACGGGCCGACGATCTCGGCGGTGATCCAGCCACCGTAGAACTCGCCCGGCTGCGGCGTCACCGGCTCACCGTCCAGGGTCACCTCATCGAACCGACCGGAATAGACGGCGACCCGATCGGTGAGCTGCGGGTAGCGCAGGTCAGGCTGCGGGTACCACCACCCGACGTCACGCAGCGGCGCCACGCCGGGCACTTCCACGTCGACGTAGCACGCCTCGCCCTTCCACTCGCACACCGTCAACCGCGACGAGGGCATCAGCGGCACCCGGAACTCTGAGCGCGGCAGGTAGTAGCTCGGTGGGTGCGACGTCTCCAACACCCGGACCACGTCGGCAGTGTCGAGTACCAGCGTCCCGCCGTGCACGATCCGGGCCCGCCGGGACACCCGCTCGGCTCGGGGCGGGCGGGGGTAATCCCACACTGACTCCTGACCAGGGCCGATCGGGTGCACGTCAATGGGTCGATGGGGCTGACCGGGGCGTTTCCATCTCATCGCTGGTCGACCTCTCGCAGTGTTTGGCGACGTCCCGTGCCCCAGTGTGCCCCAGCAGAGATCATCCAGCCCGGCCGGAGGTCCGACCATGAACAACTACTGACTACGCCGCACGACGCCGTGCCGGCGGATGAGAGCAACGTACCGGCGGGCCACGCTGCTCCAGTCGTAGTCGGCCATCCGTGTGTTGTTGTCGGTGTGGGCGGTGGCTAGGCGACGCGCCGGATCGCGGCCAGTCCCCTGGTGTAGATCCGGCGCTTGGCCACTGGGTGGCCGGACTGTGACGACTCGATGAGCATGCCGTCTCCGGCGGCCATCGCGACGTGTCCGACGCGACCACCGTAGGAGTAGAAGATCAGGTCCCCGGGCCGGATCTGCGACAGGCTCACCCGGATACCCACTCGCGACTGCGCGGCGGCGGTGCGGGGCAGGTAGAGCCCGGCCTGGCGGTAGGACCACTGCACCAGCCCGGAGCAGTCGAACCCGCCCGGCCTGCTGCCGCCGCTGCGGTAGCGGGTGCCGCGCTGCGACAGTGCCGCGTCCAACGCCCGCAGCGCAATGACCTCGGACTGGCCGGCGGGCCGGGCCGCGGCGCTGCTGCCGTGCAGGGGTGCGGCGGTCGCGCTGTCGGCGAAGGCGAGAACACCGCCGGCGGCCAGGGTCACCGCCGCCAGCGCAGTCGGTAAGTGGTGATGCGAGGTCGGTTTGGCGTGTTTACCACGAGACGGTTTGGCGTGCTTACCACGAGACACTGAGTACCCCTCGGAATATTGCCCAGCCCGGAGTCTGGGGGCCGCGGGTCGGTGTGTGCGTGCCTCAACATCTCTGCACAGATCAAGTTCCGGCTGGCGGAGGCACGCGGGTGCACGTCGCTCAACGGTCCGCCAGCAGCGGTGAACGGTCGGTGATCGAGTGGTGTCTGTGCGTGATGGCCGCCGCCGTCGGTGCGATGCCCTCCAGTGATCAGCCGGCATACGCGCCGGGCTGCTGTTGAGCTCGGGAACCGGAGGGTGCTGTTCTACAGTCAGACGTGCTCAGCTTGGCCGGCGTCGACGAGGTAGTCGGCACCGCTGGCGCGGCGGCCGAGCCTGGTGGACTACGGGGTGAGGAAGTTGTCGATTGAATGTCGCAAACCGGCGACGTCGAGGCCGTGGGCCGCGTCGTGCTCGGTGATGGTGCCGTAGCGACGCAGCTCGGCTCGACCCACCCCGAGCGCGAGCAGGCGGTGACGCACCCCGCGTAGCGCCTGTGCCACCGGACCGGTGGAGGTGCCGGCGAGGTAGGGCTCCACGATGACGACGTCGGGCTCGGTGAGGGTGGCGCGCAGCGTGCCGGCGTCGAAGGGACGGACGGTGGCGGCGTAGAGCACGGTGAGATCACGGTGGGCGGTGGCGGCCAGCACCCGATCGGCCATCGGGCCCACCGCGACGACGGTGCCGGCATTGCCGTGCCGGAGCACGCTCATCCGTCCGTCGGCCACGTCATGCGAGTGGGCATTCCCGCCGTTATCCAGACGCAGGTAGACCCGGTCCGCTCCGGCCACCGCCTGGCGCAGCAGGCTCTCGACCTCCACCGGGTGACCGGGCACGTGCACGGTCCACCCGTCCAGGGTGTCGAGCAGGGCGACGTCGCGGTGCCCGAAATGGGTCTGCCCCCCGGCCGGCCACCCGTAGGAACCGCCGGCACTGACCAGGACGGCGCCGACACCTTGGTGATCCAAGTCCAGCTTGACCTGCTCGAATGGCCGCTCCACCAGGAACGGCGGGAAGGTGTGCACGATCGGTCGCATTCCGGCCAGTGCCAGCCCGCCGGCCACGCCCAGCATCAGCTGCTCGCGGATACCCACGTTGATCACACGATCCGCCACCGGTGCGGTGGCCGCCGGGTCGAGATAGCCGGCCCCGATCTCGGCCAGCACCAGCGCCAGGTGAGTGTCCTCGCGCAGCAGCTCAGGCACCAGCCGGTAAAAGCGCTCGCGCTGGTCCTCAACAGCGTTGGTAGCGGGGGCGATGGTGGCGGTCATAAGGGTCTCCCCTGCGGTGGCGGTGGGACTCATCAGGTGGTCTTGGGCTCGACATGGGCGACGACAGCCAACGGCGCTCCGGTGTGCTCGGCGGTGAACGCCCGGCGCAGGGCCTCATGGTCGCGGCCATCCACGTCGGTGGTAGCCCACCCCTCGACGGCGAACCGAGCGGAGATCCCGCCGGGCCAGCCCAGTCCGGCCGAGTCGTTGTCGATCACGACTGTGGTGAGCCGGTCAAGCCGGGCCCGTCCGGCAAACTGGATGGCCTCCGCGTTGCTGCCCTCGTCAAGCTCGGCGTCGCCGACCAGGACGACCACGCGGGCCGCGCCGCGCCCGGTGAGTCGAAGCCCGAGTGCCGTGCCCACCCCCAAGCCCAGACCGTGACCCAGTGAGCCGGAACCGATCTCCACCCCGGGTACCAGCGTGCCATCGGGATGGAACCCGAGCGGGGAGTCGAACGCCCCGAAACTGTCCAGCTGCTCCGGGGTGAGGAACCCGTGCGCGGCCAGCACCGCGTAGTACGCCATCGGACCGTGTCCCTTGGACAGCAAGAATCGGTCTCGATCCGGGTTGTCCGGGTCTGCGGCGTCCACCCGCAACACGTCGCGGTAGAGCACCCACAACACGTCGAGGGTGGAGGTGGAGCTGGGCCCGTGCTTCTCATCACCGGTCATCCGGGTCATCAGCGCGGGCACCTGCGAGTAGGACAGTGTTGCCGTCATGCATTCCATGCTCGAACCTCAAGCATGGTTGATGTCAAGGCCTGATGACATACCGCTCATCGATCGGGCGTCACCGATATGGCTCAGTCGCGGCCGGTCAACCAGAGCGTCAGCTGTTCGGAGCAGTGGAGCTGGGATCGAGCTGGATCTCCGGCGTCTGGTCAGACGGCAACGGTGATGCCGCGAATGCTCTTGAGTTCGCCCAGTAGTGCAGAGGACACCGCGACCGGAAAGTCCTTGACGGCGATCTCGGTCTTGCGGGCACCGTGGCAGAGCAGGATGTGCAGTGGGGTGTCCCCCCTGTTCGCTACCAGCGTGGAGCGCAGCTCGACTGCGGCCTCCTGATCCAGTTGGCTGGCCTCGACGCGCAGCACGAACGGCGGCGCACCGCCGGGATTGCGCTCAGCGTCGCTGATGTCCAGCGGTATCACCGCCGATCCGAAGACCGACATCTTGTCATCCCGCCAGTTGACTCGACCCTTGATCGCCACGGTGGTGTCGGGAATCAGATCCTCGGAAAGCACAGAATAGGACTTGGCGAAGAACAGCACCTCCATCGAGGCGTCGAGGTCTTCCAGCATGACGATCGCCCAGGGCTCACCGCTCTTGTTCACCCGTTTGTCGACCGAGACGATCATCCCGGCGACCACGATCTCCCCCTCGGCTGGTGCCTCGTCCACGAGCGCGGCGAGGGGTTTGGGTGCGTGCTTACGCAGAATCCGCTCGGCCCCCTCCAGGGGGTGAGCGGACACGTACAGGCCGAGCATCTCCCGTTCGTAGGCCAGCAATTGCTTGCGCGGGTACTCCTGCGGGTCGAACTTCAGGTGTGCCAGTGGGGAGGAATCCGGCGACGCGGGGCTGCTGCCATCGCCGCCGAACAGGTCGTACTGGCCCCTCTCCTGCTCGCGTTTGAGACCGGTGACCGCATCGACGGCCTCCTCATGCACCCTGATCAAGGATTGCCGGGTGTGGCCGAAGGAGTCGAACGCGCCGGCCTTGATCAAGGATTCGATGGTGCGCTTGTTGCAGCACACCAGATCGACCTTGTCCAGGAAGTCGGTGAAGGACGCGAACCGGCCCTTGGTTTCCCTGGTCTTGATGATGGAGGCCACCACGTTGGCGCCGACGTTGCGCACCGCCCCCAGCCCGAACCGCACGTCGCGGCCCACCGCGGCGAACCGCAGCCCGGAGTCGTTGACGTCCGGGGGCAACACCCGGATGCCCATCCGGCGGCATTCGGCGAGGTAGACCGCGGACTTGTCCTTGTTGTCCCCGATCGAGGTGAGCTGAGCGGCCATGAACTCGGTCGGGTAGTTGGCCTTGAGGTAGGCCGTCCAGTAGGAGACCAGGCCGTATCCGGCGGTGTGGGACTTGTTGAACGCGTACCCGGCGAACGGGAGCATCACGTCCCACAGGGTCTGGGTGGCCTCGCCCGAGAAGCCCCGGCTGGTCATCCCGTCCCAGAAACGCTGGAACTCCTTCTCGATGATCTCCTTCTTCTTCTTGCCCATCGCGCGGCGCAGCAGGTCCGCGCCGCCGAGGCTGTAGCCAGCCAACTGCTGGGCGATGGCCATGACCTGCTCCTGGTAGACCAGCAGGTGGTAGGTCTCGCCCAGGATGGGCTCCAGGGCCTCGCGCAGCTCGGGGTGGATCGGGGCGATCGCCTGCCGGGAGTTGGAGCGCTCGGCGTAGTTGAGGTGGGCGTTGGCGGCCATCGGGCCGGGCCGGTACAGGGCGAGCACGGCGGCGATGTCACCGAAATGCGTGGGTGCCAGCGCGCGCAGCAGCGAGCGCATCGCGGCACCGTCAAGCTGGAACACCCCAAGGGTATGGCCGCTGGCGAGCAGCTTGTAGGTCGCCTTGTCGTCCAACCCCAACGTCGCGGTGTCGATGTCACGACCGTGGTTGGTCTTCACCGCCTCGACGGCGTCACTGATGACGGTGAGCGTGCGCAGGCCCAGGAAGTCCATCTTGAGCAGGCCGATGTCCTCACACGACGGGTAGTCCCAGCCGGTGATGATCGAGCCGTCATCGCGCATCCATAGCGGGATCACGTCCAACAGAGGCTGCGAGGACATGATCACTGCGCAGGCGTGCACTCCGGCGTTACGGACCAGACCCTCCAGCCCGCGGGCCGTGTCCATGATCTTGCCGACCTGCGGGTCGGTCTCGGACAGCGATCGCACCTCGGTGGCCTCGGTGTAGCGCGGGTGAGCGGGGTCGAAGATGCCGGCCAGCGGGATGTCTTCGGCGGCCACCGCCGGTGGCAGTGCCTTGGTGATCCGGTCGGCGATGGAGAAGCCGGGCTGGCCGTGCAGCACGCGGGCCGCGTCCTTGATGGCGGCCTTGGTCTTGATCGTGCCGAAGGTGATGACCTGCGCGATGTTCGCCGCACCCCACTTGTTGACCGTGTAGTCCATCACCTCCCCGCGCCGGCGCTCGTCGAAGTCGAGGTCGATGTCGGGAGGGGAGACCCGCTCGGGGTTGAGGAACCGCTCGAAGATCAGGGAGTGCTCGATCGGATCGAGGTCGGTGATCTGCAGGATGTAGGCCACCAGTGATCCGGTTGCCGAGCCTCGGCCCGGCCCAACGGAGATCTTCTGGCGCTTGGCCCACCGGACCAGATCCCCGACTACCAGGAAGTAACCGGGAAACCCCATCTGGGAGATCACACCCAACTCGATCTCGACGCGATCGAGATAGGGCTGGGTCATCCCGCCAGGGAACCGTTCCGGCGCGTACTGCTCGACCTCGCGGCGCAGCAGCAGGTCTTCGGTCTCTCCCTCGGCCAGCGGGAACCGGGGCATCCGATCGACCTCGTCGTAGACCTCGGCGTAGGACCCGACGCGCTCAGCGATCAGGAGGGTGGTGTCGGCGGCACCGGGTACCTCCTTATCCCAGTAGCCGCGCATCTCATCGGCCGGCTTCAGGAAATAGCCCTCACCCTCGAACTTGAACCGGTTCGGGTCGTCCATCGTCTTGCCCGACTGCACACACAGCAGCACCTCGTGTGCCGAGGCCTGGTCCTGGGTGACGTAGTGGCTGTCGTTGGTCGCCAACGGCCTCAGCCCGAGCCTGCGACCGATGTCGAGCAGACCCTCGCGGACCGACCGCTCGATGGCTAGCTCGTGGTCCATCAGCTCGAGAAAGAAGTTGTCGGGGCCGAAGATGTCGCGATAGTCACTGGCCGCTTGGAGGGCCTGCTCGGCCTGACCCAGCCGCAGGCGGGTCTGCACCTCACCGGACGGGCAGCCGGTCGTCGCGATGATCCCGCTCGCATGCTCGGCAATCAGGTCGCGGTCCATCCGGGGCTTGCGATAGGTACCCTCGAACGAGGCACGACTGGACAGCCGGAACAGGTTTCGCAGCCCGGTGGCGTTCTCCGCGAGCATCGTCATGTGCAGGAACGCGCCCGCACCGGAGACGTCGCCGCCCATGCCCGACCCGTCGACGGAACGCTGATACAGCTGACCCCAGAACACCGGCTTCTTGTGGTACCGGCTGACCGGCGCTACGTACGCTTCAATACCGATGATCGGCTTGATTCCGGCGCCCTTGGCCTTGCGGTAGAACTCCGCCGAGGCGTACATGTTGCCGTGATCGGTCATCGCCACCGCGGGCATCCCCAGCCGAGCAACCTCAGCGAACAGCGGAGCAACCTTGGCCGCGCCGTCCAGCATCGAGTACTCGGTGTGCACGTGCAGGTGGACGAACGAATCGGACAAGACTCTCCCTGGACGTTCAGCGGGGGGCCTATCCACAGGACGCCCGTCGTCGCGCAGGGTTGTCCCGCAGTCGCGGAGAGGTCCGGTCCACGGGTTGGAATGCTCTCAGGTTCCCGAACTGGAGGGTAGCTGGGCGAAGCCGAAAGGTCTGCCACCCGGGTAGTAGCGATACTGACCTGTATGGAGATAGCTACCACACGCCGCCAAATCAGCGCCGAGCCCGACTGGTACGAGCCCTATGCGATCTCGCTGGGCATCCAGGTTGGCAACCTCGTGTTCGTCTCCGGCCAGGCCGCCGTAGACCAGCACGGCGACACGGTCGGCGAGGGCGACTTCGACACTCAGGCCCGGCAGGCCTTTGCCAACCTGTCCACGGTGCTGCACAACGCCGGCTCGGGACTTGACCACGTCGCCAAGGTCACGATTCTCGTCACGGACATGGCCGTCATCGATCAGGTCATCGCACTCCGCCGCGAGTACTTCACACCGCCGTATCCGGCAGACACGATCGCCCAGGTCGCGTCCCTGGCGCGGCCGGAGTGGCAGATCGAGATCGAGGCGATCGCGGTCATTCCGCGCGCCGCGTAAGATCCCGAAACGCTCCTAGACTCGTCGCCATGATGGCACCTTCACCTCGGAGCTTCCGTTTCGGTGTGAACCTGCTCAAGGCCGATGATCGGGCGCAGTGGCTGGCGAAATGCGCTCTGGCCGAGCGGCTCGGCTACGACGTGATCCTCGTGCCCGATCATCTCGGTATGCCCGCGCCGTTCCCGGCTCTGGTGGCTGCGGCGAGCGTCACCCAGCGGGCGCGGCTGGGCACGTTCGTGCTCAACGCGGCGTTCTATAACCCCACGGTGTTGGCCCGGGATGTCGCTGCGACCGACCAGCTCACCGGCGGGCGTCTGGAACTCGGCCTCGGCACCGGCTATGTGCGCGAGGAGTTCGACGCCGCTGGGCTGCGCTTCGGCTCGGGCGGGGAACGAATCGACCACCTCACCGCAACCGTCGACCGGCTCCGGGAGTTGCTGGCCGACACCGAGCACCAGCCCGCCCCGCTGCAGCATCCCGTGCCGCTGCTGCTTGGCGGCAACGGTGACCGGATGTTGCGTCTGGCCGCGCGGAGCGCCGACATCGTCGGCTTCACCGGGGCCGCCACTGACTCTGCCGGGCGGCTGTCGCTGGTGAGCTCGGAGACGCTCACCGAACGGGTCGAGTTCACCCGCGCCGCCGCCGGCCAGCGGGCTGCCGAGCTCGAGCTCAACGTTCTTGTCCAGACCGTGGAGATCACCGAGGAACCCGACTCGGTCGCGCAGCGACTCCATCGATTCGCGCCGAACCTCACCTTGGCGGAGTTCGAGGCATTGCCGACGGTGCTGTTCGGAACCCAGGAACAGATCGCCGAGAAGCTGCGCGCGCACCGCGAACACTACGGATTCAGCTACATCACGGTGTTGGAAGATGCGATGGAACCGTTCGCCAAGGTGATCGAGCTGCTGCGTTAGCTCCTGACACCCGCGCACTACGGTGCTTGGCGTGACCGAACCGGATTTCCTGCGCACCACCCGGACGTCCTACGACGCCGTTGCCGCCGACTACGCCGAACGTTTCCACGCCGCGCTGGCGGGCAAGCCGCTGGACCGGGCACTGCTCGCCGGGTTCGCCGAACTCGTGCACGCGGCCGGCGGCGGGCCGGTCGCTGACGTCGGGTGCGGTCCCGGCCACGTGACGGCACATCTGCACGGCCTGGGGTTGACCGCGTTCGGGATCGACCTGTCCCCGCAGATGATCGCGGTGGCCCGCCGGGCGCACCCGGGCCTGCGGTTCGAGGTGGGCTCGATGTTGGCCCTGGACCTGCCCGATGGCGCTCTCGGCGGCATCGTGGCCAATTACTCGATCATCCACATCCCAGAGGAACAATTGCCGGATGTTTTCGCTCAGTTCCACCGGGTGCTGGCTCCGGGCGGCCATGTGCTGGTCGTGTTCCAGGTCGGCGACGAGCCGTTACACCTGACGGAGGTCTTCGGCCACGCGATCTCGCTCAACTTCCACCGGCGGCAACCGGACCGTATCGCCGAGTTGCTGAGCCAGGCCGGGCTGGTCGTGCGCGCTCGGCTGCTGCGCGAGCCCGACGATGATGGCGTTGAGACAACGCAGCAGGCCTACCTCCTGGCCCGGACACCGTCAGATGACTGACCAGCGGGGAAGGCGAGCACCGCGTTGGGCTCGTAGAGTGCCACGACTCCGTCGACATCGCCTGCATTCGCCCGTTGAAAGAACAGTCGAGCGAGGTCCTCGGGCTGCGAAGCGCGCTCACGAATCGGTTCAGCGGACACGGCGTTCCCCTTCCTGTGATCAGATCGGCGTCAGTGTCTCGCGTCGCACCGACAAACCGCCCAACCCTGGAGTTCCTACTCTGGTCGGGACTACCGCGGTACGCTTCAGGCGTGAAGGTCGACAAGCTCAGCGTGTCGTTCGATCCGGAGCTCGGCGACGCCGTCCGTGCCGCTGCCAAGCGCGGCGGCGGGAACCTGTCCCGGTGGTTGGCGGAGGCGGCCGCCGCGAAACTCCGAGCCGAGGCGTTGGCCGACTTCCTCGACGCGTGGGAAGCCGAGCACGGGCCACTCACCGCCGCCGAGCTGGCCACGGCCGCCGCCGAGCTGGGAGTGCCGGACTCGGCCACCACCACGCCAGCGGCATGAGCGCGCTGGTCCTCGACGCGGGAGCGTTCATCGCCGTGGACCGGGGAGAGCGGGCCATGGTCGCTCGCCTGCGGGTGGCCCAGCGGGGAGGGCTCGAGCTGCGCAGCACCGGAGTGGTGGTCACCCAGGTCTGGCGCGACCCCGCCGGGCGCCAGGCAAACCTTGCCCAGCTACTCAAGTCCGTCGACGTCAAGGCCGTGGATCAACGCTTGGGGCGGGATGGGGGAGTGCTGCTGGGCCGAGCCGGCACCGAGGACGCGGTCGATGCCAGCGTCGTGGCCGTGTCAGCCACCGGTGATCGTATTCTGACCAGCGAGGAGGCCCACATCCGACCACTGGTCGCCGCGTCTGAGCGTTCGATCCTCGTCGTCGCCTGCTGAGACGGGACGGCTTAACGTCGTCGTGATGGAAATCGAGGCGATCGCCGTCGTTCCCCCTGCCGCCTATGCACCCCGCGTCAGTGGTGCAGTTCCACGATCTCGTGCTGCAGACCGTCGCGACGCTCGCGAAGCTCCGGTGCTGGTCGTGCCGCAGGGAATGGCGGCGCAGCCGGTCGACACGGGTGAGGTCGCGTCTCGCCTCGCTCTGGACCAACCCGCGGGGCGGATTCCGGATTTCGGCGGCCCGGGGGTGTGGAACGTCGCGGAGGCCACCCGCGCCTACCTGGCAACCGCGGGTCTGCACCGCAAGGTGATCAGGGGGTGTCGTTGCCTGGTAAGGCGGCGCGGGCGTTTCGCGCGGGATGGAATCTGATCCGCGAGGCGATCGGCTCGCTGGAAGCTCGGTGAGTCCAACGCTACGCCGACCTTGGCACACTGTCCGCCGGGTGGTCCGACCACGAGGTGGCCCAACCGGCCAACCGGTCGGTGACATATCCACTCGGCTGTCGCGGTCTCTATCGAGTGAATCCCTAGTTGTGGCTGTGGGAGCGACCCGATACTGTCAGAGGTCGAACATATGGTCGACACATGGTGCCAGCAGCGACAAGCTCAGTGGTCTCCGACCAGGAGATCATCGAGGAGCTGCGCGCCGCCTGGGTCGAGGTCTCCCGAGGCTACGCACGCTGCTGGGCGGCGATGGCCGAGGTGGCCCGGCGCACCACCCCCGAGTGGGAGACCGCCGAGATCGCCGCCGCGTTGACCTTCACCTCCCGCCGCGCGGACTACGAACTGGGCTGCGCCCAGACTTTGGTGGAGCTGCTGCCCCGGGTGCACGCCGCGCTGACATCCGGGGAGCTGGATCATCACAAGGCCCGGGTGTTCACCGACTACCTCGCCGGCCTCACCCCCGCCCAGGCCGATCGCATCTGCGCCCGCCTGGTCCCCCTGGCGGCGGAGTGGACCACCGGGCAACTGGCCGCCCGATTGCTGCGCGAGGTGGCGGCGATTGATCCCGACTACACCCGCCGCACCTACCACCAAGCTGTGCGCGAGCGGGGAGTGCACGGCTACCTGGACCACACCGGCACCGCCGTACTCACGGGCTCGGGGCTGCCCGCCCCGGAGGCCGCGGCCGCCGCGGCCCGCCTGGAGACCCTGGCTGATCAGCTGCGCGAGGCCGGCTACCCAGCCACGCTCACCCAGCCCCGTGCCGCTCTATTCTTGAGGCTG
>CAXUFG010000077.1:0-21366 GCA_964250265.1 uncultured Pseudonocardiaceae bacterium | reverse complement strand
AGGTCGTCTTTGGAGGCGAACAGCCGGTACAGGGTCGTGGGAGCTACGCCTGCCTCGGCCGCGATCCTGTCCACTCCGGTCGCTCGGATGCCGCTCCAGTAGAAGAGCTCGTGCGCGGTCTCAAGCACGAGTTCGCGGGTCTGAGCAGCGCTACGCCGGGGCCGAGCGTCGGGCGTGGTGTCCATAACGCCTCGCTTCGGTTGCAATATTAGGGAACGATCCCTAACGTAGTGGTGGTAGGCGGCGCCCACAACTGTCCGGCGTCGCGGGATCGAGAGGCTGCGGCCATGAACCAACTCGCCTCTGGACGCGAGCCCCCGCCCGACACCGCTGGCAGCCAGGGGAGCCTGAGCCATGTTCCTGGTCAACGGCGCCACCGGCAACATCGGCTCACCAGACGAGACCCCCGCACCTTCGAGCCGTGGGCCACCGCTCACGCCGGCGGCGACCTGTACGGGGCTCGCTACGCGATCATCATCGATCCCGGCGGCAACGAGATCTCGCTGCGCTATCCCGTCGCCTCATGAGCGGCCTCGACCGGACCGGACGCCGCGTCCGGGTCCTCTGCGCGATCGTGCTGGTGGCCGGAGTGATGGGCTGCTCGAACGCCGGCGACGCTCCGGCCCCGGCACCCACCCCAGCGGCCGCAGTGGACCGTTTCGCGTCACCGAACCCGGGGTCGGTCAACGCGTACTGGCTGCCCACCCTGCAGGGCTACGTCGTCGTCGACGCCGGACGCAACCTCACCGGCGGCCGCACCATCGCCCAGCAGATCATGCAAACCGGTCGACCGGTCGTGGCGATCCTCATCACGCACTCGCACCCCGACCACGTCGGCGGCCTCGGCCCGCTGCAAGAGGCGTTCCCACGAGCCCCGGTCTACGCCTCGGAATCCACGCTGAGCTCCATGCGGACCGACCCGTTGGGGCTCTACAACGCCGCACGTAAGGCCGACTCCGACTACCCGGCGCAGATCAGCTACCCGGATCACACGTTCGGGGCCAGCGCGATCCTCGACCTCGGAGGCACCCGGATCGAGACCGCCCAGTTCGACATGGGCGAGGCCGCGACCGCGACCGCCTACTACGAGCCGTCCTCCGGCAACCTCTTCGGCGGTGACATCACCGACGACCAGGCCACCCCCGCCCTCATCGAAGGCCACACCTGCAGGTGGCTGAGCAACCTCGAGCTGTTCGCCCAGCGCTTCCCCGCCGCCCGCATCATCTCCCCCGGCCATGGGGCGCCCTCTCCGGCTGCCGATCAGATCGCCGCACAGCGGACCTACCTGCAGACCTACCGAGGCCTGATCAGAACCGCCGTGGACCCTGCCTCACCTGGGGGGTCAACTGTCACCGACGATGAACGCACGGCGCTCCTGGCCGACCTCGACCGCCGCTACCCCGGCTACCCCTTGGTCGCCGCGGCCCGCGACCTCCCCCAGCTGAACGTCGCGGCCGTCTCGCGCGAGATGACGGCCGAGAACCGTGGAGGCCATCCCACGACCTGCCGGACCTGAGCCCTCCGGGACCGCCTTTCGCACCTGCCAGCCGCGGGGGATCGGCTATTGAGACGGTTCGAGGAACTCGAGTCGGTTGCCGAACGGATCGTGAGCGTAGGCGCGCCGGAAGCCAGGGAAGTTGCGGTCCCATTGCACATTTTGGCCAGCACCGGCTAAGTGCTCAACGAGCCTATCGAGATCATCAACGACGATCCCCGGATGCGCCTTACGAGCGGGCCGGAAGTCGTCATCGACGCCCAGATGAAGCTCTACGCTCCCGTCGCGAAACCACACGCCGCCGCGGGCGGCGAGCGCTGCTGGTTTGTCGATCTCTGTCATGCCAAGAACGTCGACGAAAAACGCGCGAGCTGCGGCCTCCTGACCGCGCGGCATCGCCAGCTGCACATGATGCACGCTGTCGAACACCAGAGTTCCTCCGACGGCGACGAGAGTGATCAGCATTCAGCTGCTGCTCGTGGTCTCCGCGGCGACGGGCAGCTCGACACAGTCCGACTCGCAGCCATCACCGGTCGTGGTGATCTGGGGTGGTGCAGGCCGGTGCAGCACTGCCCGTGTTGGCATGACGGTGAGGTCGTCATCCTGCAGCGACCCCACGCCGTCCACGATCAATGAGTAGTCACTCGGGCTTGCGGGGGGCCACACCAACGTCACCGACGGGTGAGCTGCGAGATTAGCTCGCGTCCTTCGGCCCAGGTCCGTCACGCGCAGTGTGCCGTTCGCCAGCGTGGTGTTCACGGCCACGACGTGCGCCCGCGCATCGTCTCCGATGGTCAGGAGGTATGCGAACCGGTACCTCGTCAGGGTTTCCGCCAGCTGCCGCAGTGTTACCTCGATGCTCATCACCGAACGGTACGCGTGAAGCCATCAGCGTGCGCGGCTACTATCTCCGATGACATCGTGCGCAACGTCGACGCCAATCAGGTGGTCGAACCGGACGTGGCCTGATGAGCAAGGTGCGTGTCGAGTCTGGTACCGATGAGCGCACCTGCAACCGAGTCGAGGGCATCCGAGGTGACCTAGATGCTGCAGATCGTGCGAGGTGAGCCATCAGGTGAGGAGCTCGCCGCACTGACCGTGGCGCTTGCCGCACTGGCAGATACCACGGCTCACCAGCCGCCTGCGCCGCCCTCGAGCTGGCGCGACGCTGCCTACCAGCTGCGCAGCCCCCTGTACCCTGGTGCCGGAGCATGGCGGGCCTCCGCGCTGCCCTCGCGCAACAGGTGACGTGGCGCATGAAACTATGGGGTAGCTGTTTCTTTCACCAGGAGGTCGACCACATCCTCCAGGCGGTTGGCTTCGGACAGGACCCGCCGCTGGCGCTCGGCCGAGGAACCGAGACGTTTCATACGCTCGACGAGTGTGGTCATCTCGTCCCAGTCCCCGGCTTCTTCCAGAGCAGGACGCACGTAGGTGAATAGCCGATCCACTAGCGAATGGGCCGGTAGAAGTTCGGCCGAAATTGGATCCAGGAGGCTGCCGGTGAGGCCGAACCGGGCAGCGCGCCACTTCGCCGCACGCAGCAGCTCGGGGCTGACCTCCCGCGGAGAGACTCCGCGCTCGAGTTCATCCAGGCATCTTTGCGCAAGCGCACGAGACAGTCCTGCTTGGACGACAATTTCGTCGATGGTGGTACACGAATCAGCGATACGAAACTCGACAGTCTGGTATCGGGTGCCGGGACGGACGTCCCAAAAAGCCTGACCAGCGTCGGCAATCGTTCCGGTATCGACGAGCGCAGTCACCCGCTTCGTGTAGTCGTCGAACGATCGGAAGGTGGGAGGCATCCCCGCCATCGGCCAGCGTTCCCAGATCATGCTGCGATAGCTGGCGTAACCGGTATCCTCACCCATCCAGAAAGGAGAGCTGGAAGATAATGCGGAGAGGACGGGCAGCCAGGGACGGACCTGGTTCATCACGTGAATGGCTGTTTCGCGATCCTCGACTCCGACGTGAACGTGGCAGGCGCAGATCACATGTTCGCCGGCCAGCTGTGCGTAGGTCTTGGCGGTGTGTTCGAACCGCGGTTTCGGCACAAAACCTTGGGTGCGCCAGTCGGCAAGCGGAAAGGTACCGGCCGCAGCGATCCAGCTTCCCATCTCGTCAGCTGCGTGAACCAAGCAAACCCGTAGATCACGAATTTCAGCACGCACCTGGTCCAGATTCCGGCAGATGCCCGTCCGGCTTTCGATCATGCATGGTCGTATCTCCTCGCCGTAACTCGGGATCTCGTGATCGGCTTGTCGCGTGTATGCGGATTCGAGAAGTAGCCGCGTATCCTCCAACAACCTGCGATCACGTGAATCAATCGCGAAGAATTCCTCCTCCACTCCGATGGTCAATGATTGACTCACTGTTTCAGGCCGTCCCTTCCATCATGCGCGGCGCTAGAGGACTAACCCGACATGCACCACTCCAGGATCGCCATAGCGCTGGTGAGCTTCATGGTTGCCTGACTCCAGGCTATCGAACGCATGCCGTCCAGCACGTTCCCGGACACTTCGTCCCCTCGGTGGGCGGGAAGGTCGTGCATGAACAGTGCTGCCGGCCACCGGTCCAGTAGTTCCTCGCTGACATGGAATGGGCGGAACACCTCACGCCAGTCAGGATCGGGTTTCGCGGTGCCGGTTGTCTGCCACCGGGTTGTGTAGACGATGTCGACGCGAGAAGGAAGTTCGTCCATCGAGAGCACTGTGGTAATCGTGGCGCCAACCGGATTTCCCGCCGCCCTGGCGGTGTGCAGTTCCCGCTCGGCGATGCTGTAGCCGGGCGGGGTGGCGAGAGTGAGTGAGCTCCCGCTGATCCTGGCCAGACCGTGGGCCAGGGCCACCGCGGTGTTGTTCCCCTCACCGATGTAGAGGACGGTCACCCCGGTCAGCTCGCCAAGATGCAACCGCATGGTCGCCAGGTCACAAATGCCTTGACTGGGATGCTCCTCGGCCGCCATGGCGTTCACCACGGGGATACGGCCATGCCTGGACAGCTCGCGAAGCTCGTGGAGCGGTCCCGCCGTCCTCGCCACCAGCCCATCGAGCATGGCCCCGAGGATCCGTCCGGTATCCCGCAGCGACTCCCCGGTATTCAGCTGCAGGTCGCCGGGGCCGTAGCTGATCAACGAGGCGCCCAGACGGCGGGCACCGACAGAAAAGGCTGTGCGGGTTCGGGTCGAGGTCTTCGTGAAGAGCACCCCGACATCGGTACCCGCCAGTGGGCGGCTGTGCGCTTGGGGATCGCGAAACAATTCAGCGGATCGGTCCAGGAGACGGCAGATCTCGGTTGAATCCACATCGCTGAGCGAAAATAGACCGGTCTCGGGTACGGGCTGCGGGGCACCAACCATCGCTTCCACGGGCTCTCCTCGATTCAGTGGAGTTCCAGTACCCGCCCAGGCCTAGCAGGCGAGCCTGCCGGTCGACGGCGGCGATCAACCCGACGTCAAGGATCGACTTCCCGAGGTCCGCCGTGTACCTGCAAAACCCGTACATTCGGAGTGAGCGATCGGGCAGCGATGTTCTCCTTCCGCCACACCGTGGAGTACACGGTGCCCTGATAACGATCACCACCGTCAGGACACACCACGGCGATATCAGAATTGTCATGAGGGTTGAGGTGAAACCACCGCAATGCGGCCGCTATCAATGCGCCGGAGCTGCCACCCAGGGCAATACCCGCCTCATTCAAGACCCACAGGCATGCCACCACTGCTTCTCCAGCTGGCACGATGATCCGCGGCGCCGCTGCGGACTGCGTAAAAGCGGACCGTTGGCTGGACCCGATGCCGGGCAGAATCCGTTTTCCAGGTATATCGTCGGCCAGCGCCAGAGATCCCTCGACGTCCACTCCCACCACGGTCCACGGAATCCTCTGAATTTGGGTGAACTGGCGAAATCCCGCTAGCGTGCCACCTGTGGAGACCGCCACCAAAACCGTGGCCGGACACCGGAGCTGATCCCACAACTCCGGTGCGGTATGTTCGAGATGCGCCCGAGGGTTCGCGACATTCTCGTACTGGTTGGTCCAGACCAGGTTGGGCCGCATCCGGATCTGCTCACGGACGTACGTCAAACGGTTGAGTAGGTAACCACCCCTGGAGTCCGCACGATCGATCATAACGACCCGTGCACCGTAACGTCGCATCGTGTCGATCGAGGTTGGGCTCGTTCGTGGTTCAACGACCGCGGTGAACGGTACGCTGTGCTCCGCGCACCGGGCCGCCAGTGCGACACCCAGGTTTCCGGACGTGGACTCGATGACCCCTTCCGCCGGATGCACCTGTTCTCGAACAGATTCCCACAGCGTCGCGGCCGTACGGTCCTTGAGCGAACCATAGGGATTATGACATTCCAGCTTCAGCCAGATCCTGCGATGAACTCCGGCCACATCCAGTTCAAGCGCGACAACGGGAGTCCGGCCGGGAAAGACCTTCTGAGATGCCGGAGAGGGCAGAACCGCCATGATGCTCCTTTAATCGCGTGGTCAAGAACCGAACCTCTGTTAACTCCAGGGGTGAAGCCGGCACCGTGCAGCATCCGCACGGCGCTCACCAGTGATGGCGCGCAGTCGCGCCTGGCAGGACCAGAATCCGCACCGGCCCGGACCAGCCATCCAAGGGCAGCCCGTCCAGTGCTTCCAGCTCGGCGGTGTGCGAGCGGGCCGCGGTCCGCAACAGATGTAGCAGCCCGTCGCCAGTGAGACGCTCAGGGTCCCGGACTCCGTCCGAGTCGGAGTCTTGCTTGAACCGTGCTGTCCGCTCGGCCATATCCATCCAACGGCACGCTAGGCCGACGATGAAGTAGGAGGGCGTGTCCTGAGCGGTCCGCCACATGACCGCCTCGCCCCGCTTCTCCAAGGCTAAGACCTGCTCCAGGTTACGGACAGTGAACTCACCCAACGGCAGCGGGCACAACGTGACTGCGTGGATCCAGTAGCCGGCCGACTCGAGTAGCTCAACCGCCTTTCGCGGGCTGGAGTAACTACCGATGGTGAGCCCCAGGTCGCAGCGCAGCGCGCCGCCGTGCCCGATGATCGCCGGAGCTAGTCTCAGCCCGTCAGTCCCCCCGCTGATGGAGTGGCGTAGCCCGCTGGACCGTGCAGCGAGGGGAACGTAGGGCGGGTTACTGGTGACGACCAGCGGCCGCGGCAGTGGAAACGGCGCGGTGGCCAGCAGGTCATCGGCGGAGAGCCGGACGAAGTCAGCACAGGCGAAGGTGACTCGGCAGTCACCTTCGCGGGACGCGTAGTGCTCGGTCGCCCAGGCGACCGTCTCCGCGCCCGCGTCGACGCCATGGACCCGCCCCGCTCCGGCGCGGGCCATCGCGGCCGCTGCGGCGCCGCTGCCCGAGCCCAGGTCCAGTACCGAGCAGCCCTCGGTGATGAGATCGCGCGCCACCCAGACGCCGATCTCGGTGTCGGCCGGCTCGAAGAACACCCGTGGGGACGTCGGCGGGATGAGATCGCATTCTGTCAGGTGCTCGTAGGCGAAGACATGCGAAACATTCGGCACGGAGACCTCGATCCGTGAAAGGGGCAGGGTCGAGCAGGCGCCATCCGGCACCGCCGGGAAAGGGACGACGGCTCGCCGTACGCAAGGAGCTGGCTGACCGTCCCTGTCTGTGCGTCGAGGAACTCGACGATGTTTGCGCGTTGATTGCTTCACGTTCGACGATTCCCTATCGGTTGTTCACCGGAGGCCGGCGTTCTCGAAAGCCTCTCGGGCACCCGGAACGTCAAGTACCCCAACGGACTCGAACAGGCGAATGCTGTGCCTCGCCGAGCTCCTGATGCCCGCGCTCACCTGAGAGGCGGGGTAGGAATCGGCAAGGATGGCGTCGATCTCCGCACGCCCCAGGGAAGTCAGTTCAAGTGAGCGGCGCACTGGCGCGAGATCCGGAGCGAGGCTGCGGTGGATCAGTTCCGGCAAGCAGTGTGCGGTCTTTCGCCGCATTCCGGTGTCGAGGTCGGTCCAGAGCTCCTTGAAGAACCGGGAGAAGTAGATGTGGTGGCGTCCCTCGTCCTCGGCATGATCCCGGACGGTCTCGCGCACGACGTCGACCACCCCTGGATCGTTGGGTATGTCCTTGAGAAGCGCGGTCACCAGTGTCTCGAAGACCACCACCTGGAGGAGTTGGACCAGCAAGGTCTCCTCCGGCATGGCGGCTCGCCCGACCTCGTCGAGCCGGTTCAGAAACGGTGTGAAGTCATATTCCGGAACATCGATCCGGGTGGCCCGTTCTACCTGAGCAATGACATCGTAGCTGTACAGCGCATGGTAGGCCTCGTCACAGTAGATCTTGTAGGCATCCAGCCGGACGCTGGGATCCAGGTCGAGCCCGGTGGTCCCGTTAGCGATACGTTCGGTCGCCCTGTTGACCACCCGCGTCTCGAAGTGGGTCGTGAACTCCAGGTACTGATAGAGGTGCCGGGCCACCACTCGCCGGTGCTCGTCGGGTTCGAGCGAGCGCATGTGGGGGTGGGCCAGGTACGGGATCAGTTTCTCGGGAAACAAGGTGCGCCCATCCTCCACCTCGGCGCCGAGCACCCGGCGAGGGTCAGTCCGTACGCCGGCCTTGTCGTGCCACCCTTCCAATGGTGATTTCATATCCCTGCCCGGAGATCAGATGGTTCATCTGGGTGCAATAAAAACAAAAGGAAACGGACCGCGAGAGCGATCACGACCTGGCCGCGCTCGACGCCTGAATAGCTTTAACCGCGTCGTCGGCATAGCACCACCCCCTTGTAGGCCGAAACAACAGTAACCCAGCATGAGCAGCTCTGCGAGTCGTGAAATTCCGGTCGGAGGGGAGCAGCCGGGTGCACGTCCGCGCCGCGGGTGCCGCACTGATGGCAGGATCGGCGGTATGGCCACGATCGCGTTCCAGGACCTGAGCCCCGGCACCGTGATCGACCTCGGCGAGGTCAAGGTCGATCGGGAGGAGATGCTGGCGTTCAACCGTCGCTTCGATCCGCAGCCGTTCCACCTGGACGAGGATGCGGCGCAGCGCTCGGTGCTCGGCGGGCTGTGCGCGTCGGGCTGGTTCACCGCGTGTCTGTGGATGCGGGCGTACGTGGACACCGTGCTGGCCGATTCCACCTCGCAGGGCTCGCCGGGGGGTCGCGACATGTCGTGGCCGGCGCCGGTGTTCCCCGGTGACCTGCTGCGCATGCGGCTGGAGGTGATCGGGGCACGGCACTCCCGGAGCCGTCCTGGCCTCGGTCTGGTGGAGATCGTCGGCTCGGCACTCCGTGGCGAAGACTATGTGCTGCGGATGACCTTCACCGGCATGTTCTCCACTCGTGGCTAACCCTCGCCTGGTGCTCGCGTCAGCCTCGCCAGGACGGCTCGGCGTGCTCCGCAGCGCCGGGATCGATCCGGTGGTACGGGTGTCCGGAGTGGACGAGGACGCGCTGGCCGCCACTCTGACCGGCACGACCCCGGCGGACCTGGTGACCGCGCTGGCCTCGGCGAAGGCAGACGCGGTCGTGGCGGGTATCGCCGCCGAGCACCCCGACGCGGTGATCGTCGGGTGCGATTCGATGCTGCACATCGGTGGCGAGCTGATCGGCAAACCCGGCTGCGCCGTCGCCGCACGGCGACGTTGGCAGGCCATGGCCGGCCGCACCGGGGAGCTACTCACGGGCCACGCCGTGGTGCGCCTGAGCGGAGGCACCGTCACCGCAACCGCCAGCGGCGCCCACACCGCGGTCATCCGCTTCGGCAACCCCTCTGCGGAGGAGATTGATGCCTATGTCAGCACCGGAGAGCCATTGCAGGTGGCCGGCGGGTTCACCCTGGACGGCCGGGGCGGCTGGTTCGTGAACGGGATCGATGGTGACCCCTCCAGCGTGATCGGCATCAGCCTGCCCTTGACCCGGCGCCTCCTCGCCGAGGTCGGGGTCGGGGTGGTGTCGCTGTGGTCGTAACCCCAGTCCGGGCCCGCTGGCGGGTACATCGGAGTCCATGATGTGGTTGACCACGCCCAGCAGCATCAACCCGACGGGTTGCCGAAATCGTGTCCGGGCGGCTTCGCTCAAGATCGTGTCGGGGTACCGCAGATCGGCGTGAACATAGTCGGCAACGCCCTCGGGGGTGCTGGTGAGCAGGGCACGATCGACCTGGTAGTGGTCCTTGCCGCCCAGCCAGTAGTTCCAGATCCGGGCCGACTGTGGTTCGGGCAGATCGAAACCAAATGGAACCTTTTCGCTGGTCGGAAACCTTAGACTGCGGCGAGTGAGCCCAGCCGGAGGAGGCAGTGGTGTCGTTGATCCTGCGCAAGGTGCTTGTCGCCAACCGTGGGGAGATCGCTGTGCGGGTGATCCGGGCCTGCCGGGATGCGGGGCTGGCCAGCGTCGCCGTGTACGCCGAGGGCGATCGCGACGCTCCGTTCGTCACGCTGGCCGACGAGGCATTCGCGTTGGGCGGCACCACCCCCGCGGACAGCTACCTCAAGGCGGCCAAGCTGCTGGATGTCGCGGCGCGGGCCGGGGCGGATGCGGTGCATCCCGGCTACGGATTCCTCGCCGAGAACGCGGATTTCGCCCAGGCGGTGATCGACACCGGGTTGATCTGGATCGGACCCTCGCCGCAGGCGATCCGGGATCTGGGTGACAAGGTCACCGCCCGGCAACTCGCCGCCAAGACCGGAGCGCCGCTGGTGCCGGGCACCAAGGATCCCGTGTCGGGGCCCGAGGAGGTGGTGGTCTTCGCCCGCGAGCATGGTCTGCCGGTGGCCATCAAGGCCGCGTTCGGCGGCGGCGGGCGCGGTCTGAAGGTGGCCCGCACCATCGAGGAGATCCCTGAGCTGTTCGACTCCGCGGTGCGCGAGGCCGTCTCGTCCTTCGGACGCGGCGAGTGTTTCGTGGAGCGTTACCTGGACCAGCCGCGGCACGTCGAGGCGCAGATGCTGGCCGACCAGCACGGCACCGTGGTCGTGGTCGGCACCCGGGACTGCACGCTGCAGCGCAGGCATCAGAAGCTGGTCGAGGAGGCTCCGGCCCCGTTCCTCTCCGCTGAACAACGGAACACAATCCAGGACGCCGCCCGGTTGATCTGCGCCGAAGCGGGCTACACCGGCGCGGGCACCGTCGAGTTCCTGGTAGGCCCCGAGGGCACGATCTCGTTCCTGGAGGTGAATACCCGGTTGCAGGTCGAGCACCCGGTGTCGGAGGAGACCACCGGCCTGGACCTGGTGCGCGAGCAATTCCGGATTGCGGCCGGCGAGCGGCTGTCCATCACCGCCGACCCGACGCCGCGCGGCCACGCCATCGAGTTCCGGATCAACGCCGAGGACCCGGCCCGGGGATTCCTGCCGGTGCCCGGGGTCGTCACGGTGTTCGATCCGCCATCCGGGCCGGGGGTGCGGCTGGACACCGGAGTACGTGCCGGCACCGTGATCAGCGGTCAGTTCGACTCGATGCTCGCCAAGCTCATCGTCGTCGGCGCGGACCGGGAACAGGCGCTGGCGCGGTCCCGACGGGCGCTGGCCGAGTTCACCGTCGAGGGCCTGCCCACCGTCATCCCGTTCCACCGGGCAGTCCTGGACGACCCCGCCTTCGCCGCCACCGATGGCGAGCACTTCACCGTGCACACCCGGTGGATCGAGACCGAGTTCTCTGCGCAACTCCAGCCCTATGGAGCCACCGAAGAAGTGCCATCGCCGGTGCCCCGGCAGACCGTGGTCGTGGAAGTCGGCGGGCGGCGCCTGGAGGTCTCCCTGCCAGGGGACCTGACCCCGCGAGGGGGCGGTGCCGGCCGGGCCAAGCCCCGACGGCGCAGCGGTGGCCGGGCGCGCGCGGCATCCGGCGACACGGTCCTCGCGCCCATGCAGGGCACGGTGGTCAGAGTCGCGGTGTCCGAGGGGGATCCGGTCGCCCCCGGCGATCTCATCGTGGTGCTCGAGGCGATGAAGATGGAGAACCCGGTCACCGCGCACAAAGCCGGCACCATCACCGGCCTGAAGACCCAAGCTGGGACCTCGATCACGCAAGGCACCGTCCTCTGCACGATCACTGGATGACATCCCAGCGGCCCACCATGATCACGGTTTGTGTGCCTCAAGTGACACGCCATGTCGTCTACGGCACCAAAATCGTGATCATGGTCCTGCTGGCCACCGATCGAGATCACGGTCCCCACTAGCGGCTGCTGAGCAGCCGGTAAGCTACCTGTCACTGATCAACTCGGGCTACCTGCTGCTGAGCAGCAACGCAGCTTCCGCTGCCACCAAGGTGATGGCGGCGGTGACGGCGCCGGTCGCGACGAACCGAGCCCAGGCGATCCGAACGCCAGCTGTCCGGCAACGCTCGTACCAGATGATGATGGCCAGCGACGCCCACGGGGTGACCAGTGGGCTCACATTCGTGGCGATCAGCAGGCCGAGCAATTGATGGCTGTTGGTCACCACTGCCTCGCCGGCCACATACGCCGGCAGGTTGTTGATCGCATTGGACAGCACGGCGCCCAGTGCAGCCGCCCGGGCAACGCCCTCAACCCCGGCGTCGGCACCCACTACCTTGGCCAGTACCCGGCCCAGCCCATACCGGTCGATCGTCTGGACGACCAGAAACAGTCCCGTGACGAACGCCAGCAGCCGGAACGGGATCATCCGCCACGCGAAGGCACCGCGATCCCGGACGAGGAACGCCACGGCGAGCACCCCGGCACAGGCCAGCGACGAGAGCACGAGCGGGACACCGAGCAATACCAGCACGACAAACGTGGCGCAGGCTGCGGCGGCAATACCGAAAAGGGCGCGATCCTGGGGCACGTGGAGGTCGGGCACCGAATACCGCTCACGTCCGCGGCGACCCCGCCGCCAGTAGAACAGCCAGAGGCAGGCCGCTGTCGCCACGATTGCGGCGGCCTGCGGCGCCGCCATCCGGATCGCGAATTCGGTCGGGGTCAGGTTCACCCGGCCGTAGGCCAGCAGATTGGTGAGATTCGACACCGGCAATAGCAGGCTTGCGGTATTGGCCAGCCACACCGTCAACATCGCCAGCGGCATACCGGGAATATCCGCTTTGGCGGCAGTGGCGAGCATGACCGGAGTCAGCAGCACCGCCGTCGTGTCGAGATTCAAAAAGATTGTTGTGGCCGAAGCGAAAACGACGCACAATCCAAACAGCGCCAGGTAGTTGCCCGCGGCCCTGCGCGCCAACCTGGACGCCACGACATCGAATACCTCGGCCTTGGCGGTGAGTTCAGCTAGCACGAACACTGAACCGAGGAAGATCAACAACGGCAATACCCGGCGGACTATCTCGCCGGCTGCGGCGCGCGGCAGGAAACCACCCAGCACGGCACCCACTCCCGCAACCAGGAAGACCAAGGCCAACCAGTCGGGCAGTTCCCACCGCCGGGCCCGGCCGCTCACCTCAGCCTGCTTCACCTGACTCCTGTCTCGCGGTCGGACCACCCGCACGTCAGGCAAACAATTCCACACCGTAGAGACAGATCACCTAGACTCACCCCGAGAGGATCTCAGGGGGGCCGATGTCCCGAGTTGTCAAGTGGATCGCCAAGAACGCCGACGGCCTGATCGGGCTCCTCCTGGCCGCCTGCATCGCCATCCTCGCTCTGGCCGACGTGGTCGGAACCAACCAGATCAACAGTGCGATACTGCTTATCCTCGCCGTACTCGCCACCACCCTGCTGCGCGACCGCGTCCGGTCGGGCTACATCGAGAACGATGTGCACCAGGCCCTCGACCGGCTCCAGGCACTGGACACCAAGGTCACCAACGCCCAGCAGGCCCTCGACCAGTCGACAAATCTGCGAGTACTGCGAGGCGATGCGATCGGTGAGGCGCTAGCAGCGGCCCGGCTCGATACCGACCTCTGGATGTTCAAGGGCGGCACCGGCACCTACCTCCGAGCCGTCACCCTCCCCGACTGCATCAGGCGGGCCCGTGAGATCGGGCGAGCCTTAACCGTCCGGCTGGAGATCCTGGATCCGACCAACGATGAGTTATGCGAGCACTACGCGGGGTTCCAGCAGTCGGTGTCCCACATCGTGGATGGCACCGGCGAAGTGTGGTCAGTCGCGCGGGCACAGAAGGAGTCCTTTGCCACCATTCTGGCCGCGTGCTGGCACCGGCAGCGATACCGGCTCCTCACTGTGGAGGTCGGCCTCTCCTCGACCATCAGCACATTTCGGTGGGACTTGGCTTCACACAGCCTGGTCATGACCCAGCTTATCGCGCAACGCGACGCCCGGGAGCCGGCCTTGCTGATCCAGCGGGGCTCCACCTATTACGATAGGCATGCCACCGAATTACGGACCAGCCTGGAACAGTCCCGGCTACTCCCGATTGAACAGGCCGCCAAGACGGTGCCCCTGGGGGATGAGCCTTCGGTGGAGGAAGCGCAGAAACTCTTTGTCGCATTGAATGTTCCACTGCCGTCATCATTCGACGATGACACCGTTTCGGAGATTATCCGCAAAGCCATCCAGGCCAAAGACCCTTACTCACGACTGTGAACTACGCGGACGTTTATCGTGAGATCCGGCAGGGCACCGCCCGCGGATGGTTACCCGGCCAGATCGTCCAGGTCATGATGGCGATCGCCCAGGACACCAGGCCGCTGGCCGCCGTCCGGCACCCGCTGGGCTTCATCTGCCTGCCGGTGACGCGCCACGGCGAGTGCGGCGTCTGCGTGCACGTGTGGACAGGGCACCCCCCTGAGGTGGAGCTGACCACTTCGCCGATGCACTCGCACAGCTGGGATCTACTCAGCTACGTGCTCTACGGGGAGGTCCGCAATCAGCTGGTGCAAATCGACGATGCGCCGGCCACCCCCAGTCATCGGGTGTTCGAGGTGCACAGCCACGGTGATGCCGACGAGATCCGCCGCACCGCCCGGTTGGTGCACTGCACGCCCGGTTTGATCCAGTCCACCGCCTCCGGCGGGTCGTACCGGCTGGCCGCCGGCGAGTTCCACATGTCGGTCGTGGCGGCGCAGGCCGCGACAGTGGTCTTGGGCCGCGCCCGGGCCGGCACGCTCGACCTGTCGCTGGGCAACCTGAGCACCCCCACCCATCGAGTACCTCGACAACGGTGCGCACCACCCGAGACGGCACGCCTGGCGCGCGCCCTGGCCGATAGAATGAGTGGGTCGAGCAGGAGGAGCGGCTGATGACGAACGCGCTGCACTCGCCAACTACGCCACTCAACAGTATTGACCTCGGGCTGGGCCGGCAGGTGGCCCTTGACGCCGTGCACGCGGCGGGCGCGCTGGTGCGCGAGGGAGTTCGGGGTGAGGTCGGGACGCGCGGCAAGGGCGCGCACGGAGATGTGGTCACCGACCTGGATGTTCGCGCTGAACGACTGATCCTGCGCCGGATTCGCGCCACGTTCCCCGATCACCGGATCATCGCCGAAGAAGCCGGTGTCCTGGATGGTGGCGACACAAGGTGGACCTGGCTGGTCGATCCGCTGGATGGCACCAACAACCTGGCGGTCGCGCTACCCACCTACGTCATCGGGGTCGCGCTGTGCCGGGACCGGATTCCGGTGCTCGGCGTCGTGCACGATCCCGTCACCGGCGGCACCTGGCAGGCAACACGCGGTGCGGGTGCCTTCGGGCCGCAGAGCTGCCCGCTGCGCGCGCCGTTACGCCACGATCAGGCCGGTCCGCTGCTCGCGTGGACCCAGGGTTATTCGGTCGCCAAGGATGACGCGACCGCCGTCGCGTTCAAGCTCGTCCTGGAGTCGGCAGCCCGCCGAGTGTTCCAGCTGTGGACGCCACTGCTGTCCCTGGTGATGCTGGCCAGGGGAGATATCGACGGCATGGTCGGGTACCACCCGGAGGAGATCGACCTGCCGGCCGGTGCGCTGATCGCGGCCGAGGCCGGCATCGCGATCTATGGACTCGACGGTGCGCCGTTCGACCAGCGGATCGGGCGCCCCCAGGTCGACCGCAGCTTCGTGGCCTGCCGCCCCGAACACCTCGACCGTCTGCTGGGGCTCGTGCACCTGGGCGAGCGGGTTGTCCCGGAGGTCAAGGAGCTGCTGACGCGGTTGCCGACCAACACATGGTGACGGGCACGAATCGCCCTGCCGAGTTCTTCATCAGTTACTCCCCTGCCGACGAACGGTGGGCCACCTGGGTCGCGTGGGAGCTGGAGACCGCAGGTTATTCCACCATGCTGCAGGCCTGGGATTTCGTGCCCGGCACCAACTTCATCGACTTCATGGACCGCGGCGTCAGCCAGGCAACCGTGGTCATCTCGGTGCTGTCCCGCAACTACCTGTCCTCCCGCTATGGGCGGCTGGAATGGCAGGCGGCGCTGCGCGCCGATCCAGATGACATCAACCGGTTGGTGACGATCCGGGTCGAGGACTGCCCCCTGGAGGGCCTGCTCTCCATGATCACGTACCTCGATCTGGTCGGGGTGACCGATCCCAAGGCAGCCAGGTCACGATTACTGGTCCGCATCCGTGAGGCCCTGGCCGGTCGGGCCAAACCCGCTCAACGGCCCGGCTATCCCTTCGACCGAGCCAGCGAATCTCCGCACGAGGACGAGCCGGGTGCACTGCCCCTATCGAGCGAGCGCTCTGCCCGGCGAACGCCGGGCACGGCACCGGTGTTCCCGCCCGCTGCACCGGGTCGACCGGCGGCGCGATCAGCGGTGACGATGCTGCACCTGCCAGGACCGCGGTTCGGCCGGGGCCTGATCCCGGCCGGTATACCGGCATCTCCGGCGGAACGCCAGTCCCGGATCTACGCTGACCTCACCCGCCTCACCGGTGACGGTGCAGCGGCACCTAACCTGCTCGTCGTCACCGGCGACATCACCGAGACCGGCAGCGTCCGCGAGTTCGCCGCAGCCACCGAGTTCCTGACCGGTCTGCGCGTGCTGCTCGGCCTGGAACCGAACCGCCTCATCATCGTCCCTGGCGCACGCGACATCACCCGTTCGGCTTGCCGGGCCTACTTCGCCAGCTGCGAAGCCGATGACATCCCTCCCAAACCGCCGTTCTGGCCCAAGTGGCGGCATTTCACCCGGCTGTTCCAGGAGCTCTACCAGGGGCTGGACGATCTGTCCTTCGACAGCCAACAACCGTGGACCCTGTTCACGGTGCCCGACCTGCAGCTGGTGATCGCCGGGCTGAACTCGACCATCAACGACAGCCACCGTGAAGACGACCACTACGGATGGGTCGGTGAGTCCCAGGCTGCCTGGTTCGCCCAGCGGCTCCGATCGTTCGAGCAGGCGGAGTGGTTACGGGTAGGTGTCATGCGCCACGCTCCCTCCGCGCCGGGCGGCCTGGCCGCACCACGGGACACCGGGCTGCTGCGGGACACCGGATCGTTCGACCAGTTGCTGAGCCAACGGCTCAACCTGCTGTTCCATGGACCGGTTGAGGCCGGCAGCTCAGCCGGGGAGGAGCTACTGCTGATCCCGCCAGCCGGGCCGGACCACTGGCAACTCGTGCAGATCACGGCCGGGGGCCTGACCCGGATTCCATGCCTGCCCCCGGACGCTCCGGGAGCCGGTGGCGGTCAGGTCCAGCGCCCGTGGCGCGCCGCGGCGACCACCTTCACCCCCGAGCACAACACTGACCCCGATGAGACCACCAGCACGCCGGACACCGGGCCAGCGGCGGAGCCGAGCCCGACGCGGCTGCTGCTGGACCGGATCAGCGAGGTGTTCCTGACCCGCTACGACCACCCGAAGATCCGCCTCATCGAGGGCGCGGCGCCGCATCTGCTGGTCAGCTACCGCGAGGACGACTTCGTCCGGCAACAGCGGGTGGCCGCACACACCGGTGAACTCACCGCCGCCGATATCGAGAGGTTTCTCGGTCAGGTCCACGCAGCAGATCCCGACACCGCATCCGAACTGGTGTACCAGGGCCCACCGATCTCGCAGGCGCTTCGCGAGCTGGCTCGGCGCCACGGCGTCCGGGTGCGCAGCTTCATCGAGTTCCAGGGCCTGCTGGACCTTCGCGAGTTCGTCGCCGGGCAGACCGCGCGGCTACGCGCGGACGCCTGCTACCCACCCGAAATGTACGTGCCACAGCGCTTCCGGCAGCTGACCGGCACCGACGGGACCGTACGCCGCGACCTGGCCGAAGAGCTCATGCGGCTACTCGCGACCGACGAGGGACGTTTCGTCCTGCTCATGGGTGACTTCGGCCGCGGCAAAACCTTCGCGCTGCACGAGGTGGCCCGGCGGATTCCGACCGAGCTGAGCCACCTGATCCCGATCCTGCTGGAGCTGCGCTCGCTGGAGAAAGCGCACTCCGTCGAGGCGATGGTGGCGGCCCACCTGGCCAATCACGGCGAAGAGCTGATCGATCTCAAAGCCTTCCATTACATGCTGCGTCAGGGCCGGATCGTGCTGCTCTTCGACGGGTTCGACGAGCTGGCCACCCGGATGACCTACGACCGGGCGGCCGACCATCTCGACATGGTGCTGGCCGCCGTGCAGGACAAGGCGAAAATCATCATCACCAGCCGGTCACAGCATTTCCGGACCGATGCCCAGGTTCTCACCGCGCTCGGCGAACGCGTGGGGATGGTGGCACATCGGCGGGTGATGAGCATCGAGGAGTTCTCCCCCGACCAGATCCAGCGCTACCTGGACAACCGGTACGGCGCCGATACCGACGCCGCAGCGCGCCGGTTGCGGCTGCTCCGCGACACTCAGGGTCTGCTCGGGCTGTCCCAGAACCCGCGCATGCTCGGTTTCATCACCGAGCTGGACGACGACCGGCTACAGGCGGTCGCCGAGTCCGGGTCCGCCATCAGCGCCGCCGCATTGTACGAGGAGATCCTGGGCGCCTGGCTTAACCACGAGCAGCAGCGCACCGGTGGGCTTCATGGCGCCGCGAGTGGGCTCACCGTTAGCGAACTCTGGCAGGCGGTCACCGCGCTGGCCGTCCGGCTGTGGGAGGGCAACGAGCAGTACCTGGAACCGGCGGATCTGGCCGAGGTGACCGAGGCACTCAGCGCGCTCTCGGAGGCCCAGCTGACGCCGCACCAGACGCTGCACGCCGTCGGCGCGGGCAGCCTGCTGGTGCGCACCGAGGACGGTCAGCTGGGCATGATTCATGGCTCGGTGGTGGAGTGGCTGGTCGCCAAGGCGATCGCCGATCAGCTGTGCGCCGGGGAGCCTGTGCTGCTGTCCCGGCGGCCGCTGTCGCAGCTGTCCGTCGATTTCCTGTGCGACCTCGCCGACACCCTCGGCTGCCGACGCTGGCTGCGCCACGTGCTCGCCGACCGCGACGCCGACGAGGTGACCCGCCGCAACGCCATCAAGATCAGTGCTCGGATGCGCTCGATGGCCAGCACCGACCTGCGTGGAGCGGTGCTGCGCGGCGAGGACCTCTCCTACCGCGAACTCACCGACGCCGACCTCACCGGCGCGGATCTCACCGACGCCCGGCTGGTGGGAGCGGACCTGAGCCGGGCGGTGCTGCGCCATGCGGTGCTGGCCGGGGCGCGGCTCGACGATGCGAAGCTGGCCGGGGCCAACCTGACCGGCGCGGATCTGCGCCGGGCCCGGCTGCCCCGGGCCGACCTGCGAGACGTCATGGTCACGGGCAGCCGCTGGCGGGGAGCGGCGCTGATCGACGTCACGGCGCGCCCGGAGCTCTTCGCCGCTGCCGAGTTGCATGGGGCGGCGATCGCCCCTGGTCAACCGGTGCACGCGCAGTTCGCGCCGGCCGCGGTCGGCGTGTCCTACGGCTTCGAGGTCGGCCGGCTACCCAACCCTGTCGACTACAGCCGCGACGGCCAGACGCTGGCGATCGGCAGCGACGACGGCGCGGTGCTGCTCTGTGACACCGCATCGGGTTTACCCCTGCGCACCCTGCACGGCCACCACGGGCGGGTCTACGCGGTGGCCTACGGTCCGGGCGACGCGGTGCTGGCGACGGCCGCGAGCGATTGCGTGATCAACCTGTGGGACCCGGCGACCGGGGAGCTGCTGTACCGCCTTGAGGGTTGCCGGAACTGGGTGTGGCCGATGGGCTTCAACCCCGACGGCTACCTGCTGGCCACCGGCGACGCCAGCGGCACCGTGCGGCTGTGGGACGTCGCGGCCGGTGCGCTGTTCGGCGAGCTACCCGGGCACGCCTCGCAGGTGTGGACCCTCGGGTTCCAGCCAGAGGGAGGCCTGCTGGCGACCGGCGACAGTGCCGGAACGGTGCGGCTGTGGGACACCGCGACCGGCTCGCTGTGCGCCGGGTTCCCCGATCACCGCGGCTCGGTGTACCGGCTGATGTTCTCCCCCGACTCGGCCCTGCTGGCCACCGTCGATCACGGCGGCACCGTGCGGCTTTACGACGTCGCACAGCGCCGGATACAGCAAGAGCTGGCTGGGCACGGCGCCCCCGTCTACGCGCTCGACTTCCACCCCGACGGCAGCCTGCTGGCCACCGGCGACACCCACGGCGTCGTCCAACTGTGGGAGGTGCCCAGCGGCCGGGGCACCCCGCTGCCGCTGGATCGCCGCGGGTCGATCTACTGGGTCAAGTTCTTCTCCCGCGGCGATCTGCTCGCCATCGGCGGCAACGACGAGATCGTCCGGCTGTGGGACACAGCGGGCCGGCAACCGCATCACGAACTGATCGGGCACAAGGCCTCGACCTGGCCGCCGGCGTTCCGACCGGACGGCCAGCAACTCGCGACCAGCAGCAACGACGGCACCACCCGGCTGTGGGACCCGGCCACCGGGCAGTGCACCCACCTGCTGCGCGGCCATAGCCGGCGCGTCACCTCGGTGGCGTTCAACGCTGCCGGGACCTTGCTGGCCACCAGCGGCAACGATGGCACGGTTCGGCTGTGGGATCCCCAGACCGGGCGGCTGCAACGCACCCTCACCGGCGTGGGCGATCGGCTGATCTCAGCGTTCTTCGATCCGGCCAGCGCCCTGATCGCGGCCCCGAGCAACGACGGCGACGTGCACCTGTGGAACGCCGAATCCGGCAGCTACCAGCGCGCGCTGGACGTCGACACGTACTACGTCTGGGCGGCGACCTTCAGCCCCGACGGCGACATCGTGGCCACCGCCAACGACGATGACTCCGTCAAACTGTGGTATCGCGCCACCAGCCGGCACGTTCGCACGCTCGGCGAGCATCGCGGCCGGGTCCGCTCGATCGCCTTCAACCCCGCTGGTGACCTGCTCGCAACCGGCTCTGACGATGCAGCGGTGCGGCTGTGGGACCCGGACACCGGTGAGTGCCTGGCGACGCTACGCCAGCACACCGACCGGGTCTACACGGTGGCGTTCAGCCCGGTGGGCTCCACGCTGCTGAGCGCGAGCCACGACGGCACGGTATGCCTCTGGAACCATCAGACCGGCGAACTACTGCGCACGCTCGCCGGGCACACCGGCCGGATCTGGTCGGCTGCCATCGACCCTGCCGGCGCGACGATCGCCACGGCCGGCGACGATCTGGTCGTGCAACTCTGGGACGCCGCCACCGGTGAGCGCCGGCACACCCTGCACGCGCACACCCGGCGGGTCTGGTCGGTCGCCTTCAGTCCCGACGGCAGCCAACTCGCCAGCGCCAGCGACGATGGCACCGTCCGGATCTGGGATCTCACCGCCGGGGCGGCACCCGAGGTCCGGATGACCCTGCTCGGCCTGCCCGAGGGCTGGGCCGCACTAGCCCCCGATGGCCGTTACAAGATGGAGGGCTCAGTGGCGGGACAGTTCTGGCACGTTATCGGTACCTGCCGCTTCGAGCCCGGCGACCTCAACCGCTACCTCCCCGCAGTCCGCCAACTCCCCCTAGACGCCCCCTTCTGACATCCCCCTTTTCCCGATATGGAGACATATCGGGCCCATTGCCTGCCGAATAACCCCGATATGTCTCCATATCGGGGTGGGGTCAGCT
>CAXUFG010000076.1:14980-21563 GCA_964250265.1 uncultured Pseudonocardiaceae bacterium | reverse complement strand
TGCGCGTTGATCAGCCCGACGAGCTCCCGGCCCACCTGGCCGAACAGCACCATGCGCACCACGTCGATCGTCTCCGGCGTGGTGACCCGTAGCCCACCGCGGAACTCGCCGGCGATGCCCAGCCGGTCCAGCATGGCGTTGATCTGCGGACCGCCGCCGTGCACTACGGCGGGGCGTAACCCGGCGAGCCGGAGGAAGACCATGTCCTGGGCGAAGGCGCGCTTGAGCTGGTCGTCCAGCATCGCGTTGCCGCCGTATTTGATCACGACGGTGGTGCCGTGGAAGCGCTGTAACCAGGGCAGCGCCTCGGCGAGCACAGCGGCTTTCTGTGCTGGGGTATCGATTGGGGTGCTCACGACGAGTACGCGCTGTTCTCCTCGACGTACCCGTGCGAGAGGTCGGTGGTGAGCACGGTGGCCTCTCCCCGCCCGAGGTGCAGATCGACCGCCACCGTGATCTCCCGGCCGGACAGATCCGCCTCGGAGCGCTCCGCTGCGACCGCGCCGCTCTGGCAGAGCAGGACCCCGTTGATCCGGATGTCCAGGGTGTCGGCCCGCACGGTGGCCGGCGAGGCCCCCGCTGCAGCGGCGATCCGGCCCCAGTTGGGGTCTGAGCCGAAGAACGCGGTCTTGACCAGGCTGTCCCGAGCGATCGCGCGGGCGGCGTTGAGCGCGTCGACATCGTCAGCCGCTCCGCGGACGATGATCGAGATCTCTTTGGTGGCACCCTCGGCGTCGGCTTGCAGGCCCCTCACCAGCTCATGGCAGACCTGCTGCACGGCTGCCTCGAACTCCGCCTGATCTGGCGCGGTTCCCGAGGAGCCCGAGGCCAGTAGCAACACGGTGTCATTCGTCGAGCAGGTGCCGTCAATGTCGAGGCGTTCGAACGTTTCGGTGGTGGTGCGGCGCAGCACGGCGTCCAGGGTGGATTCGTCGACCGCGGCGTCGGTGGTGAGTACGCAGAGCATGGTGGCCAGGCTGGGCGCGATCATCCCGGCTCCCTTGGCGAACCCGCCCACTGTCCAGCCGGAGCGGGTGAGCGCGGCCTGCTTGGGCACGGTGTCGGTGGTGAGCACCGCGGTGGCTGCGGCCAGCCCGGCTTCTGGCGTGGCGGCCAGCGCGGCTTCGGCCTTGTCGACCCCGGACAGCAGCGCGTCCAGTGGCAGCCGCTCGCCGATCAGCCCGGTCGAGCACACGGCGACCTCGGCGGCGCCACAGACCAACAATGCAGCAACCCGTTCGGCCGTGGCGTGGGTGTCCTGGAACCCACCCGGGCCGGTACAGGCGTTGGCTCCGCCGGAGTTCAGCACGACGGCGCGCAACCGGCGGCCGGTGAGCACCTGCGCGGACCACAGCACCGGTGCGGCCTTGACCTGGTTGCGGGTGAACACACCAGCGGCGGTCGTAGCGGGGCCGTCATTGACCACCAGCGCCAGGTCCAGCCCACCGCTGGTCTTGATGCCAGCGGCCACCCCGGCGGCCCGAAACCCACCGGCTGCGGTGACGCTCATCGTGGTGTCCTTCCTGTTCAGGGAGAGATACCCCAGGACTGCAAGCCGGTGGTTTCAGGAAGTCCCAGCGTCAGATTGAGGCACTGCACTGCCGCTCCCGCGGTGCCCTTGGTGAGGTTGTCGACCGCTCCCACCGCCACCAGCCTCTCGGCGTCGCCGTCCACAGCTACCTGCACGTGCACTGAGTTGGAGCCGTGTACCGCGCCCGTCGCCGGCCACTGGCCTTCCGGGAGCAGATGCACAAATGGCTCCACGGCGTAGGCAAGGTGGTAGATGTCGCGGAGCTTCTCGTGGTCGACGCCCGGGCGTAGCGCGGCGGTGCAGCTAGCCAGGATCCCGCGTGGCATCGGCGCGAGCACTGGAGTGAACGAGACGGTGACGGCCCGGCCAGCGACGCCGGTGAGGTTCTGGATTATCTCCGGAGTGTGCCGGTGCGCGCCCGTCATGCCATAAACGCTCGCCGAGCCCATCACCTCCGAGGCCAGCAGGTGTGGCTTGAGTGCGCGCCCAGCCCCCGACGTGCCAGACACCGCGGTAACCACCACCTCGGGGACGACCAGCCCGGCCTGTAGAGCCGGGGCCAGCGCCAGGCTGACGACCGTGGGGTAGCAACCGGGAACCGCGATGCGGCGGGCGCCCCGTAATTTCTCTCGTGCTCCGGGCAGCTCGGGTAGCCCGTAAGGCCAGGCCCCGGCATGGTCGCCGCCGTACCAGCGCTGCCAGGCCGCTGGGTCTACGAGCCGGTGGTCAGCGCCACAGTCGATCACCGGGATGTCCTCGGGTAACTCGGCGGCGAGCGCCGCGGAGTGGCCGTGCGGCAGGGCAAGGAACACGGCGTCGTGCTCACCCAACCGTTCCGCGGTGGTGTCCGCCAGGATTCGCCCTGCGAGCGGGACCAGGTTCGGGTGGTGCTCGCCCAGCCGGCTTCCTGCGTTGCCACCCGCCGTCAGCTCGCCGATCTCGATCTGCGGATGGCCGAGCATCAACCTGAGGAGCTCGCCCCCTGTATACCCGCTCGCGCCCGCTACCGCGACCCTGACTGGCATGTGAATGATTATGCACAACTGTGGAAGGTCACTCGAGTCGTCAATCGGTCAACGCGGCCGTGTGCTCGTCGTGTTCGGCCCCACGATGACCGCCGCAGCGGGCGAGCACGGTGGGGGACATGAAGTGGGTGGTCATCGTAGGCTGCGGCGCATCAGGGCAGTCCATCCTCGCCGCGTCGCAGGGTGCAGATCACCGCTGGGCATAGGCCGCGAGGCCGTGGCGTGCGAGCCGTCTCCGGAGGGTCGCACGCACTTCTGGCCACTCGGGCGCGATGACGCTGTACCAAGCTGTGTCACGCCAGCCGTCGGGAACTTTCATGTGGCGACGGTGAATTCCCTCGAACTGCGCGGGAAGCGCCTGCATGGCGGCGCGCGAGCGTGCGTTACGAGCGTCTGTCTTGAGCTCCACGCGCTCACAGCCGAGCGTGTCGAAGGCATGGCCCAAGAGCAACAGCTTGGTCTCGACATTCGCTCCGGTGCGCCACCAGGGTTTCCCGATCCAGGTCCAGCCGATTTCGAGTCCGTGGTGTTCGGGCCGCAGGGCTAGATATCGGGTGCTGCCGATCGGCGTCCCGCTGCTGCGCTCGAGGATCGCCAGGGCGACCTGCGTTCCTTCGTCAGTCGCCGCGATCGCCTCCCGTATCCAGCGATGAAAGCGGGCGGGGTTCTCGCAGGCGTTGGGGAAGGCCGTGAGGTACTGCCAGATGTCCCGGTCCTGCCCAGCGGCGAACAGGCCATCTTCGTGCGCGCAGGTGAGCGGCTCGATCACTACGAGCTCGCCCTCGATCCGCTCGGTCAGTCGTGGCCATCCGTTCATCTCGGACAGGATGGCAGTCCGGGCCCCGCAGGCGTCACAATCGGATCGTTCTCACCACGGCTGGCAGTTAGTGCAATGCAGGCTAGGGTGGCCGAGGCTAGGGCTAGGCCGGCGCGTACCCAGTTCCAGCGATACCAGGCGGTCAGCGCAGCGTGCACGGCCTGGGGTGGGAAGGCGGGATCGAGCATGGCGAGGTTCGCGCCCACGAAGTAGATCGGTAGGAGCAAGAAGGTCCCGACCATGCCTGACGTCGCCAGAGCCCAGGCGAGGCGGCCTGGCCGGTGACACTTGGCGGTCGAGTACGTGGTGATGCCCAGCAGCAGTACGGAGGCGACCTCGAACGGGAACACCGTCGCTCCGGTGGCGGGTCCGTAGATCGCGAAATGCGGCAGGAATGCGGCCGGATCCATCGCCCGCCAGTGCGGGACGATCACGGTCTGGGTGAGCAGGGCGCCGCCGGCGAAGGCCGAGGTGGCGGCAACCGCGGTGGTGTCGATGATGCGGGCTGTGCGCCCTGAGGTCGCGAGTCCGCGAGAAAAGGTCTTCGGGGTCTGGGCCATTGGGCCACTCCAGGTCTCTTGCCTCGACGGTTCCGGTCAGCGCTGGTGGTTCACGATTGTTGATGACGATCATCTAGGTCCAGAACACGGCGACGGCCACGGCGAGCACGCTGAGGGTGAGCAGGACGAAGAACACGGTCGGAGTGAGCGTGGCACGCTTACGGAAGATGAACGCGAGCACCGTGATCACGAGTAGGGCGAGCAGCTTTAGCCCCATCTTCGGGTCGCTTACGGCCCTGTCAAGCGCCTTGTCGATACCGATGAGTAGCGGCCCGGTGACGAGCTCGGTGAGCGCGCCGTACGGGATCGCGGGGGTGATCCGGCGCTCCGGCCCCCGTATCTGGACGAACAAGCCGCCGATCAGGCTGGCCAACCCCAGGAAATGCAGAAACAACAGCAAAAGGCGGAGGAACTCCATCGTGGGTGGGGTCACAGGGCATCACCAGGCTGGACGTCGATGCCGAGCTGGTAGACCGCCGGTCGGGCAGTGATGTGCAGCTCCGGGTCGTCCAGTAACCATTGCACCGACAATCGCCATTCAGGATTGGCCCTGGCGTAATCGAGGGCTATCCCACTGTCCCATTCAGCGACGTTGATGAAGCGCAACTCGACCTCATCGTCCAGCGCGCGGTACATGCGGGCTCGGATGAATCCCGGCTGAGCGGCCATGATCCGGGCGTTGTCCTGCCAGCGGCGCGGGAACCGTTCGGACTCCGCCAGGGGTACGGTGAACGCGTTGATCAGGCTGACCGGCTCACCGACCAGCGCGTCGGGTTCGATGTCTGGTTGGCTCATCTGTCCTCCTTGTGGGCGTGCGGGCGCCAGATATGGTCAAGATCGCTGGGTGTCGGTGGTCGTGGTGGTGTCGGTCCATGGCACGCGGCAGCCCTCGCCGGTGCTGAAGCCTTGCGCGGTGATGCCGAGCGCCGAGTTCATCCGGGAGCGCATGTTTTCGTGCGCGATTTGATAGGTCAGCTCGACCACTCCGGCGTCCCCGAAGCGCCGCCGCAGGTCGGCCACCTGCTCGTCGGTGACCTCGGGCGGTGTCGCGGTCATGGCCTGGGCGTAGGCGATGACCGCCCGCTCGTCGTCGGTGTATATCGGCGAGGTGGCGTAGTCGGCAATGTGGCTGAGCTGGTCGACATCGAGGCCGGCCAGGCGATGCATCATGGTGCCGAAGTCCACGCACCACGTGCAGCCGATCGTCGAGGCGACCCGGTACACCGCAAGATCGCTCAGGTTGGGCGGGAGCGTTGTCGTGGCTTTGCCGGCGGCTGCCTCGTGCGCGGCCTTGGTGAAGAAGAGCCGTCGGTGGTTGGCCAGCACCGCGAAGGGTTCGGGCACCTCACCGAAGCGCCTCTTGAGATACCGGTAGGTCAGCCTGATCCTGCGGCTGGCTTCGGCGGGGGGAACCACAGGTATGCGAACCACCGGCGACCTCCTCCATCGGCGCCGCGCTGACGGCGCTGCCCATCGACGGTCAGCAGCCGGTGACTGCGATCCGTTTGTCACATCGGCTGGGCTTGTCCTGTCATTGGTATGACAGATCGCGACAAGGGAATGTGACCGATGGACGACAACGACTGGCTGGCCGCACGATTCGAGGCCCACCGCACCCATCTGAGGGCGGTGGCCTACCGGGTACTCGGCTCGGTCAGCGAGGCCGAGGACGCGGTCCAGGAAGCCTGGCTGCGCCTGAGCCGCTCCGACACCAGCGGCGTGGAGAACCCGGGCGGATGGTTCACGACCATCGTGGCGCGGGTGGCGCTGAACATGCTGCAGTCGCGGCGGGCGCGGCGCGAGGAGCCCCTGGCTACCCATGTTCCCGACCCGGTCGTGACCATCGCAGACCGCGTCGACCCGGAGCACCAAGCCCTGCTCGCCGACTCGGTAGGCCTCGCGCTGCTCGTGGTGCTCGACACACTGACTCCCGCCGAACGGCTCGCCTTCGTACTGCATGACATGTTCGCGCTGCCCTTCGCCGAGATCGCCGCCATCGTGGGCCGCTCCCCGAGCGCGGCACGGCAGCTGGCCAGCCGCGCGCGCCGTCAGGTACAGGCGACCACCGTGCCCGACCCCGACATCACCCGCCAGCGAACGGTCGTCGACGCCTTCCTCGCCGCGTCGCGCAATGGCGACTTCGACGCACTACTCGCCGTGCTCGACCCACACGTGATCCTGCGGGCAGACGTCGGTGCCGGGCCTGCGGGCCCATCGAGGCTGGTCTCCGGTGCGGCCGCTGTGGCCACGCAGGCGCTCGCCTTCGCGTGGCGTGCTCAATTCGCGCAACCGGCGCTGGTGAACGGGGCAGCCGGAGTTCTCGTGGCCGACCAGGGTCAACCATTGGCTGTCATGGGCTTCACCATCGCCCAGGGGAGGATCGTCGAAATCGACATACTCGCCGACCCCGCCCGGCTGCGCCGGCTCGACCTGCCAGGCCTCGACAACTGAAAGTGCGACATCACCGACGCCGCACAACACACCGTGCGTAGAGGCACGACATACCGTGCACCAGGGCGCGACACGCCGGGTGGGGTTGGGAGTTGGGCGGTTACGAGCGCAGGGCGGCGGCGTGCGCCTCGATCGCGGCGGCGACGGCGGCGTCGGGGGCGGCGGTGGCTTCGGCGACCGTGAGGGTGCGCTCGGGGGG
>CAXUFG010000076.1:0-14970 GCA_964250265.1 uncultured Pseudonocardiaceae bacterium | reverse complement strand
GTGATCGCTTGCCCACACCGATCTGATCGCCGGTGTAGAGGTCGAACAGGCGCACGTCCTCCAGCAGTTCCCCGGCGCCCCGGCGAAGCGTGGCGGTCAGCTCAGCGGCCGGCACCGCCATGTCCACTACCAGTGCGACGTCCTGGAGTACCGGCGGGTAGGGGGACACCACGGGCGCCGGCCGCCGATCAGTGAGCGGCAGCACGTCGAGATCCAGCTCCATCGCGCAGGTCCGTGGCGGCAGGCTCAGCGCCTCGACCACCGCGGGGTGGAGTTCGCCGGCATGGCCCACCGGGTGGCCGTCCACCAGCAGCGCGGCGCACCGGCCGGGATGCCACGGTGGGGTCTCGGCGGCGCGCACCTCCATCTCGACGCCGGCAGCGGACCCGACCACTCGCGCGGCCTGTACCGCGTCGGCCCAGGTCACCGGCCGGCCGGCGCCCCACCAGCCGGGCCGCTCCCGCTGCCCGGCGAGCACGGAACCCACGTGCAGGGGCTGTGCGGGTAGCGCACTGATCAGTGCGGCGATTTCGGTGTCGCTGGGCCGGGCGAGCACCCCCACCTCCGGCATCGCAGTGGCACCGGAGCGCGGTTGCGCGACCAGTGCCATCCCGTAGAGCGCCACGTCGCGCTGCCCGCGGGCGACGTTCCGGATCAGGGCCTCGAGCAGTCCGGGCAGCAGCGTTGTGGCCAGCTGATCGCGATCGGACTCCAGCGGGTTGAGCAGTGTGATGCTGCATCGGCGAGGGTCGTCTTGGGGCAGGCCGAAGGCGTCCCACATGCGCGCGGAGACGAACGGACTGGGCAGCACCTCCACGTGCCCGGTGTGAGCCAGCGCCCGGGAGATCGTCCGACGGCGGCGCTGGCCGGCGGTGAGCCCGCGGCCGGGCGGTGCCGGCGGCAGTTCCGAGGGGATGGTGTCGTACCCCTCTAGCCGCAGCACCTCCTCGACGAGGTCGGCAGGCGCAACCAGGTCGGGTCGCCAGGACGGCGGAACGACGGTCACCGTCGTGGTGCCGTTGGCACCGGTGACCTCCACCGCGCAACCGATCTGGGACAGCCTGCGCACGGTGGCGCCCCGCTCGTACGCTCGCCCGGCCACCCGGTCCGGTTCCTTGATCGGCATCACCACCGGTACCCGCTGCGGGGGGGTGCCGGCGTCGGTGCAGCCCGGCAGGATCTCCCCGCCGCCGTAGCGGGTCAGCAGCGTCGCGGCGAGCTCGGCGGCCGCCGGTGCCAGGGCAGGGTCCACCCCGCGCTCGAAGCGCCGGGCCGCCTCGCTGGGCAATTTGTGCCGGCGGGCCGCCCGAGCCACCGAGGGCGGATCCCAGTTCGCCGCCTCCAGCAACAGGCTGGTGGTCTGCGGGCCAACTTCGGTGCTCTCCCCGCCCATCACAGCCGCCAGTGACACCGGGCCGCTGGCATCGCAGATCACCATGTCGTCCGGATCCAGCTCCCGGCACACACCGTCGAGCGTGGTGAGCTTCTCGCCCTCGGTGGCCCGGCGGACGACGAGGTCGCCGTCCAGCTTCGCGGAGTCGAAGGCGTGCATCGGATGCCCGAGCTCGAGCATGACGTAGTTGGTCACGTCCACCGCAAGCGAGATCGGCCGCATGCCGGCCAGCTGCAACCTCCGGCGCATCCACCAGGGCGAACCCGCGACCGGATCCACCCCCGACACCTGGCGGAGGACGAACCTGCGGCAGCCCTTCTCGTCCTCGATGTGGACCGGCCAGCTCAGGGCGTCGGTGGGCGCCACCTCCAGCAGGCCGGGATCGCCGTAGGCTGCGTCGAACGCGATGGCCAGCTCCCGGGCCAGCCCGCGCACCGACAGGCAGTAGCCGCGATCGGGGGTGATCGCCAGCTCGATCACCGCATCGTCCAGACCAAGCACGTCCACCGCGCTGTCCCCGGGCACCGCGGCATCGGCCGGCAGCACGATGATCCCGGTGTGATCGTCGCCGAGGCGCAGCTCAGCGGCCGAGCAGATCATTCCCTCGGAGGCCCGGCCGTAGGCGGTGCGGGCTGCGATCGTGATGTCCCCCGGCAGCACCGTTTCCGGCCGCGCCAGCACCACCAGGTCGCCCGCGACGAAGTTGGTGGCGCCGCACACCACGCCGCGGGGCGCCGGCTCGCCGTCATCCACCAGGCAGTACCGGATGGGCTTGGAGAAGCCGGTCAGCTCCTCGATCTCCAGGACGCGGCCCACCACGAGCGGTCCGCTGACCGGACCCAGGTGATCCACCGCCTCAACCTCAAGGCCGGCCCGCACGAAGGCATCGGCGATCTCCGTGACGGTGGGAGCGGCGCCGCCCTCAGGGAGGGCAACGTGATCGCGCAGCCAGGACACCGGAATGCGCATCGGTTCAGGCCTCCATTCCGAAAGCGCGGGTGAACCGGACATCGCCCTCGACCATGTCGCGCATGTCGGTGATGCCGTTTCGGAACTGCAAGGTGCGCTCGATGCCCATACCGAAGGCGAAGCCGGAATAGACCGCGGTGTCGACCCCGCAGGCGCGCAGCACGTGGGGATTGACCATGCCGCAGCCGCCCCACTCGACCCAGCCTGCTCCCCCCTTGCGCTCGGGGAACCACACATCCACCTCGGCGGAAGGCTCGGTGAAGGGGAAGTACGAGGGCCGTAGCCGGGTCCGGGAGGTCTCGCCGAACATCGCGCGGGCGAAGGCGTCCAGGGTGCCTTTGAGATGCGCCATGGTGATGCCCTGGTCCACTGCAAGGCCTTCGATCTGGTGGAAGACCGGGGTGTGGGTGGCATCCAGCGCGTCGGTGCGGAACGTCCGGCCCGGGCACACCACGTACACCGGCAGTTCCCGCTCCAGTAGGGCCCGCACCTGTACCGGGGAGGTGTGGGTGCGCAGGACCATGCCGGAGCCCTCGGGGGCGACATAGAAGCTGTCCTGCATGGTGCGGGCCGGGTGGTCCTTGGGGAAGTTGAGCGCGTCGAAGTTGAACCACTCGGCCTCGAGTTCCGGGCCTTCGGCCACTTCGTAGCCCATGGCGACGAACACGTCCGCGATGCGTTCGCAGAGCGCGCTGATCGGGTGCCGGGCGCCCTTGGGCACGCGATCCCACGGCAATGTCACATCGACGACTTCAGCACGCAGCGTGCTGGAGTCCCGCTGGGCCTGCAGCTCGGCACGACGCTGATCGAAGGCGGTCTGCACCGCCGTACGGCTGGAGTTGAGCCGCTTGCCTGCCTCGGCGCGGGCCTTGGGCGGGAGGGCACCGATCTCGCGTCGGGCGCTGAGCAGCGGTGATCGGTCGCCGAGATGGGCGGGTTTGGCCGCGGCCAATTCGTCGAGGTCGGCAGCGCGCGCGAAGGCCTTCTCGGCGTCCTCGACAGCCTGCACCAGCGCTTCAGGAGCGAGCGCCGCGACCTGCTTGGGATCGTAAACTTCGTTGGTTCCAGACATAGCACGCCAAACTCCTGGGCCTGCGGCAATCTCGCAGTGTTTGAGGCCGATCTGCCGGGCCGGTATGGGTCAGTTGTGGGACAGATCCTAGGTGATCGGTCCGGGAGCAGACCGCCGACGGTGCGCTCGCGCGCTCGCGTATAAGCAGACCGCTGCGGCGGCAGCCAGGTTGAGGCTTTCCGCGCACCCGTGCAGAGGAATGGCGACGGTGTGGTCAGCGGCCGCGAGCAACTCGGGATTCAACCCGTGGGCCTCATTGCCGAACACCCACGCGGTCGGCGCCGCCAAAGTCCCGGCGTCGATCGTGTCGTCGAGGTCGCGGCCGGTGCCCGCGTCGGCGGCCAGCACCTGCAGCCCGGCCTGCCGGCAGGCTGCGAGGGCCCGCTGCGGATCAGGCTCCACACCGAGCGCGAGGTGAAAGACGCTCCCGGTCGAAGACCGGACGCATTTACCGTTATGAGGATCGACTGTGTCCCCGGCGAAGACCACCGCCCGTGCTCCAGCAGCGTCCGCGACCCGGATGACCGTGCCGGCATTGCCCGGATCGGAGACCCCCACCAGCACCGCGGCCAGCCGCGTGTTGTGCAGCACGTCGGCCGCTGGCCGCCCGAGCGCGGCGCAGACCGCCACGATGCCTTGCGGGGTGGCCGTCTCGGACAACCGCTCGGCGGCCCTCTCGGTGATCAAAGACACCCGAACGCCGGAGATCTCGATCAAATCAGGGTGCCGATGCACAGCCCGCTCGGTGACGAACAGCTCCAGCACCGACCCGTATCTGACGGCCTCGCGCACGGCTTGAGCGCCCTCGACCAGGAACCGCCCGTCACTGTCCCGGTTCCGGCGCCTAAGCAGGCCACGGGCAGCCACGACCCTCGGGGTCCGTTCGGTGAACGGAGGGCCCGCCTGGGTCAAGGGGTTCAAGATTCGGGGCCGGCCGCAGCGCTTAGGCGGCGTCACCGTCCCGGGCCGCCCGGGCGCTGGCCCCACGACTGGCCGGCAGGTTGGTTCTGGCAATCTCCACCAGCGCGGTGAAGGCGGCAGGATCGGAGACGGCAAGCTCGGCGAGGTTCTTACGGTCCACCTCGATTTCGGCAAGGCGCAGGCCCTGGACGAGGCGATTGTAGGTCATCCCGTTCTGTCGGGCGGCGGCGTTGATCCGGGTGATCCAGAGTTGCCGGAAATCACCCTTGCGTGCCCGCCGGTCGCGGTAGGCGTACTGCAGGGAGTGGAGAATCTGTTCCTTGGCCTTGCGGTAGAGCCGGGAACGCTGGCCACGGTAGCCGCTGGCAGCTTCCAGGGTGCTCCGGCGCTTCTTCTGGGCGTTGACCGCTCGCTTGACGCGTGCCACTGGTTTGTCCTGTCGATCTCGGGGGCGGATGATCGCCCGGGGTCGGGCTCGAGGTCTCCGGTGCGGGGCCGGTCAGCGACCGAGCAGCTTGCGGATCCGCGCGGCGTCCGGCGAGGCCACCTCGACGACCCCGTCCAGCCGGCGGGTGACCCTGGAGGACTTCTTCTCCAGCAGGTGGCGCTTGCCAGCCCGCTGCCGCAGCAACTTGCCGGTAGCGGAGAGCTTCACGCGCTTCGCGGTGCCACTGTGGGTCTTGTTCTTCGGCATGTCCGTCCTCGTCCTGCCACCTGGATGGGGCGGCTGTGAATACGGTGACCCTGCGGGCCACCGAATGCTGCGCGGGAAGGGTTAGTCTGCCGGGTCAGCCGAATGCGCCGGCTCGGCCGCCGCCCGCTCGGCTTTGACCCCCCGTGGCTTATTGCGATGCGGAGCCAGCACCATCGTCATGTTCCGGCCGTCTTGCTTGGCGGAAGTCTCTACAAAGCCGAGCTCAGCGACATCCTCGGATAGCCGCTGTAGGAGCCGGAATCCCAATTCCGGCCGGGACTGCTCGCGCCCCCGGAACATGATGGTGACCTTCACCTTGTGCCCCGCGTCGAGGAACCGGACAACGTGACGCTTTTTCGTCTCGTAGTCGTGGGCGTCGATCTTGGGGCGAAGCTTCTGCTCCTTGATGACCGTCATCTGCTGGTTACGGCGGGACTCACGGGCCTTCTGCGCGGTCTCGTACTTGAACTTGCCGAAGTCCATGAGCTTGCAGACCGGTGGGCGGGCCTGCGCCGCAACCTCGACGAGGTCGAGATCCGCTTCTTGAGCTAGTCGCAGCGCGTCCTCGATGCGGACGATGCCGACCTGCTCGCCATTCGGACCAACTAGCCTGACCTCGGGAACGCGGATGCGTTCGTTAATACGTGTATCGACGGTGATGTGGCCTCCTCAGTCGTCCTACGCGGCGGCGCAACCGGGCGTGTGGGGCTCCGCCTTTCGACGGCTCCGCCTCCCGACATCCGTGCCCAGGAGGCACCCGGACGCAACGCGGCCCCGCACCCAGTCCTGGCGTGCGGGGCCCGCAGATCCGACCGATCGACGCCGCGTGTGGTCTCGTCAACACACGACGTAACGCCGGAATCCGGCTAAAGATTCCGGGACCGGACCCGGCCGCCTCGCAGCGGTTCGGGTGGGAGCGGGCTCCACTTGCCGCTTCCGCCGGAGCGAAAGCTGGTCGCGCGGTATAGATTAGCAGGTCTGGCATCGTATTGCCTGCGATCGGTACCGACGCGTCCGCTAACCCGGCTCTAGGGTTTTGAGGTAGCGCTGCACTGCGGTAGTCGTGCGGTCGAGGTCGCCCGTGGCGAGAAGGTCGAGAAGTGCGCCACGCAGGACCGCAAGGAGCAGCGTGCGATCACCCTGCTCCTGATCGGTTGTCTGAGCGGGGTCGTTGAAGACAACGAGCCAGTCGGTCACGGTTTGGGCTGCGAATCCGGCCCAGGGCCCACGGGGGTCGACCAGCGAGCGCGCGTAGGTCTCGAGCCACAGGTTGAGCAGGCCGCGATGGTCGGGGGCGGACAGCCAGCTCCAGAGGGCTTCGCCGGTGGCGCGGAGGCCGGCGCGGTTGCCTGCGATGCGCTCGAGGGCGGACAGTTCGTCGGCCCGTGCGCGAGCCAGCAGGGCTCGGACCAGGCGCTCCTTGGTGCCGAAGAGGAAGAGCAGGACCCGCGGGCTGGATCGGATCGCCGCTGCCAGCGGGCGCAGTGACAGCTCAGCCAGGCCGTGCACGAGCACATAGCGGTAGGCCGCTTCGAGCAGTTCGACCTGCCTGGTCGAGGGGGCTTGGGCAGGTGGCGGCATGGCGCTAGTCTGCTACTGAAACAGCCGTGTCAGTAGATGGGAGGTAGATATGCCGACGGCGAGAGACGGGGTGATCCGGCCGTTGGAGCGGCCCGGGGACTTGGGCTGGGTAGTGCTGGCACACGCTGAGGTCTATGCACGGGAGTTCGGCTGGGACACCCGCTTCGAGGCGCTGGTCGCCCGGATCGTCGCCGATTACGCCGGTGACCACGATCCGGTTCGGGAAGCGGCGTGGATCGCCGAGCTCGACGGCCAGCGGGTCGGCTGCGTGTTCTGCGTGGCCGCAGATGCGCAGACCGCGCAGTTGCGCATCCTGCTTGTGCATCCCGACGCCCGCGGACACCACCTCGGTGCCCGGCTCACAGCGCAGTGCGTCGACTTCGCGCGGGCCGCGGGCTACCAGCGAATGCGGCTGTGGACCAATCACCCGCTGGTGGCCGCCCGCAGGATCTATCTCGCCGCCGGTTTCACCCTGGTAGATCAGGAGCGCCACCACAGCTTCGGGGCCGACCTGGTCGGTCAGGTCTACGAGCTTGATCTACGATCCCCCACTGCCCTTCCGAGCACCTCCCGCGTACCTGTGAACGGGAGTGCCGAGACGGTGCGCGGACAGTGATGTGGTGCTCGCTACCGAGGGCCGCCGACAGGGCGTATGAGTGATCACCTGCCACGAGATTCGGCACGCCTACGACACGATCAAGCCCTATCTGCGACGCACGCCGGTTGTACACGTCGATCTGGGCGATCTGACCGGTTCCCCGCCAGGGACGCCGGGGCCGGCGTTAGCACTCAAGCTGGAACAGCTGCAATGCGCGGGATCGTTCAAGGCTCGCGGGGCGTTCGCGAATCTTCTGCTCCGGCAGGTGCCAAGCGCGGGAGTCGTCGCGGCGTCCGGAGGCAACCACGGGGTGGCTGTCGCCTACGCCGCCCACCGACTCGCGGTGCCCGCGAAGATCTTCGTCCCCACGGTCTCCGCACCTGCCAAGATCGAGCGGATCAGACAGCTCGGGGCGGATCTCGTCGTCGGTGGCGACTATTACGCCGACGCCCTGGCCGCAGCCCAGAGCTGGACAGCCAGTTCGGGAGCACTGAGCGTTCATGCATTCGACCAGCGGGAGACCATGCTCGGGCAAGGCACCCTCGGACTGGAACTCGCCGAGCAGGTCAACGATCTGGACACGGTGCTGGTCCCGGTCGGCGGGGGCGGGCTGATCGCGGGAATCGCCGGCTACTTCGCCGGCGCGGTCCGCATCGTCGGTGTCGAGCCCGACGGCGCACCCACCCTTACCTACGCCCGCGCCAGCGGCAAGCCGATCGATGCTCCCACTGGTAGCGTCGCCGCGGACGCGCTGGCGCCACGACGTGTGGGCGACCTGGTGTTCCCCATCACGCAGTCCTATGTCAGCGACGTTGTTCTGGTCGACGACCATTCCATCCGTCGCGGCCAACACACGCTCTGGCACGCTCTTCGGCTAGCAACCGAGCCTGCCGGGGCGGTCGGGATCGCGGCCTTGCTCACCGGCGCATACCGCCCCGCCCCGGGCGAACGGATCGCCGTGGTGATCAGCGGCTCAAACACCAGTCCCACCGGCCTCGGTAGGTTGCCCTCCCCCCGCGACGATCTGACCCCGTGATGACACGGTATCGGCGATGACCTGGCCAACCTCCCCGATCGGTCAACCAGTGGCTACGGCCGCCCGGCGACGGCGAGGGGACGGTGAATGCTGCACATCGACCACGGTTCGCAAGAAATGACCGGTGTAGCTGGTGTCAATGACGGCGACCTGCTCGGGAGAACCTTCAGCGATCACCATGCCACCCGCCGCACCACCTTCCGGGCCCATGTCGATCACCCAGTCCGATGATTTGATCACGTCGAGGTTGTGTTCGATCACGATGACGGTATTGCCCTTATCAGCCAGTCCGTTGATCACGCCGAGCAGTTTGCGGATGTCCTCGAAATGCAGGCCGGTGGTGGGCTCGTCGAGCACGTACACGGTGCGGCCGGTGGACCGTTTCTGTAGTTCGCTCGCCAGCTTGACGCGTTGCGCTTCCCCACCGGAGAGGGTCGGCGCGGGTTGCCCGAGCCGGACATAGCCCAGCCCGACATCCACCAATGTCTTGAGGTGCCGGTGGATCGCCGAGATCGGCTCGAAGAACACCGCCGCCTCCTCGATCGGCATGTCGAGCACCTCGGCGATGGTCTTGCCCTTGTAGTGCACCTCAAGCGTCTCCCGGTTGTACCGGGCGCCCTGGCACACCTCGCACGGCACGTACACGTCCGGCAGGAAATTCATCTCGATCTTGATCGTGCCGTCGCCCGCGCAAGCCTCGCAGCGGCCACCCTTGACGTTGAAGGAGAACCGCCCGGGCTGGTAACCGCGAACCTTCGCCTCGGTAGTGGCGGCGAAAAGCTTGCGGATCCGATCGAACACACCGGTGTAGGTGGCCGGGTTGGACCGCGGGGTTCGACCGATCGGGGACTGATCGACTCTGACCAGCTTGTCGACGTGCTCCAGGCCGGTGACCCGGGTGTGCCGACCGGGTACTTGACGGGCACCGTTGAGCCGGTTCGCCAGCACGGTAGCGAGGATGTCGTTGACCAGCGTCGATTTCCCCGACCCGGACACGCCGGTGACGGATACCAGGCAGCCGAGGGGAAACGACACATCGATTCCGCGAAGGTTGTGCTCCCGCGCCCCGACCACGGTCAACCGCCGCGACCGGTCCACCGGACGTCGGCGCGCCGGGACTGGAATACTCCGCCGGCCCGACAGGTATGCACCGGTGAGCGAGGTGTCGTGCTGCTCCAGTCCCGGGAAGGGGCCGCTGTACACGACTTGACCGCCGTGCTCCCCCGCTCCAGGGCCGATGTCCACCACCCAGTCAGAGGTGCGGATGGTCTCCTCATCGTGCTCGACCACGATCAGCGTGTTGCCCAGGTCACGCAGCCGGGTGAGGGTAGCCAGCAGCCGGTGGTTGTCCCGCTGATGCAGGCCGATCGAGGGCTCGTCCAGCACGTACAGCACTCCGACCAGCCCTGAACCGATCTGGGTGGCCAGCCGGATTCGTTGAGCCTCACCACCGGAGAGCGTGGCCGAGGCCCGGTCCAGGGAAAGATAGTCCAGCCCGACGTCGAGCAGGAAACGCAGCCGTGCCTGGATTTCCTTGAGCACCGCGCCGGCGATCATGGCTTGCCTGGTGTCCAGTTGGAGGTTCTCGAGGAACGCCGCGGCATCGCGGACCGAGAGCGCGGAGACGTCGGCGATAGATTTCTTGCCCTCGGTGGTGTGTGAGAGGGTCACGGCGAGGATCTCCGGCTTGAGCCGGGTGCCGCGGCAGGCCGGGCAGGGCACCTCGCGCATGTAGCCGTCGTACTTGTCACGCATGTGTTCCGACTCGGTCTGGTTCATCCGGCGCTCAAGGAACGGGATGGCACCCTCGAAGGCGGCATAATAGGAACGCTCGCGGCCATAGCGGTTGCGGTACCGGACGTGGACCTGCACATCCGTGCCGTGCAGCACGGCCTTCTGGGCGCTGGCCGATAGCCGCCGCCACGGGGTCTCCATCCGGAAGCCGACCGTCTCGGCCAGCGCTTCGAGCAGGCGCTGGAAGTACTCGTAAGTCTGGCCGGTGGCCCACGGCGCGATCGCTCCCTCGGCGAGGGAGAGTTCCACGTCCGGCACGATCAGCTCGGGGTCTACTTCCTTACGGATCCCGATGCCTGTGCACTCCGGGCAGGCGCCGTAGGGCGAGTTGAAGGAAAACGAGCGCGGCTCCAGGTCGTCAACGCCGATGGGGTGGCCGTTCGGGCAGGCCATCCGCTCGGAGAACCTGCGCTGCCGGTGCGGGTCGTGCTCGTCGCGATCGACGAAATCGAGCACGACCAAACCGTCGGCCAGCCGCAGCGCGGTCTCCACGGAGTCGGTAAGCCGTTGCTTGGCGCTGTCCTTCACCGACAACCGGTCAACCACCACAGAAATGTCGTGCTTGTCCTGTTTCTTCAGCTTGGGTGGATCGGCGAGGGGATGCACCGCGCCGTCGACGAGGACCCGGGAGTAGCCCTGTGACTGCAGTTCGGCGAACAGGTCGACGAACTCGCCTTTGCGGGTCCGCACCACCGGCGCCAAGACCTGGAAGCGAGTGCCGGGTTCCAGCGCCAGGACCTGATCGACGATCTGCTGAGGGGTCTGCCGGGAGATCGGCTCGCCACAGATCGGGCAGTGCGGCTCGCCGGCGCGGGCGTAGAGCAGGCGCAGGTAGTCGTGCACTTCGGTGATGGTGCCCACGGTGGACCGGGGATTGCGGCTGGTGGATTTCTGATCGATCGATACCGCGGGCGAGAGGCCCTCGATGAAGTCGACATCCGGCTTGTCCATCTGGCCGAGGAACTGGCGAGCATAGGCCGACAGCGACTCGACGTACCGGCGCTGGCCCTCCGCGAAGATGGTGTCGAAGGCGAGGCTGGACTTGCCGGAACCGGACAGCCCGGTGAACACGATGAGGCTGTCGCGGGGCAGGTCGAGATCGACGCTGCGCAGGTTATGCTCCCGCGCGCCGCGCACGACAAGTCGATCAGCCACGGTGTTCCTTCCGAACCCGGTGTCTCCTTCGAACCCGGTATCTTCGTCGAACCCTGTATCTCCTCGAACCCTGTGTTCATCTCCTCGAACCCTGTGTTCCTGAACCACTCAGTTCCCTTCGGCTCGCGCAAAGTCACCGCGCCCACACCAGGCACCAAGCTGCGTCAGGCCCGAGCCCATCCATCCCATGCTATGCGGGTGGCCCGACAGCCTCCCACTGGCCAAGTGGAACCTAGTGCCGCTCCCAGACGATCCCGAACTGCCTGATGAACCTATGAGAGGTGTCATGCGCGCGATACGGTCAGCGACTGTGGACATCATTGCGGACTACGACGGCGCGGTTGTACCGGGTGGAGCGGCGCAGCGACGGACGCTGGACGCGCTGACCATCGCCAAGATCTCCGTCGGGCCGATGGACAACAACGCCTACCTGCTGGTCTGCCGGAGCACCAGCGAGGCGTTGCTGATCGACGCGGCCAACGACGCGGAGCGGCTGATGGATCTGCTGGGCCACGGTCCGGACCGTCCCGATCTGCGGACGATCGTCACTACCCACCGGCACGGGGACCACTGGCAGGCCCTCGGTGCGCTCGCCGGCGCCACCGGAGCGCAGACCGTCGCGCATCCCATCGACGCCCCCGCATTGCCAGTGCCACCAGACCACCTGGTGGCCCACGGGGACACTGTGACGGTTGGCCAGGTGGTACTGGACGTGATTCATCTGCGCGGGCACACTCCTGGCTCGATCGCCCTGGTGCACCGGGACGCCAACGGCACATCACACCTGTTCACCGGTGACTCCCTGTTCCCCGGCGGCCCAGGACGAACGACGTCGCCGGAGGACTTCACAAGCCTCATGAATGACCTGGAGTCCCGGGTGTTCGATCGCCTCCCCGACTCCACGTGGTTCTACCCCGGCCACGGCAAGGACTCCGATCTCGGCGCCGAGCGCCCCCACCTCGCCGACTGGCGCGCCCGGGGGTGGTGACGTCGGCCGAATGACCACCACCCGGCGCAACGGTACGCGCAGAAGATCTCGCCGGGTTGCGAAGCTTGGCAAGACTCCTCGGTGACCGCTTCGTCGCCGGCTACGTGCTCTACACCGGTCAACAGACCCTGCCGTTCGGCGAGAAGATCAGGGCGGTACCCATGGATGCACTCTGGCGCCTCGCACCCTGACGCCCGGTCAGGAGCGATCGCGGATGGTGACCAGCCCGCGCTGCCGCTCAGGCGGGTTGAGCATCCCCAGACTCCGGAAGCACGCCAAGCTGACGCAGCAACGTCGCGGTGTCAAAGTAGACGCTCTCCTCGCCGAGAAGTCGGTCGGCGCCGAGCGTGAAGATCGAGCAGGTGAGAAGCTCGATCGAGTGATGAGTTGGAGGGATGCCCATGAACTCCCCCTGATGGGTCGCTCTGAGTGTCGATTCGATGATGCACACCGCCTCGCCACACGTGTAGGTGCTCCTGCGTTCTAACTGCAAGTCTGGGAAGGCACGAAGGTAGGCCTCCGCAACCGCCTGGAGTTGTTCGCGGCCTCGCACGGCGTCACCTGTCGCAATGATCCGCAGCACGGCATCCTCAGAGAACTGTGCAGCAAACCCGGGGGCATCGTGGTTGTTCCAGGCCGCGCGTACGCCGTCCACCAGCCTTCTGATTTCCTCGCCCATGCTGGCTCCTTCTGATTGGCTCTTGGTTCGATCGCGCTCCGCGCTGATTCTGCAAGACTGGCGCAACGCCATCGAGGCCAAAGGTCCGAGCACTGGCCAGGCCCGAGGGCGCGAGGTCGGGCGTGCGGCAGTTGTGGGACACGCAGGACGAGTGGCGCGCCCAGCGCGACGGCAAGCCGCCGCAACTCGATCGGATCAGCGGTCACGACGGGCGCCGCCAGCCGCACCGCGGTGACCACGACCACCGCATCGACGATGTCTGCACTGGTGGGTTCTCGGAGCCGCTATTTGTTGCCGCCGTTCGCACTGGTCTCGCGGCCCTTGACATCCGGGCTCTCATCCGACGGCTTGCTGGTCGCCGGTGGCTTGCTCGCCGGTGGCTTACTCGTCGCCGGTGGTTTGCTCGTCGGTGGTGTAGTGGTTGTCGGTGGCTTGGCGACAACCAGATCGACCGTACTGCCGAGGGAGACCTCAGCACCCGCTCGCGGATTGGTTCGCAGCACCGTCGAGGCCGGCTGACTGGACTCCACCTCGGTAACCGAACCGACCCTCAGCCCATCCTGGGTCAGCATCCGCTCTGCCTTGACCCGGTCGAGCCCGATCACACTGGGCACCACCACCTGGGGCTGCTTGGCCACGAAAAGATCAACGGTGCTATCCGGCCGGACCGCGACACCTGCTCGCGGATTGGTTCGCAACACCGTCCAGGGCCGCTCGCGAGATTCCACCTCGATCACAGACCCGGCCCTCAGCCCGCTGTCCGCCAGCGCTCGCCGCGCCCGGTACAGATCGAAACCGGCTACGTCGGGCACCGGCCGTAATGCCGGAGCCGGAGGCGGCGGAGGCTGTACCACAATCGGAGGTGGCACCACGACCGGAGGTGGCACCACCACTGGGGGCGGCACGACGACCGCTGGGGGCACCACAACCACGCGCGGCGCCACATCAGGCTGCGGCTGCTGCGGTTCGGGGGCCAGCTGGACCGCCGGGGACTCCTGTACCGGGGGCGTCGTCACGGCGTTGGACGGCGCGACAGTAGGTGGTGCGCTCGCAACCATCAGGCTCACCCCGCCGCCTTGATCAAGCGCCTGCCCCGCAGGCGGATCGGTGCGCAGCACCGTTCCCACCGGCTGGTTAGCAACCTCGTCAGAGACAGCACGCATCTTCAGCCCCATGCCGCTGAGGAGAGCCTCGGCCTGAGCCCGTGGCATGCCGACCAAGTTTGGAACCTCGACTTGCGGCCGCTGCGCAGCAACCCACCACAGGAGAGACACCACAACGAGCGTTGCCAGCAAACCAGCACCGGCCAGCATGATCCCACCGGAGCTGATGTCTTTACCGCCACTCGATCGGCGCGGTTTCCCCCACCGTCCGGCGGGCCGCTGTTGCTCCGCCGTCGCGGCTACCTCGTCAACCATTGTCATGGCCGCTCCCCCATTAACATCCGACCTTCCGAAGAAGGAACGCGCCCTGAACAGCGAAGAACTCACTTCCCGCGAGCATGGGCCGTCCACTTGTGATCGGAACAAGGGACAGCCCGGCTACATCAGTGGTCCACCATCACCCAGACGGGTGATATCGCAACTCACTGTCCACGGTCGGACGGACAACCTTTCCCACGGATTTCGCGGCGAAGGGGCTTATGAGGTGACGTTGATCACGGGTGTAGCCGACCAAGGATGGAACGAAGGAAGCTCCGCACATTGGCGATGATCGTCTGCGGTAACCGCTCTGTCACCGTTAGCGACACGGGTACCGAGGACGACGGGCCGAAGACCGTTGGGTTGGCGGGGGTGAAAACTGCGGTCAGCGAGTGGGTTCCCGGCCCGAGCGTCGACACAAGCAGGCGGGCCGTACCGGCGAACACCGGCACCGGCGCGCCCAGCACCGAGCTTCCATCCTCAAATTGGACGGTGCCCGTCGCGGTGCGGGGCGCCAGGGCCACGTTCAGGAACACCGGGATGCCCTGGATGGCGCGATGTGGGGCCACCGCGAGAGTCGTGGGCGTGGAACCAACCGGCGTCCCGCCTGCTCCCGGCCCGGGCGCCGGGGGCGGTCCAGTTGGCGGGGGCGGCGCAGATGTCGGGGGC
>CAXUFG010000075.1:0-21745 GCA_964250265.1 uncultured Pseudonocardiaceae bacterium | reverse complement strand
ACCGCCACCGGTAGCGCTGGTGCAGGAACTCCGCCTTGTAGCTGGCCATGTCCACGTTCACCGGGCAGTCCGAGGCGCACGCCTTGCAGGCCAGGCACAGATCCAGGGCCTCATCGACCGCAGCCGAGCGCCAACCGCCGGTCACCAGGTCGCCGGCCAGCATCTCGGCCAGCAGGTGCGCCCGGCCGCGGGTGGAGTGCTTCTCCTCCCGGGTGACCTGGAAGCTGGGACACATCACGCCGGGCCCGTCCAGCTGCCGGCAGGCACCGACGCCGACGCAACGCCGGGTGGCCGCGGCGAGGCTGCCCCCATCACGTCCCAGCGCGAGGCTGACCGGCACCGATCGCTCCCGGCCGACCCGCAGATCGGCATCCAACGGCCGGGGATTCACCAGCACCCCCGGGTTCAGCAGCCCGTCCGGGTCGAAGATCGCCTTGAACTGCGCGAACAGGTCGAGCACCGCCGGTGGGTACATCCGTCCCAGCAGCTCACCGCGGGCCCGCCCGTCGCCGTGCTCCCCGCACAGCGACCCACCATGAGCCGCCACCAGCTCAGCGGCCTGCTCGACGAACCGCCGGAACTCGCGCCGGCCGGCCACGCTGGCCAGCTCGGCATCCAGACGCACGTGCACGCACCCCTCACCGAAATGCCCGTACACGGCGCCCCGCCGACCGCAGGAGGCGAGCAGGTCCGCGAAGTCGCGCAGGTAGCCGCTCAACCGGTCGGGGGGCACCGTGGCGTCCTCCCAGCCAGGCCACGCTTGCGTCCCATCGGCGAGCCGGGTCGCCAGGCCCGCGCCGGCCTCCCGGATCCGCCACAACGCCGCCCGGTGCGCCGGATCGGCTACCACCAGGTGCGGGCGGCCCACCTCAGCCCCTGCGGAATGTGCCGATACGACCGCACCGCCCAGCTCGTCCGCGCCGAACTCGACGAGCAGCCAGGCCGCACCCTCAGGTAGCTGCGCCACCGGAGAGCGACGTGCCCGCAAGGCGTCGATCAGGGCCGAGTCCATGCCCTCCACGGTGAGCGGCTGGAACCCCAACAACTCCGGGACAGCGTCAGCAGCCGCGACGACATCGGGAAATCCCAGCACCAACAACGCCACCGCCGGTGGCGGCGCGACCAGCTTCACGGTCGCCTCGAGCAGCACCGCGCAGGTGCCCTCGGTGCCCACCAACGCTCGGGCCAGCTGCGAGCCGTGCTCGGGCAGCAGGTGCTGCAAGGCATAACCGGAGCCCCGGCGCGGCCAGTCCGGCAGCTCGGCACGGATCACCCCGCGGCGCTCGCGCTCCCAAGCCGCTACCGTGGCCGGCAGCCCGGCGCCGGCCACCAGCCGGGACCCATCGGGCAGCAGCACCAGGAGTTCCTCGACGGCCGCAGCGGTGGTTCCCCAGGCCACCGAATGCGTCCCGCAGGCGTTGTTGCCGATCATCCCGCCGAGCGTGCAGCGACTGTGCGAGGACGGGTCTGGGCCGAAGCGCAGGCCGTGCGGGGCGGCGGCGGCCTGCAGCGTGTCGAGCACGACCCCCGGCTGCACCCGGGCCAGCCGCGCGACCGGATCGAGGTCGAGCACCGCGTCGAGGTGGCGGGAGAAGTCGAGGATCACGCCCGGACCGATGGCGTTGCCCGCGATCGACGTGCCGGCACCCCGGGCGGTGAGTGGCACTCCCTGCTCACGGCAGACGCCCATGACGGCGGACACGTCCTCGGCGCAGCGGGGCAACACGACCGCGCGCGGCGGTACCCGGTAGTTGGACGCGTCGGTGGCGTACAGCGCACGGGTCCCGGCATCAGCCGCGACCTCACCGCGCACCGCGGCGCGCAACGCGCGAGTCAGTACGTCGTCATCCACGCCACCCAGCATGACTGGCGCGGGCGAGCATCAGGTTCAGCGCGGCGGCGCGCCGAGCGCTCCCCGAGCCGAGAGCAGCGCGCTGACGGCTGCGCAGGGCTGCCCATTGCGCACCAACCTGACCGCCGATCGGACGTCGTCGATCGCAGCGGCGGGAATGTCTCCCCCCTCATCAACGGCTGCCTCGAGCCGTTCCGCGATAGACTTGATCTCCGCTGGTAGGGCATCCCCCATGAGGGCGGCCACCAACGCTTCTACCTCGAGCAGGAGACTCTGCTGGGTAGTGTTGGATGCGCTCACGCGCGCTGATCTTACCCGGCCCTCTGGCGGTCCTGAACAACACCTACACCAAAGCTTGCGGCCATGCCTCATCAAGACGGCACGGCCCCACGCGTAGGCTCGCCCGGGTGGTGGCCGGCAACGCGCTGATCCGGATCCTCGGTCTGTGTCTGATCGCGGGTCTTCTGGTGGCGGGCATCTTTTTCCCCGTGGCGGGGGGAATCGGTCTGGTGTCGAACCAGGCCAGCGACACGATCAAGAGTGTCTCGTCCAACCTGGTCCAGGCTCAGGTGCCGGTGGTCAGCACGATCACCGACAAGGACGGCGTGCCGATCGCCTATGTGTTCGACCAGAACCGGTTCAACACCCCCACCAAGAACATCGCCGACACGATGAAGGCGGCGATCATCGCCATCGAGGACCGCCGGTTCTTCGAGCACAACGGGGTGGACTGGCGGGGCACCGCGCGGGCCCTGATGACCAACCTGTCCTCCAGCGGCAGCGCACTGGAGGGCCAGGGCGCTTCGACACTGACGATGCAGTACATCAAGAACTACATGCTCTACGCCGTCGCGCAGAACGACGCCGAACGGGCCGCCGCCGTGGAGAGCACCCCGGCGCGCAAGCTGCGCGAGGTCGAGGTGGCCCTGCAGCTGGAGAAACACCTGTCCAAGGACGAGATCCTGGGCCGGTATCTCAACATCGTCTTCTTCGGCCACAACGCCTACGGGGTCGCCTCGGCGGCGAGAACCTACTTCAACACCACGCCGGACCGGCTCACCATCTCCCAGGCCGCGCTGCTCGCCGGGATGGTGCGCTCAACCAGCTTCTACGACCCGGTGGAAAATCCGGTGCAGGCGCTGGCCCGGCGCAACATCGTGATCGATGAGATGACCAACGTCGGGTCGATCACCCCCACTCAGGCCGAGGCGGCCAAGATCGAGCCATTGGGCGTCCAGCGTCCGCTGACCGGGCTGACCAACGGCTGTGTCGGTGCCGGCCCCGCCGACGGTTTCTACTGCCAGTACGCCCTGGACTACCTCGCCACCGTGGGTTTCCCGGAGGACAAGCTGCGCCGCGGCGGGTACCTGATCCGCACCAACCTCGACCGGCGGGCCAGTGACATAGCCAAGCGGGCCGCAACAGCTGAGGTGCCAACCCAGACGCCGGGGATCGCCAACGCGATGGCCATCGTGGAGCCCGGCCGGGACCGGCACCCCGTGCGGGCGCTGGTGGCCAACCGGGACTACGGCCTGGACGGCGACGCCGGCCAGACCTCCTACGCGCTGCCCTCACTGGTGCAGGGTTTCGGTGCCGGATCGATCTACAAGATCTTCACCTCGGCGGCATTGCTGGAGCGGGGGATGGGGATCCAGAATCCGGTACCGGTGATGGACGCCTACACCTCACGGGTGTTCCGGGACAACGGCGGCCCGTACACGGTGACCAACGCCGGCAAGTACCGCAACGGGTCGGTCTCGCTGCAGACTGCCCTGGCGATCTCCCCGAACACCACCTTCGTCGCCTTGGAGGACCGGATCGGGAAGATCGACCCGGTAGTGGACATGGCCTACCGGCTGGGCATGCGGCAAAGCCTGAACTTCAAGGACTCCACCGGTCGCACGATCGCTGACGCGGTCAAGAAGGAGAAGCGGGGCTCCTACACCCTGGGCGCTGAGCCGACCAGCCCGTTGGACCTGGCCAACGTCGGGGCCACCCTGATGAGCGGCGGTAAGTGGTGCCCGCCGACCCCGATCGATGCGGTGCTGGATCGCAACGGTCGCCCGGTGACGGTACCCGAGCCGCCCTGCGAGCAGGTCGTCCCGGAAGGTTTGGCGAACAGCTTGGCGGTCGGGTTGAGCAAGGACGACCAGCCCAGTGGAACCTCCTTCGCCGCCGCCCAGGCCGCACACTGGACCCGCCCGCTGCTCGGCAAGACCGGCACCACCCAGAACAACCGGTCAGCCGGCTTCCTCGGGGCGACGCCGCAGTACTCCGGCGCGGTGCTGGTATGGCCCGACGGGTCCCGGCCGAGCGGAATCTGCGACTCCGACCCACCCCGGCTGTGCAGCGACGGCAACATCTTCGGTGGCAAGGTGCCGGCCCGGACCTGGTTCGACACCATGGGCCCGCTGCACGAAGGGCTTCCGGTGCTGCCGCTGCCCCCCACCGAACCGCGCTACGTCACCGGCGCCGGACCCAACGTCCCCAACGTGGTGGGGCAGGGCGAGAACACCGCCCAGCTGACCCTGGAGCGGGCCGGATTCCGGGTGAAGCGGGTGGCGGCGTCCTCGGATCAGCCGCCAGGCATCGTCGCGTCCGTGGCACCCACCACCGCCGAACCCGGAGACGAGATCACCATCGGCGTCAGCGATGGGACAGGCCGGGCGAAGCCCGGACCGAGAACACCCGCACCCGGAGCGCCCTACCGCCCCCCACGTGGTGGACCGGACCAGCAGAACCCCGACGGTGCAACGGCGGATCCAAACACCGAACCCGATCCCGGGCCCCCAGACCGTCGAGACCGGCGAGGCCGCGGAGACCCTCGAGACCGTCAGGGTCGTTAGCCGCTGGCTCTCAATCTCCCGAACTCAACAGCAGCGCTGGTTTCCCGGGGGCTGGGGCAGCTCTGCTGTTGAGTTCGGGAACACCAGGGTCATGCACTGCTGCGCCTAGGCTTGCAGGGCGGACATGACGGCGGCGGCTAGGCGCTTGCCTTCGGCCCGGCCGGAGGTCTTGGCTTTCGCGGCCTTCATCACCAGGCCGAGCTGGCCGAGGCTGGGGCGCTTGCCGAGTTGCCCGGCGACGTCGTCGATCGATTCAGCGATCAGGGTGGTGAGCTCATCGTCGCTCAGTTGCTGGGGAAGGTAGCGGGCGAGCACTTCGCCCTCGGCGCGTTCCCTGGTCGCCAGTTCATCGCGCCCGGCCGTAGCGAAGACGTCGGCGGCTTCGCGACGCTTCTTCGCCTCACGAGCAAGCACCGCGAGTACCTCGTCATCGGAGAGCTCCCTGGCCGCTGAGCCGGAAACCTCCTCGGTGGTGATCGCCGTGAGCGCCATCCGCAGGGTCGCAACCGTGACGTTGCTTCGGGCCTTCATCGCCGTGGACAGGTCGGCGCGCAGCCGATCCTTCAACTCTGCCATTTCCCGGAGACTACGCCGTGTGAGTGGCGCTGCGTGCCCGGACAGGTAATGCCACTCACGCGCTGCCCGAGCCAGCTAGGCTGCGTCTCATGAATTGGTGGGCCGCATGAATCACTGGGGACGTGCCGTGGTCGGCGCCGCCGCGCTGGCTGTTGCTGGGAGCACCTATGCCGCTGGCGTGGAGGTCCGCCGCTGGACGCTGCGGCAGGCCACTTTGCCGGTACTCCCGGACTGGGCACCCCCGGTTCGCATCCTGCACATCTCCGACCTGCACATGACTCCGGGTCAGCGCTCCAAACAGCGCTGGGTGGCCAGCCTGGCCGACCTGCAGCCCGATCTCGTGGTGAACACCGGTGACAACCTGGCCCACCAACAGGCGGTGCCCGCCGTGCTGCGGGCGTTGCAGCCCCTGATGACCCTGCCCGGTGCGTTCGTCTTCGGCAACAACGACTACTACGGCCCCAAACCGAAAAATCCCGCGCACTACCTGCTCCGCACCGGCAAGAAGGTCAGGGGCGCGCCGTTGCCGTGGGCGGATCTGCGCGCGGCGTTCGTCGAGCACGGCTGGGTCGACCTGACCAACACCCGCCGAGAGCTCACCGTGGCCGGGCGCCGGATCGCCGCCGCCGGGGTGGACGACCCGCACCTGCGCCGGGACCGTTACCAGCGGATCGCCGGGCGGGCCAACCCCGCCGCCGACCTCCGGCTGGGCCTGACGCACTCCCCGGAGCCCCGAGTGCTGGACGCCTTCGCCTCTGACGGTTACGACCTCGTGCTCGCCGGTCACACTCACGGTGGTCAGCTGCGGCTGCCCGGCTACGGCGCGATCGTGACCAACTGCGGGCTGGACCGCTCCCGGGCCCGCGGTGCGTCCCGCTGGGGCATGCACACCTGGCTGCACGTCTCAGCGGGCCTCGGCACGTCTCCCTACGCGCCGGTGCGCTTCGCCTGCCCGCCTGAGGCGAGCCTGCTTACTCTGGTACCCCGCAACAGCGACGTCACCGTGCCAGCCAGCGCATGGCACGCCGCGGGCGTCGGCTAGAGTAGGCGACGTCCAACCGGGGTGTGGCGCAGCTTGGTAGCGCGCTTCGTTCGGGACGAAGAGGCCGTGGGTTCAAATCCCGCCACCCCGACACTGTTTTGTCAGTTCAGAGGCTGTTTGGTTATCACCAAGGCTAACCTCTCATTCTTTGAGTGACTAACTGCGTGACTACGGTTCCGAGGCCTGCAGTACGCCTAGGAGATGCCTGACTTCGGTGTCCCGGACACAGACTGATCTTGATCTCTTCTTCGCTGCCACCCTGGTGTACAGCACGAGGAACCCTGCGATTAACAGATGCATGCAGGTCCCTGATCGGACCGCGCCGCGTGGGCATGCGATGTTCGCCAGGTGGTGTTCGAGTGCGGCACGGTGCTGCTCGTTGCGGTCAGAACTGCGGTCACCCGGTGGCAGTCCCTGGCGCCCAGCACGATGATCAGTTCGGGAGCCCCTTGACCCCCAGAAGCACGCAACCCTGCCATCCTTCCGACGATCTGTGCCGCGACCAGGGCTCCGCTGGTGCTGCTGGTGCTCGGTTGTTGTCTGTGTTGTCGTCGCTACCGTCGTCGGCTCGTGCCAAGGACTGGCCCTGTTTTCCCCGTCATCCGCTCTGTCCTCGACGCCCTAGCGCATGACGGCGACATAGCCGTCCGCTTGACGGCTCAATCCGGACTCGCGCCTGGCAAGATCACCGGCTACACGGAGCGCACCAACTTGTCCGGCACCCAGCTGCGGTGTGGCGAACGTCCTCTCGAACACGTGTCGTCGTACACTCCCACGCGTTCCCATTCTCGTCCACCTCGGAGTGCACATTGATAACACCTGGGCAGCGCGTCGATCTGATCCGTGAATGCGCAACATTGCTCGATGGACGAGAATGGGAAGAGATCGACCTAATTCTCCGGAGCTTTAACATCCCGGTCACGGACGAATTTAATGGCAAGCAACGTAGCTATGTAATGCAGATGACCCAAGCGGGTCAAGATGATGCTTTAGTCGATCTCCACGGCTATCTTACTGGTAAAGCAGGCGGTCCGGTCGGACCAGAACCATGGACCCCCGGGCGTCTAAAGCTATTTGCAAGTCACCTGGCGGAACATCGTGAACTTGTTGGTCGCATCAGCAGCTATCTCATGAAGTATGGCGTCCACACCTTCGTCGCGCATGACAGTATTGTTCCTTCGATGGAGTGGCAGAACGTCATCGAGGCCGCCCTTCAAACATGCGATGCGATGATCGTCTTCCTTCACCCGGGATTCAGTGAAAGTAAGTGGTGTGATCAAGAAGTAGGATGGGCCCTCGGTCAACGTGTTCCTGTGCTCCCATTGAACTTCGGAATCGATCCCTACGGATTCCTAGGCAAGCTCCAAGCTGAACGTTGCGAACCGGCACATGCTCCCATTGTCGGCCCAAAGGTGATGAGCTGGTTGTTGCGGACCAAGTCCACATATACCCCTTTGGCGGAAGGTCTTGTCTGGGCGCTTGAGAACTCCGAAAGCTTCGACAGAACCAGAAGTCTCATACCAGCACTGGAACAGATTAAGAGCTATACACCGGACCAGCTTTCTCGGATCGAAAAAGCTGCCCGCGATAATAGTCAGATCGTGGAAGCTTACATCGTGTCAGAGTCCTACGGTCGGGAAATGGCCCCCAAGAGAATCGCACGGTTGTTGGAGGATCGGGGCGCGACTGCCCCGAATTCCACGGATACTTCATGGGGAGACGACCCATGGGCGAGCGCACCGAAACCAGATCCAACGAATGACCCGTGGACGGCAGAACCACCCTTCTAAGATCGGGCAGCGATCAAGGCCCTGACCAGACGAATTTTGACCCGTGGATACACAGCGAAGGATGACACGAGTGACGCTGTTGACCCTTCATGACCGTGAATACGGGCAAGAGGGGGCACGTGTCAAGATCACCAGACATACCGGGCGCGGCCCGCCGCAGGATGTGACGGTGAAAGCGGGTATCCCGTCGCGTCGGCGAGCTTGCCTTGAAGCGGTCCAGGGGCAGGGGTCCATGTGAAGCGCGGCTGAACGACGTGGACCCCTGTCTCTGGTCGGCTACGCCACCGGCGCCGACGCGACGGGGTACCCGCGCCCTAGTGACCCACCACCATCCAGTCCCAGCCCGGGGGCCACCCCAGAGCGAAGGCCCGCCGGAGGCACGTGTGTTGATCTAGAGCTTGGGAACCCTATAATGACGCCCTGGTACAGGGCCTGACCTGCGGCCAGCAGTGGTTGAGTGTGGTCACCTGATCTGGCCCCGGGTGGGGCTGTTATCGGCGTGAATTTTGGCCCCGCCTGGTCGAGGAGTTGTCGATCAGGGAGTTAGCGACGCGGCATGGGGTGCACCGGCGCGCGGTGCGTGAGGCGCTGGCCAGTGCGGTGCCGCCGCCGCGCAAGGCCTATGCCCGGCGGCGCCGCCCGGCGATGGATGCGTGGGCGGAGGTGATCGACGGGTGGCTGCTGGAAGATCGTGATGTGCCGCGAAAGCAGCGGCATACCGCGCGGCGGATCTGGCAGCGATTGGTCGCCGAGCACGGCGCGAGGATGTCGGAGGTGACGGTGTCGCGCCATGTGGCGCGCCGGCGCGTCGAGCTGGGGCTGGATCGCGTCGAGGTGATGGTGCCCCAAGCTCACCGAGCACGCCATGGCGTCAGCCGGAGCACCACGCTCAAGGATTCCTGGCCCTCCAGGACAAGTGTGCCGCCGTCTAGCTCCACCACCTCACCGTGATCGAGCACCACCCGAAGCCGGTCTGGATCGAATTGCCAACGGTTTGGCATCGGGTCTCCACCCTCTCTACAGGGTTTGGCGATCAAGGCCGGGGGTCGGTGTTCACGGCACCAGCCCTCGGCCGCCTCGTTAGAGGGCGGGTGCGGCCCCTGATCTCACTCACTCATTCAGCGCGAGACCAGGTCCCGCGCCTGGCCTGCGCCGCCCATCCGCCACTAGTCCCGCAGTCTCGGTACTGTCTTTGGGCAGAGCGCAGCTGCTCCCGTTAGCCGAAGCTTGGCCAGGGCGCCAGGTTGATCAAAGTCAGCAGAAAGTCAGCAACCGACCGTCACGGGATGCCACCAGAGCACCCAACGCGGAGACCCACGAGCACGTGACCGTACTCGTTGATACTGGTCATCACGGTCTACGCGCGTTCGGGACGAAGAGGCCGTGGGTTCAAGTCCCGCCACCCCGACACTGTTTTGTCAGTTCAGAGGCTGTTTGGTTATCATCAAGGCAACCACTGATTCTTTGAGTGACTAACTGCGTGACTACGGTTTCGAAACCTGCGCCGCTATGCCCTCCCCCGGGGGGGCGGTCTCGATCTCCACGCCTCGGGTCTTACCCTCTGCCTCGCTGAAGCAAACTGCGCGTCGGCGATGACGCTGCGCGCGCCTACTCATTGGCCTTTAACGCGGCCAGGGGTGTCGATGGGTCACTGTCGCCCCAGGCCGCAATGGGGGACTTTCATCGGGACTATCAGGCCATGGTGAGGTGGATCGGCAAGGGTTTTGAGCACGCCCTGCTCGATCCTGATTCCGTCGGGTACCGAGAGTGGTACGCGTCAGATGCGCGGTTCGTGGATGAGCTACGCCGGACGGCCGCGCCCCCGGGCCGCACTGCGCGAGAACCTCAGGGCAGCTGGATTCAATGAGGGTGTGCGGCACAAACTTTCCGCCCCGGGGCCGAGGGACTAGCCGAACCGTGTGTGACTTCTGACTGCGGACGTCGGCTGCAGCGGTGCACCCCAGCCGGAGACGTGGCCGCGGACGGGCCGCGACCGAGCACAGCCTGCCGGACGCCACATGCGCCACAACGGCGGGGAGTCCCGCAGCCGGATTTCGTCGGTGACCTCGAAACCGTGCCGGAGGTATAGACGTTTATTGCGCTTGCTGCTGGCCTCGAGGTAGGCGGGCGTCCCCGTTTCGTCGCAGCCGTCGAGTACGGTCCGCAATAGCGCCGAGCCGATCCCCTGACCCTGCGAAACCGGTCTGGCCCCGATGGCGAACAGGTAGAAGTGCGGCTCCTTCGGGTGCTTCTCGTCCAACAGGGCCATGAACTCGAAACCCGTCGCCGCGTATTCGGCGGTCGCATCGCCCAGGCGCGGCGCCAATTCGGCCATCGCCTCCTCGGTGGGCTGCCCACCGGGCGGCATCCATATCGCGGCGCCGGCCCCCTCGGTCGATCGGTACACCTGACCACCCGGCAAGGCGGCCTCGCCCATGACCCCGAAGAACGCCTGGAGGATCTTCTTGCGCCGGTGGTCCTCAGGCATCCACCACAAGGAGAACGGGTCAGCGAAGAACGCCTCGGCCAGGGTTTCCGACACTTCGGTGAGGTCCTGGCCGGTCGCCGCACATATCGCAACGGTCACGGTGCTCTCCTCACGCGTTGGTGGGTCCGCGTGCCCATACTGTCGGCGCGACGGGTGGCCGGGCAACCGACATCCCGTGCTCATCAGCGAGTACGGCCAATCGCTCCGCAACCTCGAAGCGCTCGGCGGTGCCAGGGGCCTTGGGGTCGAACAGCCGGCGCATCACCTGGCGAGCGCTGGAGGTGCCGGTGGCACCGTGCCGGTAACGGCCGGACAGCACCCCGCCGCGTAGCGGGCTCCAGGCGATCACCGCCATGCCATGACGGACGCAGGTGGGCAGCACTGCCGACTCCGCGCCGCGGGTCAAACAACGAGTACGGGGCCTGCTCCACGCGGAAGCGCACTCCCAGGCAGTACGGCGAAACCTTCATGCCGGCGCCACCCAGCGTGCGAACCTGCACTGTTGCTAGTGGGTGAGGGTGGTGAGGAACGCTCGCCAGGCGGGGGTGGGGACGGCCAGGGCGGCGCCGCCGGGGTTCTTGGAGTCGCGCACCAGCACCCGGTCCCGGGCGGGCGCAACCTGGACGCAGGCGCCGTTGGTCGTGCTGTAGCTGCTGGTGTGCCAGACGATGCTGTCCGGCTCAGACGCGGCCATCATGGTCCTCTCGATCCGCGTAAAGCCCGGTTGCCAGAGCGGCAATCAGCTGCCGTGATTCTCCCTCACCCAGCGCAGTTTTCGCCAGTGCGGCCAGGATGCCCCGGTAGGCGGAAATTTCCTCGGGCCGCTCCAGGAACAGGCAGGCGGTCTCGCTGTCCAGGTAGGCCACCGGCTGGAACTCGGCGAACTCCATCAGCGTGAACGCTCCGGCGATCCCGGCGTGCCCGCCGCGCGCGGCCGGCACCACCCGCAGGCCCAGGTAGGAGCGGGTCGAGGTCCGCTGCAGGTGCTCCAGCTGCTCGGCCATCACCACCGGCCCGCCGACAGGCAGCCGCAGCGCGAACTCGTGCAGGTAGTAGGTGAAGGTGGCCGGGCGCTCCCGGCTGAACAGGCTCTGGCGGGCCAGCCGGGCGGCCACCCGGTCGTCGATCTCCCCTGGTGGAGCGTTGCCGGTCTCCCGGATCAGCGCGTGGGCGTACTCGGCGGTCTGCAGCAGGCCGGGCACCACCATCGGCTGGAAGTCGCTGATCGTGACCGCCTTGTTCTCGTGGTCGATCAAGGTGACGAGCTGCTGGGGCAGCCGGGAGCCGTGCTGCTGGAACCAGCCCGGGGTGTCCTGCTCCCGGCTCAGAGCCAGCAGGCGGTCCCGCTCGGGGCCCTTGACCCGGCACACGCCCAGGAACGCGGCGAGGTCCGCCTCGCTGGTCGCGCGTTTGCCGGACAGCAGCATCGACACGAAACTCGGCGTGACGCCCAGCGCCAGCGCGGTCTGCTTACCGGTCAGTCCCGCGCCCTGCATGGCCTGGCGCAGCGCCTCCCCCAGCTCCCGGCTGCGAATCGTCGGCTCGCGATGTGACATGGTGACACCTCCCGACGAAAGATCATAAGTCCCGGCACCACCAATTACTGCCATTTGGGTCACATTCACCACTGGTGAATTTGTCCCTGAACCGGATCGCTCAGCGGGGCATTCAGACCTCACCTGGCCGATGTTTCGTCGACTAGGAACAGAGCTTTGGAGCACGCTGGGCTCAGCGTCGTGACCCTCGGCGAATACTCATGATCAGGAGGTCCTCGGCCGGGGAGGGCCTGGGTAGGACCGCGGCGATGAGGCGTGTGGCCGTGAAAGGTGTGAGGCCGTCAGATCGATCCGCGAAGTACCGGACGTGCAGGTCGTCACGGCCGAGGTGCTCGGCGATCTTGAGAGCACAATCCTGCTCGACGAGGTCCTCGACTTCTGCTGGGACAGGCGGGGTAGCAGCGGCTCGCCCCTTTCGGCGGCGAAGCGCGATATGCCTGGGACCAGTCGAAACCGGCCTCGGTAAGTCCGTCGCGCAGCGTTGCGTTTTCGAAGTCGACCGGCGCGAATACATGGCGTTCGCTGGTTGGGAGCGCGAGCGCGCTCGCCCGCTCCTTCTTCCATGCCTGGGTCGAAGGATGGTCGACCTCGAAGATCCGCACTGTGCGGACAACGTCGGGTCACCGCCACGCGAACGAGTCCAGACCGGCACCCATGATGACGTAATGGGCTAAGCGGCTGTGGAGTAACCGATCCTCGACATACCGCGAGCGGACGACCATGCCCGCACTCGCCTGGTGGAGCACCGGCTCCCGGAACACATCAGCGGTCACACCTCGAGGTCGCTCTTGCCAAGCTCTCCGGATTCCACCGGCAGTGAGACGACCGGGACTGACGCCTCGGCGTTGTCGAACTCCTCCAATCGCGTCTGGTAGTCAGCGGCTGCCTTCTCTTCTCCTTCCTCCTGATAGTCAGCGGCCGCCTCCTCTTCCCCTGCCGCCTGGTTGACCTCTTCCTCAGTCGCTTGGTCGACGTCGGCTGTTGACTGGTCGGTTACGGGCTTGGGATCGAGCTCGGCCTCCTGTGGGGTGCCTGCTGGCTCTGTCATCGCAGAAATCCCTTCTGTGTTCCCCTTTTAGGCCAAGTACCCCCCACAGAAGATCTCAAACATCGGATGGTTTTATCGTGTGATACGCCTGCCCTGGCAACCGCCTGATTTCGCTCGTAACTCCCCATCGCCGAAGGACGCCGCGACGACCCCGGCGGCGGGCATCTGATCGCGGACTTCCGTTGCGCAGATCCATCCCGTATTGATGCAAGCCACCGCCTGCGCTCCCAACGCCGCAAGCGTTATGCCCATGAGTTCCGCATGGTCGGTGACCGGATCGTGCCGCGGGTCGGAGACTTATCCACCTGGTCTGGAGCGCCAGTCAGCCGCCCCTGGGTCAACACCCGAGACGGGCTCCGCAATGTTTGATGGTCATCACGATCGCCCGGTTCGTCCCGGGCTGAGCCGGTACCGGTACCTCAGCCTGGCAGCGGTTCGCGCTGAGTGCTGGCTGAACTGAGGCGTAGCCGTGCAGAACTGAACGGTGGCAGCACACTTTCGACGATCAACGCCGCCCCGGCCAGCGGCCTGCACCGAGAAGCGCTGCTGTTGATCTAGCCCAGGCCTCCGTCATACACAGCGGGCAGCGTGTCAGTAACGACCTCGCTACCCGGGGCGACAATGAGGGCATGAACTAGCTATCGTCGACTTCCCGGACATGCGCCGGTTGATCGTGATAGTGGCAGTGCTGGAGTGGCTCTGGGTTTACCGAGCGCGATCAGCGAATTCGACACGTCAGGCCAGGGGATGAGTCGCCGGCGGCCAGCACGAGCTCGCCGCCGCCTCGTTAAAAGCGCCGATCAATGCGGTCCGGAATCGCTTCTTCCTCGTTTGCGGCGCAGTAACGAAACGGCTTCCTAAGACGACAATGACAGCGGGGACCGACCGTTTCCCGCAACCAACTGGAGAGACTGATGACTGCGGCACTGGAACCAACAATCAAGGCCCCATGGCGGTACCGCGACAATGCGCCGCCCATGCGTCCGCCAAGCCTAAAGCGCAAGCTGGGCGCGGTCCTCGTTTATCTCGTTGGGACCGCAGGTGTCGGTGCAGCGATTTTGTGGCCCGGTGACGATCAGTCGCTAACTGTTGGCGCATTCAAGATCCCGGCAAGCCCGTTTACCGCCTTGGCGGCGGCCGCCGCGCCGGAACCAGGTCCACCACCGGCGCCAACCAGTAATCAGCTGGCCGCCGTGACGCCTCGGGCACTGCCGAAGCCGGCTGCGGGCCTGCTAACTCGCCAGACCGCACACGATTCAGCACCGCAAAGCTCGGCCGTCCAGCCTGCAAGGGCCGCGGTTGTGACGCCCGACACCCGCGCTCAAGCGCGCGACGTCCCCCAGGTAGCGGAGCCCCAGCCCACGCCGCCGGCGCCCGCTGAGGCCACTACTGCCACGCCACCGGGGTCGCAGACGACGCCGAACCCGACGACACCAGACCCGACCGCACCAGATCAGCCGGCGGCCCGGCACCGGCCGCAGAGGCCCGACACCAATCCCGACGGCGGCCGCGAACACCAGTCCAAGAACCACGCCCGCAACACCGAGACCGCCGATCCGCCGCCAAACGCGGCGCCACAGCCGGATCCGGCACCTGGTTCGACGCCGAAAACGGGTTCAGACGCAGTTTCGACCTAATCGCCGAGCATGACTCGCAGCCAAGGGTGAGGTGAGAATCGTGGCTGATTTTTCGACGCAAGTATTCGGCGGCCGCCGAGGTGGACGGGTAGCTGTGCTGATTCTGGTTCTCTTGACCAACCTGGCCATCATCGGCTTCGTCGTCAACCTGAAGGTCGCCACCCCACCTCGGCTTCCGCTGCACGGCGATTCTGCCTACCCTGTCAATGTTGCCGCCGCAATGGCCCGCTGCCCTCAAATACCTGTGATGGGTGACGGGATCTTTCAACGGGTCCTAGAGGTTCGGCAGGAAGCCGATGGCCACGCCGTCGGTTTCGACCCGTTCAGCGGTCAGACGGTCCGGCGACTGACATTACTGGAGAGCCACGCAGCCAGTCAGTGCGGGTACATTATCGACCTGTACGGGCGGCTGCCGGACAAGACCGTGGCGCTGATCTACGACGATGGGCCCAGTGCCACCTGGACGCCGCAGTTGTTATCGATCCTGCACCAGCTAAATGTCCCAGCAACTTTTTTCACAGTTGGTGATAATGCCATAGCAAATCAGGACATCTTCAAGTATTTAGCACAGCACGAGGTGATGGGCAACCACACTCTCCATCATCCGGAGCTGAATAAGTTATCGGGCGAACAAGCCCGGCAGGAACTGCTTATGGCCGACCATGCCATGGCCGCCATTGGTCAATATCAGACCAAGCTGTTTCGCCAACCGTATGGTGGTGACGACCCTGATTCGCTGCGCCAGAACGTCCTGGCGATTCTGGTGGCCCAGCAGCTCGGCAAGGTTACCGTTGGCGGCACGCTCGATCCAGCTGATTTCAAGTACCCCGCCGGCTCGGTGATCCCACTGCCGGAGTTGACCAAGAGCGAAGCCGTCGTGCTGCACGACAGTGGCGGCGACCGTTCGGCGATGCTTGATTTCACCGCCAAGTTCATCCAGCTCGGTCAGGCCAAGGGATACCGGTTCATCACGGTGGACCAGCTCCTGCCCACCTCGGCGGTCTCCCATGGACAGACCGTCTTCGACACCATCGGGTACACGCTCCTCTGGCTGCAGAGCTCACTGCTGGCTCGTCTGGCTTCGAACTTGTTCTGGTGGTGCACAGTAGTGGTTGCAGGCCTGACCGCGGGCACGATTCTCCTGGCTCTGGTCGGCAACTGGCGGCAACGCCGGCGCTATCGACAGCCGACCCAGTGGCATCCCGATCTGGTCACGGTGCTCATCGCTGCCTTCAATGAAGAGAAGGTGATCGAGCGAACGATTCGCCGGATCTTCCAGTGGGACTACCCGTTTGCGCTTCAGCTGGTGGTCGTGAACGACGGTTCCCCCGATGGTACCGGCGCGGTCCTGGACCGGCTGGCGTCGGAGTACTCCAGCAGTCACCGGCAGCTTCTCGTCATTCACCAGGAAAATAGCGGAAAAGGCGGAGCGCTCAACAATCCAATCCAGAATCGCCGGATCAAAGGATCTGTCACCGTGACGATCGACGCGGATACCCTCGTTGACCGCCACACCATTCCGAAGCTGGTGCGGCACTTCGAGGACCCTATGGTCGGGGCGGTGGCCGGGCGCATCAAGGTCCTCAACTACGGCCGCACTCCGTGGTCCTGGCTCCTGGCTACCTGGCAGCAAGCTGAGTACAACCTCGGGATTGGCCTGACCCGCATGGCCCAGGCCACGCTCGACGCGGTCATGATCGTGCCAGGGGCCTGCTCAGCCTGGCGGACCCGGGCTATCACCGATGAATTGCCCGGTCTTGGTGGTTTTCCGCTCAATACCCTGGCCGAGGACGCCGACCTTGGCATGGTACTACGGTGGCGCGGCTACAAAGTCGTCCAAGACCTCGACGCTGTGGCCTACACCGAGGTGCCGATGACCTGGCGGGCCCTCAAAAAACAGCAACTGCGGTGGACCTTCGGTATTTACCAGGTGCTCTACAAGCATTCCAGGATTCTGGCCCACCCCATGAGGTTCGGCCCCCTGGCGTACCTGGTGATGCCGTACGCGCTTCTCGGAACGCTCATCCCCACTGTTGTGCTACCGGTTAACTACCTGCTCTGCGCGTTGGCCTTGGCCACTGGCAACTGGCAGCCCGTGGTAGCGATTTTGATCATCTTCATCGGCTTGCGCGTCATGATGAGCGTGGTGGCGATGATCACCCTGCGGGAGTGGTCCTGGGACCCACTAACGGCCGTGTTCTATAGGTTCTTGAACGACCCGCTGCAGGTCTATCTGGCGCTCAGGTCAATATTTTCGGTCCTTACCGGCCGCGCTGTCGCCTGGGGCAAAGTCCCGCGTTACGGGGATGATGCCGGCCGGATGGCCCAGCAGGACACTCAGGAGGAGCGTAACGAGCAGGTTTACGCCCGCCGGTAACCCAATCCATCACAAGGAAAAATCATGCGATCCTGGAGAGACCTTTCCACCGGCTGGCGCGCGGTCTTTGTAGTTGCTGTCGCCGGCATCATTCTGGAGGTGGGGAGTCTCATGGTGGCCGGCAGCCGTGCCCAGCCGCCACCTCAGCCAACAATTTCCCTGCCCGCGGCACCAGAGGGCAGCCCGGCTGTCGACGTATCGTCCCTGCCGGCGACTCCACCGGTTAAGCGGCCGGCCTCGTGCCCGGCAGCATCATTGGCAAACAGTAGCGGCGCGTGGGTCGTTCCTTGGCTGGACAATTCGCCCACATCTGATCTAGTACCCACCCAGGCCAAGCGCCTCGGCTTGCTAGATTTTTTCTGGCTCGCCCTGGGTCCGTCACCAGAAACCATCTTAGGGCACCCGGGCGATCAGGAAACCCGGTCGCTTGATAGCGCACTGGCGGCAGCCCATTCCGCTAATCCGTGCGGCCTGCGGTTCGTCACCACCGTTGATGACTTCAACGGCGGCGATAATTCCACGGATACCAAGGCGTGGCTGGCCCGGATTCTGCTCGACCCCCAGGCCCGGCAGCAACACGTTCACGCGCTGGCTGCGGAGATGGCTCGCCACCCGCTGGCGGACGGCTTGACGGTCGATTACGAGTTCAAGCTGCCCACGGCGGCGGACCTGCCGTTGTACGCCAAGATCGGACACCTGGAGCAACTGCTGCCAAGTCAACCGGATCAGCTCGTGGACCACATTTCCGACGGGTATTCCAGCTTAATGCAAGACCTTGCACTGGCCATGCACCACCAACAACGCCAGCTGAGGGTAACCACCCTGGTGCGTGACCAGAGTGAGTTCAATTACGAAAACCTGCCGGCTTACATTTCTGATTATAGTGCTATCGGCCAGAGTGCTGACCAGCTGATCCTGATGGCGTACGATTACCACTGGTCCAGTGGCGATCCCGGCCCGATTGCGCCGGTGGATTGGATCCGTAATGTATGGAGTTATGCACAGACGTATAGACTTCCTCCGGGGCGGCTGTCGATCGCGCTCCCGGCCTACGCCTACGACTGGCCCGTTGACGGCTCTGGGAAAACGCTTCACGAAGCCACCGACCTCACGTTTACTCAGGTAGTGGCGGCTGACTGGCCAAAGGTTGGCAGCCAGGACGGCGAGACTCATTACACGTATCGGGACAGCCGCGGTGGCGTGCACCAGGTCTGGGACGCAGCATCGGGATTGGAAGTTAAAACGGCTTTGGTGCGGCAGTTCTGTGGCTGTTCGGTCATGGCTTGGAAGATGGGGAACGCCGATCCAGCGGGGTCGAATCTCGTCTTGTCAACCCTTGGCAATACACGTTAATGATGGAAAAGATTGCCGACCGAACTTGCAAGCGAATCGCAGATCACTGGCGCACTGGGATTATCTCCGTTTGCGTTACCTGGTATTCCTAAATGTCTTCGGTGTCAGTAACTGCTATGCTGACTCCTCGCCGAGGCCAATGATCGGCTTGACCTGCGGGAGCGTCTTCGACACTCGCCCAATGCCCCCTGGCGGCCGAAGCTGAACGAAGCACTGCCACTCGGAGCCTGAGGCGGATGGTGTGGAGATCAGTGTGCAGATTCGGGGCGAAAGGTTCTTGGCCGGCTCGATCGTGATGCGGTCGTGTGAACCCTCCGCTAATCCGGCGGTCGGGTTGCCTGAAACCGCAGCGAGCGGCGGCTGAGCTCGATTTGCGGGTCGGCGAGGCCGGCGCGGCGGAGACGAGCGGGCAAGGTGTCCGGATCGACGACCACCATCGTGTCACCGATGTGCAGGATCCGGAACCGCAAGCTGAGGCGGCTGTCGGAACCGGCGAACACCCCGCCCGGCCGCAACACCCGGGCAACCTCGGCGAACAGCTGATCCTGCTGCTGAGCTGACGGCACGTGGTGCAGCACGGTGAAGCACACCACCGTGTCGAACGACGCCCCGGCGAAGGGCAGCGCGGCACCGTCACCATGCGCGACGTCGACCCGGCCGGCGAGTTCGGCACGCAGCTCGGCAGCCAGCTGTGGGTCGACCTCGATCGCGGTGAGCCGACCGGCTCGCTCGGCCAGCCAGCGCGTCGTCACACCGTAGCCAGGTCCGATCTCCAGCACATCGCCATCCAGAGACACCCCGTGTAACGCCCAGGGCAGCAGTTGTGAACCCAACAGATCAGCCCAGCCCTCCGAGCGGCAGAGCCGGCGATGGATCGCGTTCATCGGCATTCCCGCACAGTAAGCCGCCCACCCGGTGACTGGAAGCACGTAGGCTGCCATTCTGTGTCGCGTTTCGCGGGTGTCACTGTCCGGAGCGGCGCGGGGAGTGCGGTGGTTGCGCGAGGAGGTGCCGTGGGCGGCACTGCGCGCCGAAAGTTGCCGCCCCCGGCACCTGTTCAAAAAATCTCATCACCTTCCCGCTGGGACGCGTGTGACGAGTGGGGCGAACCTTGCCGAGGCCTTGGCTCAGTGATGACCGCGTGCCCGGCGCCGCAATCCGGGTACGACACGTCCGAGTGATCGCGACGAACACGCATCATCGGCCATCACCTGCATCGTTAGCCCGTTTCGGGGAACGATTTCGGCGCCTGTCGCGGGAGGTTCGGGGAGTTGTCACGACTGGGGGCGCCCGGCGCTCGGCTTGCCAAGGTCGGCCTGGTGCTGACCATGCTGACCACCACGTTCATCCTGGCTGCGCAGTCGGTGCGCGCGGAGACGCCGCATCCGGACTCGCCCCGGCCGTCCTCCTGTGCGATGACCCGCACCGGAGAGTACGAGAGGGCCGATCCCGCCGCCGCCGGCATTGACCCGGCGAAGCTCCAGGCGGCGCTGAACTACGCCGTCCGGCAGGCCTCGTTGAGCATCAAGGTGTTCCGGCACGGCTGCCTGCTCGGTGAGGGCCTGCTCGACCCGCTGTTCCAGCGGATACCGGCGAACAACTACGGCCAGACCAAGGCCGTCGCGGCGCTGGTCACGGGTATCGCGCAGGATAAGGGCTACCTCGACATCGATGCGCCCATCGGGACCTACCTGCCTCCGGATCTCGGGGATGCCGCACACCGCTCCGTGACCCTGCGCAACCTGCTGCAGGAGGCCAACGGTATCCAGGTCAACAACGTTCGCGGGTTGAACTTCTACGCCGACAACTCCCGGCCCCGCGAGTTCTTCGTCAGCAAATTCGAACACCGGCCGGGCACCTACTTCGAATACGACGAGGTCGGTCCTTCGCTGGCCACCTACGTGGTGCAGCGCGCGATCTGGCGCCACGAGCCGGGGGTGGATTTCCAGGTGTTCGCGCAGCGCGAGCTGTTCGACAAGCTCGGCATCCCGACCAGCGCGTATTTCTGGCAGCGCGACCGCGCGGGCAACACCGAGGGCTACTCGCAGCTGTTCCTGCGGCCCTTGGAGTTCGGGCGGTTGGGGCAGCTGTGGCTCACCGATGGCGTCTACCAGGGCAGGCGGGTCATCTCTGAGCGGTTCATGCGCGAGTTCCGGACGCCGTCGAAGGTCAACTGCGGGTTCGGGTTCTTCGTCTGGCTCAACAGCTGCCGGCCCGGCCAGCCGCAGGCGAACATCGACATCCCGATTCGCCGCCAGTTCTCCGGCGTGCCGTGGATCGCCAGCGCGCCGGCCGACATGGTGTTCGCGGTCGGCCTCGGGACCCGCATCTTTGTGATCCCGAGCCTGGACCTGGTGGTCACCCGCAGCGGCGAGGTTGAGCTGGATACGCTGCCCTCAGCCAAGAGGTTGAACACCGACGGGGTGGTCGGCGGGCGCACCGGCGAGGCGGGCAGCCACGAGTTCTTCCGCCTGTTGATGGCGGCGGTGACCGACATGCCCGACCAGGTGCGCGCCACGATCGCGAACTCCGGGCCCTATGACCGCCCACCGAAGGTCGGTGCCGATCTCAGCACGTTCCTCTTCCCCTTGGACGCCCCGCCCGGTACCTACGCATCGATCGGTCCCGGCGCTCCCGAGGGTTGCAACCCGCTGGGGTGCCAGGGGGAGCCCAACGACGGGGTCCAGCGCTATGCCGGCGACATCCCGCGCACCGTCCCCGGCATCCTGGGCGTGGAGACGCGACCAGACGGCCACTGAAGACCGACGGGCAACTGAAGGCCAAAGAACTGTCACCGACTACGCTGCTCCCGTGCCGACCGAGGATAGCCCAGTGTCAGAAGACGACGCAGTGTCAATGAACAGAAGCCTGGACTGGATCCCGCGCGACATCGACACGACCGCGCCCAATGCGGCTCGGGTGTACGACTACTGGCTGGATGGCGCCCACAATTTCCCGGCCGATCGAGAAATGGCGCACAAGGTCGAGCTGGCCGTGCCAGCCGCACGGGACGGCGCCCGGGTCAACAGGGCTTTCCTGCGCAGGGTCGTTCGCTTCATGGTCGAGTCCGGAATCCGCCAGTTCCTCGACATCGGCTCCGGCATCCCGACCGTCGGCAATGTGCACGAGATCGCCCAGCGGGCCGATCCCGAGTGCCGGATCGTGTACGTCGACAAGGAA
>CAXUFG010000074.1:0-21994 GCA_964250265.1 uncultured Pseudonocardiaceae bacterium | reverse complement strand
CTGCTTCTGAAACGCCCCATTCGAGGATGCGTGCTCAGCCGTGACGGGGTCCGGTCACGAAGCCCAAGGTCAATGTTGGCTGCTGCAACTCAGCGAGCGGTCGGAGTCTCCATTGGTGGGAGCCGGGCGATCACTAAGGCAGACAGGGGACCCCCACCCCGACCGCTGAAACCGACCGGATCAGGCTGGTTGCTGCCCGGTCTGCCTCGGTGGGTTGTCTGCCTTGCCGCAGCTCAGGGGTAGGGCAGTGCCGGAGTCAGGAGGTGAGGCATGTGCCTCATCGGGCTGCTCGTGCCTCACCCCGATCTGCTCGGCCCAGGCGCGCACCGGAACGGAGTCCCGTCCACGTCGCGCCACCGGTGAGCACAGATCTCGCCCTTCTGTTCACCGTGCGGTGCACATGCCGTCAGGCACCCACAGTGCCGTAACCAGCTGCGGAGATAACGCCTTCTGCCCGGCTGTGATCAGGACGTCGCGGTGGATGAACATCGCGGCCGGGACCGGCGGCGCCGGGCTGGGCAGGCCACGCCTGCACTCAGTCGCCAGATCGATTAGCTCCCTCTCCGTCGCACCGTCAATCCATGCCTGCCGGAAGGTCATATACGCATCGATCCACGGATCGCCGGTGCACACCGGTGGTTCACTCACAGGCTGATCTCCGCTAATCATGACACGTGCCGAGACGCTGGCCCACGGCCACACAGGCCACGCAGAATCCCGCCGGGGGTTGATCGATGGTCAGTCCCGCGCGGGGGATCAGCCGGCCGCAGCCCGCGCGCCCATGCCCCTTGATACCCGCAGCCTCCGCCTCATCCGGCGGGAGCAAGTGCAGGTACTGATCCACGGGGCAGCACGCCCACCGCGACGCCGGAGCTGGTACCGGCTGGCCACCAGGAGCCGATTCGGGGGCATCGCTCAACTGGCGGCCAGCCGGGGTCTTACGGGCGAACACGGGTGCAGGCACCAGGTGCGCCACCATGCACGGCACACACCACTGCCACCCCGGCAGATGATCGTGCGCCACCACGCCCACGGGTAGTGCATGATCACACCGCGCCTGAACCACCGGCGAGTGATCATTCGGCAGCAGCGAGTGCGTCGTGCCGTCCGTGGGGCAAACCGCCCACCGCGTGGTCACCAGGACACAGTTCACGGGAGTACGTCCTGTACGCATTCGAGGCAGTGCTGGGGGATTATGGTCACTCACTCCAGACTCTCCACGACCGCATCGGCCAACACCGCCACTGCCGCGCGCTCCAGGGTGAGCACGCAGCAGTGGTCAGCACGACGACCGTCCAACACCAACCGCTCACCCTCACGCCTGACAACGAGGCGCCCGGAACCACCGTGTATCTCGCACGCCGCCGGGATCTCCACCCGTGGCCCACTCACAGCACGCACCCCGGACACCGGCCACGACCAGGCTCGACCATGCTCGCCGCCAAGAAACGGACTCCGCAGCGCGCCTGATAGTTCCCCCGCGGGCGACCAGACAACAGCTCCTCAGCACTCACCTGATGAGCCACCTTGGTCAACGCGTCCACCAACTCGATACCCGGCTGCCACGGCACCGGGACCACAGCCGGTGCCGATGACCAGCGCCAGCGCCGACGGTGTGGTACAGCGCGATGCCTGGCCATAGCGCTCCACACCGTTGTGGTGTCTCCATTGACCATCACCGCGCTTGCTCCAGCCTGAGAAGCGGCCTCTCTGTGCCGCATGCAGAGGCCCGCTTGCGTCGCGGGGTCTTCCTCGTCATCATCGCCCGTTCCTGTGCAGCCATCGACAGTGCGGGACCGGTGCCGCATTACGCCAGGGAGTCGCGGTTGTCGGTCTCGCCGGTAGTAGCCTTGGGTAACAGGACTGCTCATGGAAGTAGTTCGCGGTCTACAAGCGTCTACAAATGGAATGGGATGACCGACCTCGGTGAAGCGTTGCGGGCGGCCCGCGAAGCAGCGGGTGTCAGCCTGACCGTGATGGCCACCCGAACCCACTACAGCAAACCATTACTCGGGCTGCTGGAAACGGGAAAGCGGACCATCAAACCCGAACACGTCGAGGCATACAGCCGGGCACTCAACGTTCCTATCGACATCCTGCAAGGGCCGCCCGATGACCCGTTACGAGTCGCCCACGAATGGCTCGTCAGCGACTCCCCCACCGTGATGCAGTTACACGCCGGACGGCGAATCGGCACACTGCTCGTAGACAAGCTAGAAAACCGGGTCATCGAACTGCGCCATCTCGACGACGTGATCGGCGGAGGTGACCTTTTTCCCGTAGTGAGCAAAGAACTATCTGAGGTACAAGACGCTGTCCGCTCAGCCAGCTACACGGAAAAAATCGGGCGACGGCTATTGACCGTAGTCGGTGAACTCGCCCAGCTTGCTGGGTGGGTGGCCAGTGATGCGGGCCGATACAGCCAGGCGCAGCGGATCTATCTGGACGGGGTCTCCGCTGCACAATGTGCGAATGCTCGCCCTCTCGCCGCCCAGCTACTGTCATCGCTGAGCTACCAGATAGCCAACATCGGACACCCGCATGACGCGGCGGTGCTAGCCCGGTCCGCCGTGAAAGGCGCCGACGATGCCTCCCCGATGGTCCGTGCCTTGCTGTGGGAACGGGTGGCCTGGGCGAGCGCCAAGAGCCGCGATGACGCAGGCACCCGCCGCGCCTTGGCCGCCGTGGACAACGCCTACGAAGAGCGCTCTCCTGGGGTGGTTGAGCCGGAATGGGTGTACTGGCTGGACCGGGCCGAGATCGACGTGATGGCCGGTCGATGCCTGATCGAGCTGGGCAACCCGGCGGCGGCGGAACCATTGCTCACCAACGCCATCACCTCCTACCCAACCGATCACGCGAGGGAAGTAGCGTTATACCTGTCCTGGCTTGTCGAGGCGTACGTAAAGGCAGGCACCTTTGATGCCGCGCGCGAAACGCTCGCCCAGGTCAGCCGAACCGCCCAAGGAATTAACTCCGCAAGACTCGACCTCCGCATCAGCCAAGTGAGCAGCCTGCTCCCTGCCCAAAAACCAGAAAACTGAAAGGAAGTATTCAGCTGGGGCGGCTGTGACTGGTGGGACTGGTAGGGCTCTCTGCGGCGTGTCGGGTTAATCTTGTGGTGATATCAGGCAGGGTGTCGTCGTGTCCGGCCCGCGGGCTGGAGAAGAACTTCCTCGGCCACATGAGGCAACTGCTGGCCTCTGCGCCGGTGCTGCACGCCGACAAGACCGTCGGCCGCGCCGCTGGTGCCCTGGCTTTTGTGCATGTGGCGTGCACCGAGATGTCAACGATCTCTGTCTGTTTAAGAACTGGCCACAAAGACACGAATGAAGAGTTTCGTTTTCACAACCGACCTGCGCCGTTGTATAGCGTGCCTGTACCTGATTCCATCGTGCGAGAGTCGAGATTATTCTCATCGCTGCGCCGAATTGCTCGCAGTATCATCATTTTGTCACAACCCAGCTCGGTGAGTCTCCAATAGGTGGCTCTGTCGCTTACAGGCCTCCTCTTTGAACCATGAGCAATAAGGTCCAATGCAAATAATTGCACGACTATATCTTTAAGCGTCTCCGCTCCGATATCAATACGATTAAGCCCCCCCAATCCATCCGGGAGAAATTCACGATTTTTGCCGAGCGTATCTATTGCAAGATTGTTTAGCTCGGATTTAATGGTCTGCTCGGTGGCTTCATCTAATAGTGCTGGACCAAGGCGAGAGAGAATTCCGTTCCATGTGGCAGGAATTTCTATTGTGGTCCGATATTCCTTCCGGCGGTACACTGGTTCATCTTTATCATCGATTTTCCAGAACGCTATTTGCGCAGAAAGCTCATAGATATCGTCCCCTTCGGCCAACCCTTCAGGAACCATCATTTTCGAACTTCTACGCTCTGCCTCGAGTTGCTGGGTAAGCTCACTTACCTTGGCGCGCAGCTCCGCAATATCACGCTCAACTTCTGGAGTCATAGCATAATTAGCGCGCACCCATCCTTCGGCAGGATGGGTCTTGCGTATCTTGATTAGGGATTTCGCTACGGCGCCGTCTAATTCTTCCGGAGTCGTCCAGTACTTGACCATCCGCTGCTCGGCTTTGGCCCTGAAAGCGTCCAATTTGACACGCATAGACGGATTCAGCTCAGATTTATCCGCCGAAATTGAACCCGTTTCTCCATGAAGGAATGCCATGATGGGCTTTCCGACGCCGACCGCGTAGTCAAATTCCATCTCTGTATAGCTCAGATCGCTTTCAGGGTCCACTGAACCGTATCGACCACCAATAATTAAGAGGTAGTAATCGGAATCATTAATAACTCCCTGAATAAGGCTCCATTTATCGCTGTCAGATGCTGGAAATAGTTCCATTCCTGCTGGGATGCAATCCGCTTCCAGAAGTCCTTGAATTACGGCTTGACGCTCTTCGCGCAAGTCTAAATAGGTGGAACTTACAAACACTTGCTCACGTCGCTCCAAGTTGCCTCCTCAACGCTTTGGATGCACAGCATAGAGACCTGTCGCTGGCTCGTGGGCGGCGGTGATGTGTCGTCGTGGGACGGGTCGTCTGGTCACGGTCTGGGCGGTGGCGATGACGTCGTGGACGGGTGCTGGGGTGTGGCCGCTGGCCACGTTCTAGGGGCGTCTGCTGCGTGGCTGCCACGCCTGTAGGGTGTAAGGCGCGCTCCACGGTGATCGCCTCGATATAGGCGTCCAGCGGTCCGGCCACCCACACCACGTGCCCAGTGGTGCCGCGCTCACCGGGACAGCGGTAGCACGGGATACGCCGACCCGCAGTAGACACCCCCAGCGACGGCTTGTCGCACCCGGCGCAGCGGTAGATCCCCGACCCCAGCCACTTCACTCGGGGTGCCGGAGATGGTGGTACGCCGGGTAAGCGGCTCGGCGGGTTAAGGCTGCGTCCGCCCAACGAGCGAACGCAGCCTTAGTCGACGCTTCGGGAGGGCAGCACTGCTCAAAAGATCTGTCCATTGGACTGTCCATTAACCCCAGTCCTCTGGTGCCCTCGATGGCCTCCTCGGCGAAACTGGGGCAGGCAAAATCCCAGGTAGTACTCCACTGAATGGGTGAACTCGCGACTCTTAATCAGCGGGTTCGGGGTTCGAGTCCCTGGCGGCGCACCATCTCTCACCAGCGGAAATTGGCGAAAGAAGATCATGTTCTAGAATCTTTGGGCCTGTCTCCCTAGTTTGCTGAGCCAGAGCATGATGAAGCGTTGGCGATCCAGGGCCGCCAATAGCGGTGTTTCTCCCCGATGAGTTTCGGTCGTCCGGCTGGTCACACCTTTCGAGGGCCGGCGATGCGCCTGCCCGACAAGGGAGAGGTGAACCGATGGAAGCAACAGCACGCCGTACCCGTTGCCCGAGATCGTCGACAGGGCTACCTGGCAGGCCGAGGTCGACCGGGTGCTGGTGCGGGAGAAGGCGCACACCCGCGAGGGCGACGCGATCGCGGCCGCCCGACGGCGGCTGCCGATGGCCGAGGTGGATGCGAAGACCCCGCTGGTCGGGGCGCAGGGTCCGGTGCCCCTGGTCGACGTGTTCGAGGGGCGCCGGCAACTGATCACCTACCTCCACATGTGGCACGACGGCAAACCCGCCGCCGAGCAGTGTGAGGGCTGCACGTTCTTCACCGGGCACGCGCGGGAGCTGTCCTATCTGCACAGCCGCGACGTCACCTACGCGACGTTCTGTCAGGGCCCGTACGCCGAGAGCGCCCGGTACCGGGACTTCATGGGCTGGGAGATGCCGTGGTACTCGGCACGCGACTCGCTGGACGTGTTGCTCGCCGGGCGTGGCTTCGGCGGCTATCTCTGCTACCTGCGAGACGGCGACCGGGTGTTCGAGACGTACTGGACGACCAGCCGCGGCGTCGAGGCCGGCGCCACCAGCTACCACCTACTCGGTCTCACCGTGTACGGCCGGCAGGAGACCTGGGAGGACTCGCCGACCGGCTGGCCGCAGGCGTACGCCACCACCGGCGAGCAGTTCCGGACCGACGGGCGGCCCACGGCGCAGTGGTCCCGGCTGGCCGCGGGCCGGTCCGACGACCTCTCTGGCTAGGTGGCTGGTGTTTTCGTGTGGCGGTGACCCGGTTGAGCTGAGGGGTGCGGGAGAATGATCAGATGACGTTGGGTCGGGCGCGGAGACAGGCGGATCTGCTGTGGTCGACGGCGAGCTTGTGTGAGGGCTGGGTGGCGCCGGACTCGATCTATGGGGTGTTGCATCGGGAGTGTTTCACCCTGTTCCCGGATGCGATGTTCGGCGATCTGTTCACGGATGTGAGCCATCTCGAGCAAGTACGGAGCGGTTGGCCATCTTCGCCGCCAGGAGCCTTCCCGTCAGCGTACAACTCCGATCACCGGGTCGAATCGCCGAGGTGCGCGACGACGCGGACCTCTATTAGACGCGCGAAAGCCCCGATAGGTGCAGCGGTATCGGGGCTTTCGCTTGGTGGCAAGTTATCCGCCGCTAGTGGCGAATATGCTCACCAAAGGTTCCAGGCATCGCCATCACCAACCCCAGCAGTCCCCATGACAGCGCCAGCCGCCGTGGTAACGCCAGTCATCGCAGTAGTAGCCCCAGCGGTCCCCATAACAACGCCAGTCACCGTGGTAGCGCCAGTCATCGCAATCCCCGCAGCCCGTCGGGTGGCTGGAGCTGATTGCAGCCGCCTGCGGAGCCGGGGTGAGCGTGCTGGCCGAGGCCGAGGCTACTCCGAGCGTGAGGGCGCTAGCGGCGCAGACCGTGAGGACGCTCGCGCGAAGTGCTGTCCAGCCTAGATGCATGGTGAAACCTCCTCGATCGAGAGACCATCTTCCCCGAGCCCCAGCGCGGGGACGGGGGGCTTGCGCTGGAGCTCTCGGTACGCTCTGTCGCTATCCGGCCTCAGAGCGTTACAAAGATCCGTCTCACCGACTAGCGGGTCCCGGCGTAGCCGAGCGCGAGGTACCCGGTGCCGAACGCCAGCTCGTGGACCCGGAGATCGGAGACGAACCCCGCCAACAGCCGCCAGGGCCGGTCGAAGCCGGTGAAGTCGTTGACGAACGGTGCGTGCAGGGCAGCCACCCATGGCCCCAGCGGCCACAACCACGGCGCCGGCCACTTCCCGCCGGCGGCGGCCACCGGCGCACCGGATCGCAGATGATCAAAAACGTGCCCCAGTGCGGTCGCGGACTGCAATACGTCGTGTACCGCGCAAAACAGGGCAGCGTCCGCGGTAGCCTCGATCGGCGCATGCGCCACCGGGGCGGCGAGCAGGTACACGTTGTCCCAGCCATGCTCAGCCACTCGTTTGCTGGCCACCTCGAGCATCTGCTCGGATTCGTCGATCCCTACGATCGTTCCTGTGGGACCCACCTTGCGCTGCAGCAGCGGCAGGCACAACCCGGTACCGCAGCCCACGTCAAGGACCGTGTCGCCACGCCGGGCGGGCAGCTTGTCGACCAGCAGCTCCCGCCAGAAGCGAAACGCGCCAGTCCGCTGGTCGTAGCGGCCGGCTTGGCGACCGTAGGCCGCGGAAACCAACTCCTCGCCGCCGAACGCCGTGGTTTGCTCTCGCGCCAAGCGACGTACTGGACCTCGGCGGGGCAGCTGTCGGTCCGGCGCAGCTGCTGCGATACGTGGCGTGGTCGCCCCCATGGTGGACCCCTCAGAGATCGACGTGCGCCAGTGGAACTGCGCCGTGTGAAGTGTGGTCGGAGGTGTGCCGGTGCTCGGCGAGCATCTCGCCGAGCACGGCGGCGAACCGGTCGGGGCACTCCACGTGGGGCAGGTGCCCGCAGTCGGGGAACACCGACAACCGCCCTCTGGGCAGGCGATCCACCGCGGCCTGAGCTTGGTAGGCGGGTAGCACGTAGTCACAGGCGCCCCAGACGACCAGAGTGGGCATCGTCAAGATGTGGAGTCGGTCGAGCAGGATCTCGCGCTGTCCGTTGACGTCGAACAGGGCGCGCGCCATGGCGGTGGAGGCCTCGAGTTGGCCCGCCCGGCATCCCCGTGCGTGCTGCTCGGCGACGAACTTGGCGGGCGCCCGCCAAGGCTGGGCAAACAGCATCGCGGCGGACATGCTCGTGCGCAGCAGGTCGCCGCCGGGCACGCGAGCGAGCAGGATCGCCAGCTCACCCAGGACTGGCAGGGCGGCCAGGGCAAGCAACGGGTTGACGTCGCGGCCCAGGCCCGCGCTGCCGACGAGGGTCAGCGTTCGCACCCGCCGCGGGTCGGCCAAGGCCAGACGCAGCGCCACCGCACCGCCCACAGAATGTCCGACCACGTCGAGGGAACCCACTTCGAGGGTGTCCAGAAAGCGGGCCACGAACGGGGCGAGGTCGCGGCCAGGGGCGTAGCCGTCCACCGCCGGGGCGCTGGCTCCGTGACCAGGCAGGCTCAAGGCCAATACCCGATGTGTCCGGGCGAGGGCCGGGATGACCCACTGCCAAGTGGTCGCGCTCTGCTCGTGGCCGTGCAGTAGCAACAACGGTGAGCCGGCTCCGGCCTCAAGGTACTGGGTGCTCATCCCATCCACGGTGACCCGACGGTCTCGAGCAGCGAATTCGCGCCGGTCCCGGTGTGGCTCAGACGGAACCGGCTTCGAGATCACCGACATGCAGCCCCCCAATCGCGCGCGTCACGTGACAACCGACTGCGTCACCGGGTCTGGGGCAACACAGGCCACCGTGCCACACCGGCGGACGCGGCCGGCAATTTTGTGACGGACAACCCGTGCCCGCGCAGTCAAACCGGCGATCGAGGTAGCCCGCCGCACGGCTGGTTACGAAGCGGCGAGCCCCGCGGCGGGGTCGTCCGGACCCGTGATGCTGCCGTCGGAACAGAGCGCCTGGCACGCGGCGTACAACGCGGCGGCGAAGCGGCCCGACGCAGTGAGGAAGACGTCATGTTCACCGTCGATGTCGTAGACCAGCGCCCCGGGCACCGCCTCGGCTAGTCTCCGTTGCCGGACCGCCGGCACCACCCGATCATGCCGAGTGATAACCACGGCGGTCGGCACGTCCACCCCACCGATCCAGTCGTGGGAGCTGAATGCATACACCGCCGACATCGCGGACAGCGCGGTGAGCAGCGGAGTACGGCGCATCTGGCTCAGCGCCCACTCCCGGGCAGCCCGATCACCATTCTGATCTAGCAGGTGGACGCCGATGAGGTCGGCCCGTAGCCCAGCCATGCCGGGCGTCGTTCCCGCCGCGGCCGCCAACGGCGTCATCAGCGCCGGCATCATCATGGTCATCCAACGCGCCCACTGCACACCAGCGATGCTGCGGGCGGTCGCGCACAACACGAGCCCGGCGATCAGCTGTGAATGCCGGCGCCAACACAGCTGCGCGATCAGCCCGCCCATCGAGTAGCCGACCACGAAAAGCCGCTCGATGCCCAGCACCGCAGCCACTCCGGCGACATCATCGGCGCACTGCTCCAGCCGGTAGCCCCACGCGCAGCCCATGCCTCGCCCATGCCCGCGCTGATCAAATGCCAGGACCCGAAAGTGCCGGCCCAGCACTGGAAACACTGCCGACCAGTTGAGCTCCGCAGTCATCGTGGCACCATGCACGAGCATCAGCGTTGGCGCTCCCGGTGGGCCCGGGTAGTCCCAGACCACGGTGCGTCCCTGCCCGGGCAGGGTCACGACTCGTTCGACCGCCGATCCCACGTCATCCATCGACTGCCGCCCCTTACCAACGGCACCCCGGCCCGTGGAGACCGTGCGCGTCACGAGCCCGGGCGTCAGGGCCTCACCCTCGTGCTGGTCTGTAGTCGGCAGCCAGGATAGCGCCCACGGCTACCACGATGCTGCGGTAGCGAACTGGGCGACCACCGCCCCACCCGAGGGCCCACACGCGGTCAAGGTGGGGTGGGACGCCGCTGACGGCGTAGCCAGTCTGTTGCCCGGCGGCGATGTGGCCGGTGTGGGTAAGCAGAGCAAGCCCCTGGATGGAGCAGAAAGTCGTCCGGGCCAGATCGACGATGAGATGGGCCGGACGCGGGTAAAGGCCGCCGTCGAGGGCGCACCGCAGGTTTGGCAGGGTGCACAGGTCGACCTCGCCTGCCACCCGCAACACGATGATCTCCCCCGCCGCGCAGCGTAGGGAGTCTTTGGTACAGGACCACCAGGCGGCTGGACCGCTGCCATCGAGGGTAATCGAGTCAAAGATACTTCCTGATCTGGCGCGCTCTTGCTGCACCGACATGGCAACCCCCGGGAGCGGACGGACATGTGCGTCGCCGGGGTCCGGGGCTACCCCGCCATGGTACCGATCCGTCTGCTATGTCATGCCAGGCGAAAGGGTGATAAGGAGCCGAGTTATCGCTGGCCGGTTGCCGGGCTTCCCACGGCGGGTACGCCAAGCACATCGGCGGCCAGGTCGGTCTCGACCACCCGGCGAGCCACCTCGCTGAGCCGTTCGTTTCGATTGCGCGCGTAGGTGCGCAGCCGGTCGAACGCCGCGTTCATGCTCAGGCCGCCCCGCTGAGCGAGAACCCCTTTGGCTTGCTCGATGATGACCCGGCTGTGCAGTGCCGTCTGCAGCTGCTCGCTGAAGACCTCGCCGCGCCGGATGGCCCGTTCCTGCAGAATCCCGATTGTGGCCACGTCGGCCAGCGCCTGACCCAGCGCCAGGTCGGCCTCGGGCAACGCACCGGGTTGGCAGTGGAACAGGTTCATCGCGCCAATCCCCTCACCGCGAAGCCGCAACGGCAGCGCGTGCACTGACCGGAACGCCCCCCGCTGCGCCACTGCGGCAACGAACCCTGGCCACCGCGCCACTGCGTCGGTCAGGTCCACCACGCTCACCGGCGATCCGGTGCGGACGCACTCCACGCACGGGCCCTCATCGGCCTCCACCTGCAGCAGCTCCATCAACTCGGCGTCCTCACTTGAGGAAGCCACCACCCGCAGAGTGCGCTGGGAGTCGGCCAGCATGATCCCGGCCGCGTCGGCGGCCAGCAGCTCGACGCTGTAGCCCACCAGTCGGTCCAGCAGATCGATGATGTCGTAGTCATCCACCAGCGTGTCCGCGAGTCCAACGAAGGCCCTGCTCAGCACCTGCTCGCGGCCGCTTCCCGTCGGACTCATCTCAGATCCTTCCGCCGCCGATCCGCGCACGGGGATCGGTCTCCAGAAACCGCTATCATCTCTCAGCTCACGTCATGTCCGGTGTGAAGCGCAGCCGTCGGGTGACCACGTCGTGGGCAACCTCGTTGAGCAACCGTTGCTCAACGAAAGCGTAAGCCCGCATCCGGGCCAGGGCATCGGTCGCGCTGATCCCAAGCTGGGCCAGCACCATGCCGGTGGCCTGGTGGATCTCCGCGCGGCCGTACACCGAGTGGTCCAGCCACTCCCCCTCGCCGGGATCGGTGCGCATCCCCAGGAACATCAGCGCGGCCATGTCCGCCGCACCGACGGCATCCCGTAACTGCGCGTCACTCAGTGAACCCGGTGCCTTGCGGTAGAAGTCCAGCACTCCGATGTTCACCGTGCCCCACTGCATCGGCACCGCGAACAGCGCCCCGACGTCGGATTGCTCCACCACGGCCGCGGCGAAGATCGGCCAGCGGCTCACTTCGGTGCTGTGGTGCAGGTCAGGCACCAGCACCGGCCGCCCGGTCAGCGCTGCCTCCATGCACGCGCCCTCCCCCAGGGTGTACTGGAGATCTTCCAGCAACTCTGCGGTCGCATCTGTCGCGCACAACGTCTCCCGCGCGGTGCTCGCGGTCAGCAGCGAGATCGCCGCACCATCGACGTGCAAGCCTGTGACACACGCTTGGCAAACCTGCTCCGCCAACGCTCGGTCACTCCCCACATCGCTGGCAATTTCTAGCAGCGCACGAGTCACCACGCCCCGCTCAGCCACCCGGACCGACCCTACAATCCGGGCTCTCACCGAGCCCTGTCATGGCATCCAGCCCCCCGTCAGTGCAGGTCGGTACAACCTCGGCGCGACGGGGACTCGATCGGACGCTGATGGACCAGCTTCACGCTACACGCAGGCCGGCGGGACACTGCCCGGGCGGCCACTGCCGCCCCATCCGGATAAGGATTTGGCCCGACGTCGGTGATGTGTGAAAGACCCTACTATTGCCCTAGCGCCTGCTTGCGCCGCTCCATCAGCCGCCAGATCATCGGCGTGAAGATGAGCTGCATCGCGAGATCCATCTTGCCGCCAGGGCAGACGATGGTGTTCGCGCGAGACATGAACGAGTCGTGCAGCATCGAGACGAGGTAGGAGAAGTCGATGCCGCGCGGATCGGCGAAGCGGATGATGAGCATCGATTCGTCCAGCGTCGGAATCGTCCGGGCGATGAAGGGGTTTGAGGTGTCGACCATCGGCACGCGCTGGAAGTTGACGTGAGTGCGCGAGAACTGTGGGCAGATGTAGTTCACGAAGTCGGGCATGCGACGCAGAATCGTGTCGGTCACCGCCTCGGTGGAATAGCCTCGCGTCGCTTTGTCGCGTTGCAGCTTCTGAATCCACTCCAAGTTGATCACCGGAACGACGCCGATCAGCAGGTCCACGTGCTGGGCGACGTCAACCTTCTTGGTCGCAACCGCTCCGTGTAGCCCTTCGTAGAACAGTAGATCCGAGTCGGCGGGCAGGTCGCTCCAGGGTGTGAACGTACCGGCGGGCTGCCCGTAGTCCGCCGCTTCCTCATCGTCGTGCAAGTACTTGCGCACGCGGCCGCCACCGTTCTCGCCGTACTGCCGAAAGAGCTCCTCGAGCTCTTCGAACAGGTTCGCCTCCGGGCCGAAGTGACTGAGACTGTGGTCACCGCGGTCCAACGCCTCGGCCACTGCGGCCTTCATCTCGGTGCGGTCGTAGCGGTGGAAACTGTCGCCCTCGATAAGCGTCGCGTTCACGTGCTCGCGCCGGAAGATCTGCTCGAAGGTGCGCATCACCGATGTCGTCCCGGCGCCTGAAGAGCCGGTGATGGCGATGATCGGATGCTTGGCGGACATATCCTTCTCCCCCAGTCGCTCAACTGTTGGTGCGGAACAGGCCGCGCGTGCTGAACAGCGGTGTGTCGTACTCGGCCAGGTTGTGATCGCGGTGGTACTGCTCGATGCGCTCGACCTCCTCGCGTGCGCCGAAGATGAACGCAATGCGCTGATGCAGCTCACCGGGCGCGACGTCGAGAACTCGCTCGCGCCCGGTGCTCGCCAGCCCGCCCGCCTGCTCAACGATGAAGGCCACCGGATTGGCCTCGTAAAGCAAGCGCAGCCGGCCCTGCTTCGCCGGCTCCTTCGTGTCGCGCGGATAGAGGAACACGCCGCCGCGGGTGAGGATGCGGTGCGTCTCCGCGACAAGTGAGGCGACCCATCGCATGTTGAAGTCCTTGCCACGAGGGCCCTCACTACCGGCGAGGCATTCCTCGACGTAACGCGCCACCGGCGGCTCCCAGAATCTGCTGTTCGAGGCGTTGATCGCGAACTCGCTCGCAACAGCCGGGACCTGGATCGCCGGATGGGTCAGGATGAACTCGCCGAGTTGCGGCTCGAGTGTGAAGCCGTGCACACCCGTACCAACAGTCAAGACAATCATCGTCGAAGGACCGTAGATCGCGTATCCGGCGCAGACCTGCTCCGAACCGGGCTGCAGGAAATCCTTCGCGGTTGCCTTCGCGCCCGGATCCGGCGCCCGCAGGATCGAGAAAATGCTGCCGACCGAGACGTTCACGTCGATGTTCGACGAACCGTCGAGCGGATCGAACGCCAGGAGATACTTGCCGCGCGGGTAGCGCTCCGGGATCGGATGCGGTGCCTCCAGCTCCTCGGACACCATCCCGGAGATCAGGCCGCCCCATTCATTGGCGCGCAGGAACAGATCGTTCGCGACCAGGTCGAGTTTCTGTTGCGTCTCCCCCTGCACGTTTGTCGTCGCCGCGGCCCCGATCACCCCGCCGAGCGCGCCGTAAGCCACCCGCTTGGCGATCGCCTTGCACGCGAGCGCGACGTCAAGAATGAGCGCGTTCAGATCTCCGCTCGCGCCCGGATAGCGGCGCCGCTCCTCGATCAAGAACTGTGTGAGCGTCGTACGGTCGGTGAGCATCGCGTCCTTCAGATTCCTGGTGTACGCAACCTAGAGCCTACTCTGGGTAGCCGTACCGGTGGGACGGGCAAGTCCCTTGCCTCCTACCGTCCTTCAGTGACCCAGCCATGTTAACGATCGAGCCGCCGTGACTCGACCTCGTCCTAGTCTGGACGCTGTGGCTGACAGGGTGGGTTACGAGCTGGACGGACACGTCGCGACGATCACCTATCACCGACCGGACAAGCTCAACGCCATCGACCAGCAGATGCGTGCGGAGCTCAACGCCGCGTTCGCTGCGTTCCGGGACGACGAGGACGCCTGGGTGGCGATCGTCACCGGGGCCGGCCGGGCATTCTGCGCCGGGGCGGACATCCACTCCCCGGGCAATCCCGCTGGTGAGTTCCCGGGCACGTTCTGGGAAAGGCCGACCGTCAATTCCTTCGAGAGCGGCTGGGAGATCTACAAGCCGGTGATCGCCGCGGTGAACGGGTACTGCCTGGGTTATGGGTTGACCCTGCTCACCTGGTGCGACTTCATCATCGCCAGCGAGCATGCGGTCTTCGGTTACCCGGAGGTGCGCATCGGCACCCCCACGATAGTCGGCGCCATCCGGCTGCCGCAGCGGATCGGCTGGCAATACGCCATGGAGCTGTTGCTCACCGGGGAGCAGATCAACGCCGAGCGGGCCAAGGAGATCGGGCTCGCCGGCTGGATCGTGCCGCACTCATCGCTGCTCTCCTCCGCGCGGGATTTGGCCGACCGGCTGCTCGCCGCCGCCCCTCTGGCCGCCCGGGCCACCAAGGAGGTGGCCCGTCGAGGCTGCGACATGTCCGCTGTGGATGCGATCCGCTTCGGCGAGACGATGCGGCTGGTGGCCAACACCACCCACGACGCCGCGGAAGGCCGAGCCGCCGCCATAGAGGGTCGGCCGCCGGTATGGGGTGGCCGCTAAATGCAGAAATTCATCTACGAGGGTGTCTGAACGCGTTCTCCTCGACAATTGTCCATCCCTTGTCCATCCAGTGAGATGGTGAGAGGCTGGTGTTGTGGCCGAGGTCGACAAGAGCGAGAAGATCACGATCAATGTGGGACTCGTCGACCTCGGGCAGATCGATCTGCTCGTCGACGAGGGATTCTTCGCCAACCGCACGGACTTCATCCGCACGGCGATCCGGCGTCAACTCGAGAGCCGGTCGGATGCCGTGGCGGACACGGTCGCCCGGCGAACGCTGACTCTCGGCGTGCAACACCTCAGCCGGCGTGACCTCGAACAGCTTCGCGAGGCCGGCCGCACGATTGAGCTACGCGTCCTAGGGCTCGCGACCATCGCCGACGACGTCGACGCCGAGCTCGCGCTCGCGACGATCCGGTCGGTGGAGGTCCTGGGGGCGTTCCGCGCGTCGCGAGCCGTCAAGGCCGCGCTCGTCCCACGCACCACCTGATCAGGAGCGCGCGCACCACGCCGGCTCTCAGCCCACGGCAGTCGGCGACCGGTGCCGCACCCAACGCGGGAGGACTCGCCATGGACCACGACAAGAAAGACGGTATGGCCGCGGCACTACGTCTCACCCGCGAGGGACGGTTGGCGGAGGCAGTCGCCATGCTGCAGCGCACCCTGAGCTCCCCTGCAGGAGGCACGAAGGCTGGTACCACCCAAACTAGTGAGGCACAGACTGCGGCGCAGGAAATCCAGCCCTCCGAAACGACCGCCGCGCCCGGCGAACGCCTCCTGCGGCTGAGCCACACCGAGGCAGCAGGTACCCGCCGCTTCGACCTCTACGCCCCGACCTGCCCGACCAGCGCGCGGCGCCCCCTCATCGTCATGCTGCACGGCGGCTCCCAGCACGCCGCGGACTTCGCGGCCGGCACCCGGATGAACGAGCTTGCCGAGCGGCACGGCCTCCTGGTGGCCTACCCGGAGCAGTCGAGGAAGGCTAACAATGGCGGCTACTGGAACTGGTTCTCCCCCGCCGACCAGCGCGCCGGAGAGGGTGAGCCATCCATCCTGGCCGGCATCACCCGGCGGATCGTCGCCGAGTACGACGCCGACCCGGACCGGGTGTACGTCGCCGGACTGTCGGCGGGCGGCGCGATGGCGGCCGTGATGGCCGCGACCTACCCGGCCGTCTACGCCGCCGTCGGGGTCCACTCGGGCCTCCCCTACCGCGCCGCCCATGACGTGAAATCCGCGTTCGCCGCGATGCGCACCGGCGGCACGACGGCCCCGGGCAGCGACCTGCCACTGATCGTCTTCCACGGCGACGGCGATACCGTCGTAGCCCCGGTCAACGCCGAGCGTCTGGTCGCCGCCCGCATCGTCGCAGCGGGCCCGGGCGCTCGCTGCTCGGCGACCACGACCCGGCTCACCGAGCTCGGCGGCGCGCCCTGCACACAGACGACAGTGCGGGACGTCGACGGCGCGATCGTCGCGGAATCCTGGATTGTCCACGGATTGGGCCACGCGTGGTCCGGTGGCGACCCGGCCGGGTCCTATACCGACCCGCACGGCCCCGACGCGTCCGCGGAGATGGTGCGCTTCTTCCTCGAGCACCCGCGGCGCCAACGGTGAGCTCCGGACCCGGCACGTCGGACACAATCAACAAGCGTGCTGGGCGCAGGCCCGTGCGGTGACGTTTGTCTCCTCACCCGACTTGCAGCTTGACGGCATGCGTCGATGAGCGTTTGACTACGAACGAGGTAAGTTCGCGCAGCGCTTCTGACGATCATGGCATTCTGCCGTGTCTGGCGCCCCCTCAGGTAGGCCGTGCCCCCGCCAGCCGCGTTCTCGCACGTGCACAGCCCGATGACCGCCAGCTGGATCGATGTCGCCCGACGCTGCCTGAGCAGTCGACGTCGTTGCTAGGCGGTCGGTCGCCTCTCAAGAAAGTCATCGCATGCGCATTGGACTCCTTGCCCCACCGTGGATCCCCGTCCCGCCGCCGGCCTACGGCGGCATCGAGCGGGTCGTCGCGCTGCAGGCTGCCGGTTTGGCCGCGGCCGGCCACGACGTGACGCTCGTCGCCGGGCCGGGCTCCGCCGTGCCCGGGGTTCGGGTGGTTTCGCCGCTGGATGCCCTACCGGCTCAGATCGGCATGGCCACCGACGAGTGGCGGCACGTGCTCGGCGGGCTGGACGTGCTGTCCGACGTTGACGCGGTGATCGACCACTCTGGTCCGCTCGGGGCGCTGCTCTCCGCACAGGGCTCGGTGCCGGCGCTGCACGTCGTGCACGGATCGCTGGAGACCGAACTGCTCGGCCTCTACAACGGGCTGGTGGCGCGCGCCCCACAGCTGCAGCTGGTCGCAATCAGCCGTTCGCAGCGGCAGGCGGCACCACATTTGCCTTTCGCCGGGATCTGCTACAACGCCATCGACGTCGAGGCTGTCCCGTTCCGGGCCAGCTCGGAGGGCTACCTGGCGTTTCTCGGCCGGATGGCGCCAGAGAAGGGGGCCGCGGAGGCCATCGCGCTGGCCCGCGATGCCGGCCTGCCGCTGCTGATCGCCGCCAAGTGTCGCGAACCGGCCGAGCAGGCGTACTTCGAGCGCGCGGTCGCGCCGCACCTGGGTCCCGATGTCGTGTTCCTCGGCGAGCTCGGCCGCGAGGCGACCTACGACTTTCTCTCCCGCGCTGCAGCACTGCTCTTTCCGATTTCCTGGCGCGAACCGTTCGGCATGGTGCTCGTCGAGGCCATGGCCTGCGGTACGCCGGTGCTGGCTACCAACAACGGTGCGGTCGCGGAGATCGTGCGAGATGGGGTGACCGGGTTCGTCCGGGCCACCACCGCCGAACTTGCACCGATGATCGGCCGGATCGGCGAGATCGATCGGGCTGCGTGCCGCCGTCACGTCGCCGATCACTTCTCCTCGGCGGCACTGATTCGCAATTTTGACACGTTGCTCGCTCCGATGCGTGATCGTCGGATGCCAGCACCCGCTGCGCCCATGGTGTTCAGCGCACCTACCCCCTCGACACGTCCGCTGCTGGTTCATCACGACCTCCCACGGCGAGCGCCGGCGTTCACGGCGCCGCGCCAAACAGTCCGATGACCACCGGTGACCCGCCGGACAGGGACCGCGCGGTACCACCGGGAGTGCTAGCCGGGCCAGGAACCATCACCGTCATCGCCGGTCTGACCTTCGCGATCTCCGACGAGCGCGGCGACATGGGGGCGGGCCCATTCGGTTTGATCACCGACGACACCCGGCACCTGTCCTGCTTACAAGTGCACCTGGACTCCGAGCCGCTGCGGCACTTGGGGTCTGGACTGGTGAGTCCTGCGGTGGCCCGGTTCCGCGGCTACGCCACCCTGGCCGACCGGCTACCGGACGCGCCGGTGGAGTGCGAGCGGCTGCGCGAGCTCTCGCCAGGGCGGATGACCGAGACCCTGACGCTGCGCTGCTGGACACCCGATCCCGTGCGGGCGCGCCTCTCGATCCGGCTAGACGCCGACTTCGCCGACATCTTCCAGGTTCGCCGTCTCGCTGGTGATCCCTGCGGGCAGTCCTCGGGCATTCCGATGTCTCGTTCGCCCGACAGTCTGCGCTTCGAGGCCACCGGGTCGGCGCGCGCAACATCGGTGCAGCTGGACCCGCCTCCCGGGCTAGTTGACCGCAACGCCGCACACTGGGACGTGTGGCTGAGCCGGGACCAGCCGTGGGTGCTGCGGATCGAGGTGGAGGCCCACCGCGGTTCCGGTGACGAGGAACGGATCCCGATCCGCCCGCGGACCGAAACCACCGGCCGGTCGGACGTGGTGGTGCACAGCCTGCCCGAGCGTCTCGCCCGCGGCTGCCACCGTTCGCTGACCGATCTTGACGCGCTCAGCATTCCCGACGACCGGGACGGCTCCCGGCGCCTACTCGCCGCCGGGATTCCGTGGTTCGTCGCCTTGTTCGGCCGAGACGTGCTGATCTCCAGCTACCAGGCCCGCGCATTCCGGCCCGAGCTGATGCTCGACGCGCTGGCCGCACTCGCCGCGAGGCAGGGTCAGGTCAACGACTCAGGCAACGGGGAGCAACCGGGCAAGATCTTGCACGAGGTCCGGTTCGGCGACCGGCCGTGGCTGGGCGAAGGCACCACGGGTGGGGCCCGCCCGTATTACGGCAGTGCCGACTCGACGCCGCTGTTCCTGATCATGCTGGGTGAGGCGCTGCGCTGGGGCGCTCCCCGCGAGGCCCTCACCAAGCTGCTGCCGTCGGCTCGGGCGGCGCTTGGCTGGCTTCGCGGCCCCGCCGACCCGGACCGTGACGGCCTGATCGAGTATGCACCCACCGGCCCGCGGTCACTGGTCAACCAGGGATGGAAGGACTCGGTGAACGCCGTGCAGTTCGCCGACGGCCGGCTGGCCAGGTCGCCAATCGCGATCGTGGAGGTGCAGGGCTACGCCTACCGGGCGCGCCGTGCGCTCGCCGCGGTGCTATCGCATTTGGGCCATCACGCAGAGGCCGATGACCTTGTCGCCGAGGCGGAGCAACTGCGAGAGCTGATCCGGCGGCGGTACTGGCGCCCAGGCGCTGGCGGCGCGCCGGGCTCCTTCGCGCTAGCCCTCGACCACGACAAGCGCCAGGTCGACTCGATCGCGTCCAACATGGCTCACCTGCTGTGGTGCGGGGTGCCCTCGCAGCAGGAGGCCGAGCAGGTCGCGGCCCAGCTGGCGAGCCCGGCGATGTCCAGCGGATGGGGGTTGCGCACCTTCTCCGACGAGATGGCGGGATACAACCCGATTTCCTACCACGTGGGCTCGGTGTGGCCGCACGACACGGTCATCGCCTGCGAGGGACTGCGGCGCTACGGGTTCGACGACGTGGCGATGCGCCTGGTCGGTGACCTGCTCGATGCGCTGGCGATCTTCGATGAGCGGTTGCCCGAGCTCTTTGGCGGGCACCGTCGCGAGCCGGGTGACTTCCCCGTTCCCTATCCCACCGCCTGCCGGCCGCAGGCGTGGGCGGCCGGAGTGCCACTGGCGATCGTCACGCTGTGCCTGGGTCTGGAGCCCGATGTGCCGGCCGGCACCGTGTCGCTGAACCCCGTGCTGCCCAGAGGGCTGCACCGCATCGAGGCACATGGAATCCCGTTCCCCAGCGGCGAGCTCTCTGTCACCCATGACGGAGACGCCACCAAAGTGATCGAGACACCGCACGGTCTCCGGGTTCAGGAGATGGATTAACGATTGTCCTCAACGGGCACATCCCGAGCTCGTATCGCGTCAAAGAGCCGATCCGGGTCCCAATCCGACTCGATATCGTCGAGCAATGCGCCCGCCTGGCCCAGCGTGAGGGAAGCCAGCCGAGTGCCGTCAGCGATCTCGATGAAGTAGCTGATGAAGGTCGGACGCCCAGCACCGGCCGGAACCGACTTGGGGCTTATCTCATCCGATCTGACCGACGCCTTGACCCCCTGGCAGGTGCCGGCGTTGAGGCGTTCCTCGATCGCGGCGGCAATCCTCCGAGCATCGTCTACCAGCATTTGGACTATCTCCTTCGCAGGGTCGCTTCCGGCACGCCGTAGATACCTACTCTGGCCGGGAGGTTAACAGTGTGCAACGACGGCCTCCCTCGTCTTGTAGCGGTAACACTTCCGGGCGAGAGGTCGATTCCCAGGTCGAGAACAGGGGGAGACGGGATCCTGGCGATGTGACAGAGATGGGCATGGGTAAACACACGGTACTCGCCGCCGCGGTGGTGTTCGGACTGACGCTGGTCAGTTGCGGGACCAGCTCGGCTAGCGGTACAGCCCCGGCCAGCACCTCCTCGTACTGCACCGTCTACCGCGCGACGACTGGCAAGATCGATGCGGCGTATGGCCAGATCACCCCGACCGCGAACGCTGAAACGGTGCATTCAGCATTCGACACGATCGTCGCGCAGTTCAAGACGGCGATGAACTCCTCCCCACCCGCCGCGATCAAGAACGACTTACAAGCTGTCCACAACGCCGTGGTAGAGGCCGAACGTCAGCTCGCCGCCGTCAGCTACAACCTGACCCAGCTGCCGGACGGGCCGCCGGCGATCAACAATCCCGAGTTTCAGCGGGCCGCCAGGAACATCACCCAGTGGGCCAAGACCAACTGTAGTACGCCGTTACCGACAGGCTCAGCTCCGCCCGTTGGTCCGACCCGTTAAGCGTCGGGCACGATCCGCATGGTCGGTACGATCAGCGCCAACATCCCGACCTTGCGCTCAACCCGGGGCGGCACCCGGCCGCTTAGCCGTACCGGCGCAGCTCGTGGAAGAAGTCGTCGACGACATGCAACTCGCCGCAGCGGTCCACCTCGTCGTAGACGTATTTGCCGACCGCGAGGTCGAGCACTCCAAGGCCGAAGGGCGAGAACACCACAGGCCGGTCCGCCGGCACCGTCACCCGTCCGGCCATCACGTCGTCCAACGTGCCGTGCAGGAAGTGCCGGTTGCCCGTGAGCTGTTCGGCCAGATGCGGCGAGGTGTTGGCCTTCAGGCAGTGCTCGATGTCGTCGACGATGTTGGTGGAGGCAAGCAGGATCTCCGGTGCGAGGTCGCGCAGCGACACGTGCAGCACCACCGGATCGTGTTCGAACCAGGACGGGTCGCTGACATGCGGCTGACCGGCGACGGTGGCGAAGACCACCAGGTCGCTGGAGCGGATCAACTGCTCGGCGCGCTCGTGCACGGTGACCCGGCTGGCGGTGCCCGACTGCTGCAGTTGGCCCCTCAGGTAGGCACAGAAGCCGGCCACGCTGTCGGTGGACAGGTCGTGCACGCCGATCTCGTCGAACGACCAGCCGGTGCGGGCCAGGAAGGTGTGGATGTAGCGGGCGATCAGGCCCACCCCGAAGAACCCGACCCGCGCCGGGCGCCGCCGGCCGCGGCTGAGCCAGTCAGCCGCCAACCCCGCCGACGCCGCCGTCCAGGTGGCGCTGATGATCGACCTTTCCAGGCAGGCGAACGGGTAGCCGCTGTCGGGGGC